>JAUSKU010000082.1 GCA_030646755.1 Deltaproteobacteria bacterium
AATCTACAAGCCTTCTCTGCGACAGCCAGTCGACACTGCTTTATTCCCGTCTACAAAGAATCATAGCAATGCGAAGCAATCTTGAGTTGGGTGTTTTGCCTGATTAGCGTCTTCCGCAATATCCATTCCGAACAGTATTGGTACTGTCCCCGAAAAAGTCCTTTGCCAGGCTGCCCGTATTTTGGATTTTAGCTCAACTCTTCTCAGCAAAGCATCTTGTAAATTGTGTTGATAAATATATATGTTAATTGTATAATTGAATGTAACATTAATCGAGGAGGACTTAGTATGATTACAGTTAGCGAGGATACGGCTATTATAGGCATTGCCGAGCTTAGAACAGATATCGGGACTGTTCTCAAGGAGATCGAGAAACACAGCGTCATTGTGACGAAAAGAAATAAGCCTATTGGCGTGTTCTTGAAATATGAAGAATACGAAAAAATGAAAAATGCCGTTGAGGAACTTGAGGACAGCCACCTTGGAGCCATTGCCAAGAAGCGTAATGAAAGGAAAGGGAAAAAGGTAATCACATTGGAAGAGGCTGAAAGAAGAGTAGGGGCCCGTTAATGTTCAAGGTGGTCATTGATGAACTGGTCTTCGCAGAAGATTTTAAGAGTATTGCTAAAAACGACCAGCAAAGAATTATCAGGACCATAAGAAAAAAGCTTACAACGGAGCCGGAACGTTATGGAAAGCCGTTAAGAGGTGATTTAAAAGGGTTCTGGAAATTGAAGGTTGATAACTTCAGGGTTGTCTACAGTATCAATAAAGGTGAAATAGAAGTATATGCAATAGCGGTTGGATTTAGAAGGGATGAGGAAGTTTATAAGGATGCAGTAAAAAGGCTTGAACCGCATCATTAAGCGACTGTTCCCTGCAAAATGGCTAAATCTCGCGGTTTAAGCCGAAATCTTCATGCTGTGAGCAGACCGGCCTCCACTTACACAATTGCATTGCCGCCTATACCATCATATGCACTCTTGAAGTAGTCCTCGAGAGTCTCTCCCTTCTCATTCTGGACAACAAAAGGCACACCCTCTAACTCCTGCAAACAAAAGGCTCCTGCTAAAAGGTCCTTCATATTGTCTTTATTCTCTTCCCTCTGCTCTTTAGTTAAAACCAATTTTTCAGGGAAGGGAAACTTACTCCCGATCGCCCTTTTTAATTCATCCCGACCCTGCTTTAAAGTTAACTCAATTTTACCATCCGGCAACTCTCTCTCCAGAAATACTAACAGCATATTATCCCCCATATAAAAAAATGATTCTTTATCTTAACTCAACTAACCAATGATATTCAATAATTTTCTGTAGCCCTTGCAGGCGAGTAACAGGGTGTAGCATCTACGCTTTTTACAAAACCTAATAGGCAGAGCAAAAAACGAGGGGTTTGCCTACGTATCTCACCTCACAACCTCGCCAGTACATACTGATTAATTGAAACCCCCTCTTCAGCCGAACGGATAGCAAGATGACGGTGGATGTCCGGCGGGACGCGGAGAGTAATATTCCCCTTGAACTTCTTCATGCCTAACGGTTCCGGTATCTGCTCATGCTCTTCCTCCATCCATTTGATGGTTTCGGATACCGCGACCTCGACCTCCTTGAGCGCATCTTTAGACGTCTTCCCGTGGGCTGCCAATGAGGGAAATTCAAGGCAGCGGGCCAGATGCGCCTTGTCTTCTTCAGACCATTCGATCCTGTAAGTGTATTTGTCTGCTTTATGCTTCATCTTTTTGTTCCTCCAGTTTTTCCAATGCCTTCTGCACCATTCTTACCTGATACGGCTTGGCCATCTTTCCGTCTTTCTGGATATTGATCCTTGGGTCTCCCTGCCAGGGGGTTTTGAAGATGTGATGGCTTCCTTTTATCCTCGGCTCTCCAAAATGTCTGCGGCATATCTCAAGCAGATCTTTAAATGCCACATTAGCCGGATTCAGCAGGATCTCCTTCTTCATGGAATAATGATAGCATATGCACTATCACATGGCAAGTTTTTTCGCACAGTTTTCCCCACCTGAAAATACCTTATTTACTCCATCCCCACCCGAACCAAGCTGAGCGAAATGAAAGAGGATACTATACTTCTAAAAGGATTTTATTTGCAATCGTGGCATATTTTCAGTTAAGCTATATAACTGTAAATAGGAGATATGAGCGACAAAAGCACCGGGATTGTAATTCGGCGCTATAAGGAGTTTAAGTCATGCTGGTACGTCATAAGGGAAATTTACGTTGGGAAAATATTCCTATCCTGGCTTATAAGGAGGAAGGGGGCTGTTTCAAGGACATCACCCGGCAGATATTGTTTGAAGGGTCGGGGGACATCCCCTGCCAGCTGAGATATTTTGAGATCGCGTCCGGCGGTCATTCGACCTTGGAGCATCATGAGCATCTGCACCTCGTGGTCATTGTGAGAGGTGAAGGTCATGTGCTGATAGGGGATACGATCCACAGTGTCCGGGAGAATGATGTCATGGCAATTCCCGCTCATGCCTGGCATCAATTCAGGGCGACCTCGGACAAGCCCCTTGGTTTTTATTGTATAGTGAACGTAGAACGCGACCGGCCAACCCGTCCGAATCAGGATGATCTTAAATCGCTATGCAGGAAGCCGGAGATAGCGGCATTTATAAGGAGTTAAGGAAATGAAACAGGAAAAGGAATTTGGGTTTGATACGCGGATGGTACACGCAGGCCACATCCCAGACTCACAGGCTGGGGCTCGTGCGGTTCCTATTTATCAGACCTCTTCATTCGTGTTTTTTGACGCAGACCATGCAGCAGAGCTTTTTGACCTTAAACAGTACGGCCATATCTATTCCCGTATAAGCAACCCGACCGTTGCGGTATTTGAGGAGCGGATGGCGGCGCTGGAGGGGGCGACAGGGGCTGTGGCCACAACAACAGGCATGTCGGCGCAACTTGCCGTTTTTATGACCCTTCTTGAGCCTGGGGACGAAGTGGTCTCATCATCTCATCTTTACGGCGGGACCCTGATCCAGTTTACGTATACCCTGAAAAGAATGGGGATCTCCGTGACCTTTGTAGACCCCACAGATATTGGTGCATGGGAGAGGGCGATCACTCCCCGCACACGGGCCCTTTACGGCGAATTGATAGGGAATCCCAAGGGAAGCATCCTTGACCTGGAAAAAGTGGGGGCTCTGGCAGCCCAACACTGCATTCCTCTCATCATAGACAATACTATGGCAACGCCGTACCTATGCCGTCCCATGGAGTTCGGGGCCACCATTGTGGTCTATTCCGCCACCAAGTTTATTGGGGGACATGGCAATTCGCTGGGAGGGGTGGTCCTTGACTCCGGGAAATTCGACTATTCGCGTTTTCCAGCCGTTGCCGATCCTTCGCCGAAGTACCATAATCTGCGCTTCTTCGACACATTCGGCCACTATGCATTTTTAATGAAATTAAGGGTTGAGACGGTGCGTGACGTAGGTTGCTGTCTCTCACCTATGAACGCATTCCTGTTGATACAAGGGCTTGAAACCCTGTCTCTTCGGATGGACAGGCATGTGGACAATGCTATGAAACTAGCCAGGTTCCTGGAAGAGCACCCGAAGGTTGCGTGGGTATCATATGCAGGTCTGCCAAGTCATCCCCAATATGATTTGGCCAGGAAGTATATGCCGCGAGGCCCAGGTGCGGTCTTTTCCTTCGGGCTTAAAGAGAAGGCAGGCGGAGATGTGCGTATCTCCGGGAAGAAGTTTATCGAGAGCTTAAAGCTGTTCAGTCACCTGGCAAATATCGGCGATGTGCGCAGCCTTGTAATACATCCTGCCTCTACCACTCACCAGCAGCTTACCGACCAGGAGCTGAAAGAGTGCGGAGTGGGGCCGGAACTTATCCGCCTATCAATCGGAATCGAAAATGTGGAGGACCTGCTATGGGATCTGGATCAGGCGTTTCATGCGCTATAAATCTTAACTCTACGCTCACGAAAGAGCAGAAGGAACTGTATCAAAACCCGGATGACATCCGGAAGATATTAAACGAATGCAAGACCATCGCAATTGTGGGGCTCTCCACCGACAAGCAGAGGGCCAGCTATTTCGTCGCATCGTATATGCGTTCCGCAGGATACAGGATCATACCTGTAAACCCCAGGGCGGACCGGATACTTGGCGAAACATGTTACCCCAACCTGAAGAGCATTCCCGAACCTGTGGACCTGGTGGATATATTCCGGCCCTCCAATGATTGTCTGGAGATAGTGCAGGAAGCAATCGCCATTAAGGCAAAGGCTGTATGGTTGCAGCTAAAGATAATTAACGAAGAGGCTGCCGAGATGGCACGAAAGGCCGGCCTGCTCACCGCCATGGACTGTTGCATTAAAATGGAGCACGGGCGGTATTGCGGCGGATTGCACGAGGCTGGAATGAATACAGAGATCATCTCGGCGCAACGGATCCATCGTTTTGTTTAAAAAAAATGTCTCCTCTCCCTCTGGGATTTATGCCCAGTGGGTCGAGGATTAAGGTGAGAGTGGGTTACTGTGTAGGCGCCATTTTGGACAAAAGCGGGCTTCTCGGAGGTAGGGTGGGCTATGCCCACCGGAAAAAAGACGTTTATTGGAAGTCCCCTTTTTCTCGCGGCGCTCTTTTATGGTCGCTGACCCTATTTGTCTTAGCTACTAACAAAGTTGATGATCGATTCGACCTCCGCAACGGAAGCATCAAACCACTCACGGCCAGGCGCGTTCTCTCTCCACTTGTTGCGTGCCTTCAAGACGTTGTGAATCGCCAATTCGGTCGGGCCAACGCGCTTGACTTTCCAGCGACCTAGGATAATGGGCTGCTCGAAATATGCCGACCCCTTAACTTGCTCGGCGACCCGTACCTCCACATCACCAACTGTTTTCCCAATTTTGATGGGGAATACCGCATCTGTTTTGACGATTAAAGGAAAGCTAAACACGTAAATCCACCCATCGAATTCGCACGCTTCTTCATCACCACTTTCAATCGCTGCATCGACCAATGCATCTTCAGAAATATCTTCTTCTGTACGAACGCGGAAGTAACCCCTGCCCATCGACTGATAAAGATCAAGCCCTTTGGCGAGAAAATTGACGTAAAACCGAATAATGCTATACATGCTGTCGTCGCCTTCGGACTGCGCTCTGGGAACTCGGACTGCTTGCTGCTCCTCAGTCAGCAGGCGATCGATAATCGGCCAAGCAATTTCGCGAAGCAAGAACGACTCTTCGCCAAGTGCAGCAACTTCCTTGGCTACTTCTGGCAGCACGGTATAACGCACAAAGCGATATCCAAAACTGCGGGTTGGTTCAAAGTTAATGGGCATAGTCTATTCCTTGTGGAAAAGGTGGTGAAAAGAGACGCAACCCTTTTCATGTTCAAATTATTTCATAAAAAAACTATCTTGATTTCAACATTTTGAAAAATCCAGGAACAACCCCCGGTTTAAATTTCAATCCCATCGCCGACAGAACCGCTTCTGGCAATATTTTTTGGAGGTGAAGACACGCTTTAATATGGCTTCAAAACCGAAATATCCTTCATCGGATAATGTTTCACATTCCTTGTTACAAGGCTTAACACCATCTCGCTTGCAGTTGCGGCTATGACGGCATCCCCAATATTTAAGGTGTGGCTCTTGCTGAACCTCCTCAGATATTCACCTGCCGTATCAGCGATTGCGGTATCAATATTTAGCGGTGTTATTATCTCAAATAGGCTGCTAACTATCTCTTCTTCTCCCTTTCTTATCCCAGCATAAATCTCTGTCCGGCTGATGATGGAAAGAAAGAGGAGGGAGCCCTTCTCTATCTCTGCATCGAGGAAATCGAGGGCCTTCTTTTCTTTCCTAAGATGGTCAATTAGTATGTCACTGTCTATGAGCAAGGACTTGTGCATCAACCCTTTATCCTCTCAAGACGAGATTCCCAACCTTGGCGGAGTTCATCTACATATTCTATGCTGTTTTTTATGTCCTTCCTGTCTGCCCATATGCCAAAGCTCTTTTTGAGGAGCTTCTTCTTTGGTACTGCTGAGACCTTTTCACGACCTGCCAACATATCTTGGAGAAACCTCTGTTGAGATTCGGTAAGTGACTGTATCTTTTCTATAACATCGACAAAGATGTCTTTCTCCATAGCCCTTGCATGTCCCATATTGTTTTACCTCCTAACATCTTTTTCTTTATAAGAGATTATCAGCACATAACTAAAACTGTCAAGGAGTTTGGCTGGTTCGCTTCTACGCTTTGCTCTAACCACATGATGAATAAAGTATCAATTCACATCAACACAAGCGTCTTTATCGAATCCCTCGCATCCGCCGTTGTATTAAAAGCTTCTCCGGCCTGTTCAAGCGGGTATCTGTGGGTAACGATCTTTTCCGCGCTCACCACTCCCATCTCAATCAGCTCCAGCGCCTCTCTTGTGTCGAAGGGGCCGCAGGAGTATGAAGGGACAAGAGATATCTCGTTAAAATATATGTCGTGAGGGTTTAGAAGAAGGTTGTCCTCTTTCGGCGTAGGTGTAAAGAGAAGGACGGTCCCGCCCCTCCCGCAGCACCTTATCGCCTCCTCCATCGCCTTTATGGAACTTGGCCCCACTACCACAATGTCCGCCATTGCCCCGCCGGTAGCGGCTTGAACTGCCTGAAACAGCTCTTGCTCTGAAAGATTGACGACAACATCTGCTCCCATCTTCCTTGCATAGTCGCATCTAAATTTATTAAAATCGGCGGCTATCACCATCTTTGCGCCGTAATGCCTGGCAAGGAGTATGTTTAGCTGCCCCATTGTGCCGAGGCCCTGTACCAAGACTATGTCCCCCGGCCTGATCCTCGCCCTCTTGAACCCCTTTACCACGCAGGCAGTCGGCTCGGTCAGGGTCGCGTCCTCCATAGAGACGCCTTCTGGAATCAAAAGCGTGTCACCTTGAAGGTTCTCCTCCGGCACCTTTACATATTCGGCCATGCCGCCAGGAAACAGCCTGCTCTTCCTCCAGGTGTCGCACTGGACGTAATCGCCCCTCCTGCAGAAGCGGCAGTTGAAGCATGGTGCATGATGGTGCATGGCAACCCGGTCTCCGACCTTGAAGTCCTTTACCTCGTTCCCGACCTCAACGATGGTCCCCGCAGGCTCATGCCCAAGGACTATAGGGGCCTTCTTCCTGATGTACCAGGGCATCACATCCCCGGAGCATATCCCGCACGCGGAGACCTTAACCAGCGCCTCCCTTGGCCCCACATCCGGGACAGGTATCTCTTCGATGCGTATATCTTTAAAGTCATAGGCCACCGCGGCCTTCATCGTTTTTGTCATGGTATTATCGCGTACTTTATCCCTTCTCCTGCCATGAGCAGTTCAAATGCCCGCGGCAGTTCTTTTAATGGCAGTTCAGCCGTTATCAAGGGCTTTACGTTTATCTTCCCTGATGAAAGCATCTCGTACGCCTTTTTCACTGCTGCGGGGGTAAAGTGGAATACCCCTTTTAAGGTGATTTCATCGTAATGAAGACGCTTGGTGTCAAAGCAGGCACGGCTTCCTTCGGGACAGCCGCCGAACAACAATATATTCCCTCCCTTGCGCACCATTGATAATGTTGATTCCCATACATCAGGCCTGCCGGTGGATTCTATAACCAGGTCTGCTCCACGTCCGACTGTCTCATCAAGTATTGCCGGAGTCAGCTCATTTTCATCCACATCAATTATCTTGTCAGCTCCAAGGGTTAAACTCGTATCCAGCCTGATCTTGTGCCTTCCTGCGAGGATTATCTTTTTAACACCATATGCCTTTAGGGTTGCTACTTGCAGCAGCCCGATGGGGCCGGCGCCGAGCACAGCCACGGTATCGTCGCTTGAAATCCTGAACTGTTCCAGCCCGTAAATAACGCTGGCAAGAGGCTCCAGCATTGCAGCCTCAGGGAAGGAGATGTTTGGAGACTTTATAAAGGCATTCTGATCCACTATATGCCTTGGCAGCTTGATATATTCTGCATATGCCCCAAGGACCTTGGTATCCATCACACTGTCGCAAAGGTTTTGCTGCCCTTTAAGGCAGTAAAAGCAGGTGTTGCATGGAGAGGAGTGGACGCTCATGACCTGGTCGCCAACCTTGAAGCGATCCACATCTTCCCCAGCTTCCACCACTGTGCCGGAGAACTCGTGGCCAAAGAGTGAAGGCAAAGGTATCTTAGGATGCCCTCTCCTGAAGGCCTTCAGGTCTGTGCCGCATGTAAGGGCTGCCTCTACCTTCAATACGACCTCTCCGGGTCCCGCCTTTGGCATCTCCACTTCTCGCAATTCCATATGTCCGGGACTTATCAGCATCTCTGCGAGCATAAATGGATCCTTATCTGGCTCCTCTCTGGATTTTCCTGCCCGGCTTCTTTGGCGGGAGAGGATTCCCATTGGCATCTATTTCAAGCTCTGCCAGCTTTTTCCTCAAAGTATTTCTGTTTATCCCTAAGATCTCCGAGGCCTTTACCTGGTTCCCCTTGGTCTTTTCCAGGATAAACCTGAGAAGGGGCCTCTCTACTTGCTTAATTACAAGATCATAGAGGTCTTTCATCTTGAGGCAGTCCCCTTTATCCACAAAGGTCTTGAGTTTCTCCTCCCATAGCTCGTCCAATGACTTGAATCTGGCTGCCTTGACGTGAGGCTCTCCGAATATTGCGGTTGGAAGGTCCTCCGGAAGGATCTTGCTCCCTGATGACATGACCATGGCCCTCTTGACAGTATTTTCCAGCTCTCTCACATTTCCGGGCCATTCATAACTGTTCAGTATCCTCATCGCCTCAGGGGTCATCCCCTTTTCTTCGACATCCAGCTCATCCCTGAATCTCCTCAGGAAGTGTTCTGCAAGTAAGGATATATCTCCCTTCCTTTCTCTTAGAGGGGGGACAATGACAGGGACAACGTTAAGCCTGTAATAGAGGTCTTCCCTGAACCTTCCTTCCCGGATGGCTGTTTCCAGATTCCGGTTTGTAGCAGTGACTATCCTGATATCCGCGCGTATCGGCTTGTTACCCCCCACCCGCTCAAATTCCTTCTCCTGGATGACCCTTAATATCTTGGCCTGCAGGTCTACCGGCATATCCCCTATCTCGTCCAGAAACAGGGTACCGCCATCCGCCACCTCGAATTTGCCGATCTTCCTTTCGTGGGCGCCTGTAAAGGCCCCTTTTTCATGGCCGAAGACCTCGCTCTCCAGCAGGTCCTTGGGGATGGCGGAAGAGTTTACCGCAATAAACGGCCCGTTCCCGCGGTTGCTGTGGTAATGGATGGCCCTTGCAATCAGTTCCTTGCCTGTTCCGCTCTCACCCTGGATGAGGACCGTCAGGTCGCTGGCGGAAACCTTTCCGATAAGCTTATAGAGCTGCTTCATGGCCTCGCTCTTTCCAACGATCTCGCCGCCTACGGCATACTTCCCCTTTATCTCCCTTTTAAGCTCAGCCACCTCTTTCGACAGTTTCCACGCATTTATGGCCCTTGCGGCCAGGATATTCACTTCCTCTATGTCAAAAGGCTTTGTTATATAATCGTACGCCCCCCTCTTCATGGCCTCTACGGCATTTTTCATGGTGTCCTGGGCGGTCATGATTATCACAGGGGTATCCGTTACCTTTGTAAGTATATCCAGGCCGCTCTCTCCAGGCATCATGATATCCATGAAGATAAGGGAATACCTCTCGCCCTTGATCTTCTCAAGGGCCTGGATGCCATCCTCGGCAAGGTCCACGGAGTAACCCTTTTTCTCCATAGCCTTTCTCAGGACAAACCTGATGGACTCCTCGTCATCTGCAATAAGAATTTTTTCCATATAAACCTCTTATGTTCAACTTCCTTTCCAGTCCTCTATTTAAGCCTTTTTGCCTTCGCTGCATGTTTCACAATCTGTTTTTCTTCAGATTTGACTCTGCGCTCAAGCTTTTTGATGTCTTCAGCTGGCGGAAGTTCTTCCGGTTTGATGCCCCGATTGGTCAGCACTTTTCGCACATCAAGATTGTTTTTGACATGCTCACTGGCAATCTCTCCCTCATAACGCAGATCGTCACGCCTAATATTGAAGTTGGTTATCTCTGTTGCAAAATCTTTGGCTTTGATAGTAATAGTGGGCAAAAAATCAGCTAGTGAGCGACCGTCTGGAATGCTTAAACGATCTTTCATTTGTTGGGTGCTTTTCCCGCCAAACAAGGCGGCATCACCCTTGCTGCGAATACGGGCAAAACCGCGGTTGTCACCTATTCGCTCAAAGATGATTCCTGAGAGTTCTTTCTCTGAGAGAGATAGCTTCTGGCGGGCAGTGAGCCGTTCCTGATCGGCAATACGCTTCTCGATCATCTCTATCCGCCGTGTCTGGACGGCAAAATAGGTCTGGGCAAAGGCTATTTCATCCTTGCGTGGGTCGCCGTTTTGGGCAATGAGATAACAGGCATAACGGGTTAGGGCAATGTCATCTATCTCCCGCCCCGCTCCGGAACCGATATCGACCATTTTCCTGACGTCAGGAAAATGGTCGGCGACAGAATGACCGGAAGTTCGGCATGCGATCTTTGCTTTGTCTACTACCCTGGCAAAGTTCTCCCATTTAGTGTATCCCAACAAACCCATGAGGTCACGGGCAAACCAGAATTCTTCACTATCTATTTCGTGGGCGTAGTCTTCAAAATTCTTGTGCAACTGGATGATGATTTCGCTTTTCATGCAACAGCCCTCCTCATTTTTTGCAATTTTTCATCTTTCAGCCCGTAAAGCACATGGCCAGCCTGTTGAGATGGGCGCTTTAGTGGGCGACTTTGGCGGACCGGATGTTTAAGGGGTGCGGTTAGTTTTACCATTACACTACCTATTGACAGTAACTATATAGAACCGTCCCGATTGTTTCACAGTCTAACGTTTGGCTCACAGGTGGACGCGGCAATGCCGGAGTCCTGTGCAGCCTTTTGTTAAACTCTTAGAACCTCTGTCGTTTCTATTTCTTCGATTTCAGGCTCCGGATTTTTAAGCATAAGTAATGGCACCTGTTTTGGTATATGCTTTTCAATAGACGTTCCTATTATGTACTGTATTGCTGTATCAATGTTCTTGAATGCACCGGGCGCGTCCGCAATACCACTTGTTATTGCAGCGGCTATTACAAGCGCACCAACAATCTTACTCCAAGAAGGACTGTTTTCGGAAAATTCACTTTTTGCTTTATATAGATATTCAATGAGTTGTCTTTTATCATCCTTTGATAGCGGTGAAATGCTTTCAATTTCTTTTATTGCTGCCTCTATAAGAGTGATAATTTTTTCATTGTCAAGATTAGCCGGCTTAAAAACATCGCTGTCGCGACTCCATTGTTTGATGTATGTATCTTTAGATATTGAGACTAAATGATTCAATCTCCCAAGTGCAACAATGAGCTTTTGAATAGGTATAACCTCTTCCGAAAAAAGCTTTCTCTTGCGTATCGAATTTGAAATATAGGGCAACTGAAACAAAAGAATATTTATCAGTTCACTTCTTAAGCTTAACTTTTGTCTTTGGGCGTCAATTCTCAATGAAACTTCAATTCCCGTGATCGATTCAACTAGCTTCGATTCTGTTGTAAGAGTTCGCACTCTTTCAAATAGCAGCTTATCAATAGGTCTGAGAAAAACTTCAAATTCATGCACTTTAGTTTCAAAGTCTTTGAGAAGCTGAGTCACCTGTTTATAACTTTCCCATTTGGCGACTCTTCTCATGCCCAACGTGAGGACTTCATCTTCTCGTGCAGCAAAATCTGTGAAGAATCGCTCTAATAGATCAATTGCGCTTTTAAATTCATCTAAATCGTGGTAGTTCACTAGTCCATCCTTAGGCGTTTAACAGTGTTTTTTCTACGTATACGTAGAATTTACAAATCTGCGTATTATACGACTTTATGCAGCTTTTTGAATGTGTCTGCAAGGGAACAATGGGACCAAGGATTATTAAAAGGCGAAAGCGACCGATTTATTCTCAGCCCCTTTGCCATTCCTCGTCCATGCAGAACCGCTTCCCCTGCCCTTCTGTTAAACCGGCAGAGTAACGCTGAACGTTGTCCCTTCCTCTATCTTGCTCTTTACCTTTATATGCCCCTTATGCTCCTTGATGATCCTGTGGGATATGGCAAGCCCAAGCCCGGTCCCCTTTTCCTTGGAGGCAAAAGGGGACAGATCTATTTCCCAACTCCTTTATCCTTTCCATCCCTGTGGGACTGCTCCCGCAGCCATTCTATATCCCTTATCCGGTGGGCGCAGCCCACCCTACTATTGCCCTCTTCCATCATGATTTGTTTGGTCAGCTGTTCTGTTTTTCTAATCCATTAAGGTATTCGTTAAGTTTCTGCTTAAAACGGTTAAATACGTCATCAATTCTTGCCAACCCTTCCTTCATCCTGTCCCAGTCGAGTTCAAAACCGTAGCCGTGATAAACAACATGCCTAAATTTACGAAATGGAGCCATATCTAAGGCCAGTTGGTCATCGAATAATAAAGGCAATGCCTGGTAAGGCGGTTGGCAAAATCTTCTGAAAAGGTCTGTGTGCCAGTTGTCGCCTGCTGGCATTGGAACAGAGTTGAACAAGCTAATCCGTTTCAGAATGTTTTCAGTACCTCTATAAAACTGTGCCAGAAAAGCACCTGCGGCTGTTTTTTCCCGGACAGTTGGCTCACGCTCCATTAAATCACTGCGCAGGGAAGAGATTTCTTTGACGACAGATTCAAGAAGCTCAATCTCAATGGCAATTTCCTCGCGAAGGTCTTTCTGATTCATATTAGCGCCTTGCCTTTGGTTTCAATGTATCTTGTAAAACGACTCGGAGGGCTGAGCGGCATTACATCGAGAGGGATATGCAGCTCCTCTTCAAGTCTTGCTGCGAACTCATAAAGCTTCCAGCCTGGAATGCCATCGCATGCCAGATCAATATCTCTTGTGTCCTCCGGTCTTTCGACCACGCCTCCGAACAATATCAGGCGGGTAGCGCCATACCGTTTACCGATGGCTACAATCTTGTCTATATGTTCAGTTACTATTTTCATTGGAGATACCCCCATTTAGATTTTATTCCCCTCATCCTCGCACCCCCAATCCCTTTATCCTTCACCGTCCCTGTGAACTCTCCCCCAGCCCTTCTGTTAAACCGGCAGCGTGACGCTAACAGTCGTCCCTTCCCCTGCCTTACTCTTTACCTTTATATGCCCCTTATGTTCCTTGATGATCCTGTGGGATATGGCAAGTCCGAGCCCTGTCCCCTTTTCCTTGGTGGAAAAAAAAGGAGTGAAGAGCCTGTCCAGGGTTTCCTGGTCCATACCTTTGCCGTTGTCTGAAACCTCTACCACAATGGCCCCCCTTCTTTCCTCTCCTTCCACCATCAGATAGTCCGTGACTATCCTGGTAGATACCATGACCCAGCCGCCTTTAGCAAGGGCTTCTACGGCATTCTTTATTATATTCAGGAATACCTGAGAAAGCCTCTCCCTGTCGCCCTTTATTAATGGGAGGCTTGGATCAAACTCCTTGTAAATCTTTGCCCGCTTGGCCTTCATAACCTCCGACATCAGCAAAGTCGTATCATCAAGGGTCTTATGGATGTTCATGGGCCTGCGGGAAACCCTCTTGGGGTTGGCAAAATCGAGAAGTTCCTCGATAAGCCTGTTTACCCTCTCGGCCTCCCTTATAATTATACCTGTATACTCCGTCAACCTCTTGTCGCTCTCCAGCTCTTCCTGGAGAAGTTGAGCTGCGCCCTTTATCCCGCCTAAGGGGTTCTTTATCTCATGAGCAAGCCCTGTTGCCAGAGTACCAATTATCCCAAGCCTGTCTGAGCGGCGGAGATCGTCCTCCAAGGCCTTTATCCTGCTCATATCCCGGAGGACAATGACCGTACCCAGGACCTTTCCCTTTTCATCCAAAAGGGGGGAGGCCGTGAAGGACGCGGGGACAATGCTTCCGTCCCGCCTTCTTATACTCAGGTCGTTGTCTGAAAAGCTCTTCCCGGTGTCGTAAGCCTTCTGGGCCAGACCTAAAACCTCGTTTTCCCGGATGACTGACGAGAGGTTGTTTCCCAAGGCAAACCCTTCCGAAACCCCTATAATGCCTTCTGCACCCTGGTTGAAGGTCAGAATAGTAAAGTCAGGACCAAGGACAACGACCCCTTCCTCCATACTGGCAAGGAGGTTTTCGTAAAGCCTTTCCTTACTGAGCCGCGATTTCATTCTCCTGGCTCCCGAATGTCTGGAAATAAAAGTCGTCTTCTGCCGATTCTAATGTCTCAAAGTAGGCCTCTGTCTCATCCAGCAGGTCATCCAGATTATCTATGTGGATAGCGGTCTTCCTGAAGTCAGAGCTGTGGGGAAGGCCTTTTGTATACCATCCGATGTGCTTTCTGAACTCCCTGACCGCCTCCCTTTCCCCTGAAAAATCCACCAGTCCCTCGATATGCATCTTAATGGTCAATAGGACATCTTTTTCTGACGGAGGTTCAGGCACAATCCCGTCATCCAGGTATGCCAGTGTCCTGCTGAATATCCAGGGGTTCCCCAGGGCCCCTCTTCCTATCATTATGCCGTCGCACCCTGTTTCATCCAGCATCATCCTGGCATCCTCAGGGGTCTTCACATCACCGTTCCCTATGACGGGGATCTTCAGGGCCTTCTTCATCTCAGCTATATGGGACCAGTCAGACCTTCCTCCGAACCCCTGGGCCGTTGTCCTGGAGTGGAGGGTTATTGCATCAACGCCGCACTCCTCAGCGATCCTTCCTATCTCCAGGTAATTTACGGAGTTAGAATCCCATCCTGAGCGGATCTTTACCGTAAACGGTATCTTCACAGAAGATCTGACGGCTTCGATTATCTCCTTTGTCTTTAAAGGGTCTTTCAGAAGTAACGAACCTGCCCCTGTACTTACAACCTTCTTTGCCGGGCAACCCATATTGATGTCAATGATATCGGCTCCGAGCCCCTCCACAATCCTTGCAGCCTCAGCCAGGATCTTCGGCTCTGAACCGAATATCTGGACAGCAATGGGCCTCTCAAAGGAGTCGCTCCTCAGCAGTTCCTGTGTCTTGCGCCCGTTCCTGACAAGCCCGATGGCGCTGACCATCTCAGAGAAGACCAAGCCGCACCCTTCCTCCTTTACTATCAACCTGAAGGGGAGGTTCGTGATCCCTGCCATGGGGGCAAGGATCAGGTTATTTTCAAGTTTTAGATTTCCTATCTGCAACATTGACTTCAGCCTTTTACCTTCCATATTGTCCCTTTAGGGCTGTCTTCAAGGACTACCCCTTTTTCAAGGAGTGAATTCCTTATCTCATCCGCCCTCTTGAACTCCTTCGCCTTCTTCGCCTCGGCCCTCTCCTCTATCAGTCTCTTAATCTCATCTTCCGAAATGCCCAGGGCTGCCTTTGCTTCTTCTGTCTTAAAGAATTCTTCAGGGGTAGCTGCAAAAAGGCCAAATAACTTGTTCCCAAGACCAGCAACTATATTTCTTCCGTAAGACATCATGGAATAACTTCCCTCGTCGCAGAGACGATTGATCAACTTGAGTGAGTCGAACATATAGCCAATGGCCTGGGCTGTGTTGAAGTCGTCGTCCATGGCCTCCTCTATCTTCTTTGATAGCCCCTTGAAGGTTTCAAAGGCATCTTTTTCGGAATCAGTTGTAGGGACTGGTTTCAAAGATCCCGCATTAGCCAATATCTCATCCACCCTCTTGAAGGTCGAATAGAACTTTGAAAGTCCTGTCCTTGCATCGTTCAAAGCAGCATCAGAGTAGTCTATCGGGTTCCTGTAATGGGTCGTGAGTAAAAAAAAGCGGAGCACTTCAGGATGATAATGCTTCAGGACCTCTTTGATGGTAAAGAAGTTCCCAAGGGACTTGGACATCTTCTCATGATTTATGGTGACAAAGCCGTTATGGAGCCAGTATCTGGCGAAGGTCTTGCCTGTTGCCGCCTCAGACTGGGCAATCTCATTTTCGTGATGAGGGAATATAAGGTCCTTCCCTCCTCCATGTATATCAAAGGTCTGCCCAAGGTTCTTCATGGTCATGGCAGAGCACTCTATGTGCCATCCTGGTCGCCCTTTACCCCAGGGGGATTCCCACCAGGGCTCACCTGGTTTTGAAGACTTCCATAGGGCAAAATCCAAAGGATCTTTTTTCCTCTCGTCCACCTCAACCCTTGCCCCTGACAAAAGCTCGTCCATGTTCCTCTTTGAAAGCCTGCCGTAGGAGGTAAACTTTCTGACTGAAAAATAGACATCTCCGTCTACCTCATATGCAAACCCCTTGTCTATCAAGGTCTGGATCAGCTTGTGCATATTCGGGATATATTCCGTGGCCTTCGGCTCAATGGACGGTGGAAGGTTTCCCAGGGCCTTCATATCATCCCAGAACTCCCTCGTATACTTCTCCGCCACCTCAGACCATAAGACCCCTTCCTCATTCGCCTTCTTTATTATCTTGTCGTCAATATCCGTGATGTTCCGTACGTACGTGACATCATAGCCGCTGTAACGGAGGTACCTGACAATCACATCAAAGACCGTTGTGGCCCTTGCGTGCCCAATGTGGCATACGTCGTATACCGTCGGCCCGCAGGCATACATCCTGACCTTCCCCTCTTCAAGAGGCTTGAATTCCTCCTTTTCACCTGATATGGTGTTGTAAACTCGAAGCGGCATAAATTATTTTTCTCCTCAAACTTTAGCTCACGGCCTTCTGCAGCCGCTTTATAATTTCTTCTTTCCCTAACAACATCAGCACCTTCTCCATCTCCGGCCCCTTTGTCCTTCCGGTAAGGGCGGCCCTTAAAGGCATAAAAAGGGCCTTCCCTTTCACCGCAAGCCTTGCCTTAACCCTTTCAGAAACAGCCTTATAACTTCCAGGTGTTATGGAACTCTCTTTTTCAAACTCTTCCTTAAATGCCTTTATAACTTCTGTGGTGCCTGTTTCTTTCAGAACGGCATGAGCCTCACTATCCGGTTGCACCTCTTCAATAAACATCTTTATATGCTCGGCCAACCCAGCCAGCGTAGATGCCTCACCCTTTACTACATCAACGGCATCTTCTATCCAGTCCTCACCCTTTCCGGCAAGGTTTACACCGGCCTTCACTAGATGCAATAACAGTAAGCCCCGCAGCTTTCTGGGTTCGCAGTTCCTTATGTAATGGGAGTTGATCCAGTTCAACTTATCTATATCAAATACAGCCGGACTGCTGGCAACCCTATCCAGGGAGAATCCATCTATCAACTCGTCCATAGAAAGGAGGTCCCTTCCCTCCCCATAGGAAAGGCCAAGATGGGCGAGGTAGTTTACCAGTGCCTCCTTTAAATAACCCCTTTCCCTAAACGACTTCAGAGACACATCTCCGTGCCTCTTGCTGAGCGGTGCCCTGTCTGTGCCCAGTATCAGTGGCAGATGGCCAAACTCTGGAGGAATGAACCTGAGGGCCTCGGAGATGAGTATCTGTCTCGGCGTATTGGAAAGATGGTCATCCCCCCTGATCACATGGGTGACCCTCATGAGGGAGTCGTCAACAATATTGGCAAAGTTGAATGCTGCGGTCCCGTCGGAGCGCCTTATGACGAAATCCCCTATCTTGTCGCAGTCGAATGAGACCATTCCTTTTACCAGGTCTTCCACCTCGACAATTCCTGCTTCCACCCTGAACCTGATGGTATGGGGCTTCCCCTGGACCTCATAGCTTCTGGCAAACAGTGGCGCCAAGTCCCTGCATTTGCCGTTGTACCTCGGAGGTTCTCCATTGGCTATCTGCTGGAGCCTAATCCTCTCCAGTTCGTCCTCGGTGCAGAAGCACTTATACGCCTTGCCGTCTCCCAGAAGCTGGGAGATCATATGGTCGTATATATCCTGCCTCTCCGACTGCCTGTATGGGGTGAATATCCCGCCCTTGTCCGGTCCCTCGTTCCAGTCAAGACCAAGCCAGCGGAGGTCATTTATTATCTCATCCTCAAACTCCTTTTTCGAGCGCTCCCTGTCGGTGTCTTCGATGCGGAGGATGAAGGCCCCACCTGACTTCTTCGCAAATAGGTAGTTGAAAAGGGCGGTCCTGGCGTTTCCTATGTGAAGGTAACCCGTGGGGCTTGGCGCAAAGCGGACCCTTACCTTTCCCATCACCACTCCCTCACAGTCACTACGGCATAAGCAGATATTCCTTCGCCTGTCCCGGTGAAACCAAGCCCTTCCGTAGTTGTTGCCTTCACGTTCACCCTTACCTTGGGTATATGCACTGCGTTTGCAATATTTTCAACCATCTGAGGGATAAAACCCGCGAGCTTGGGTCTCTGGCAGACTATGGTGGAATCGATGTTGTTTACCTCGAAACCCTTCTGTTTGGCCAAATCAATTACATATTTCAGCAGGACTAGGCTGTTGGCCCCTTTCCATCTTGAATCGGTGTCAGGAAAGTGTTTGCCTATGTCGCCTTCTGCAATGGCCCCCAAGACAGCATCGGATATCGCATGAAGCAGGACATCAGCGTCTGAATGCCCCAATAGTCCCTTTTCAAACGGTATCTCAACCCCGCCGAGCATTAACTTTCTGTCTTCCACAAGCCTGTGAACGTCGTATCCGAATCCAACTCTCACTATCCTTCTCCTTATTTTTCCCTCTCCATTGAGGAGAGGGACTCTTACAAGAACAGATTATTGTTAGGATATTAGCAGTTTAATAGTATGAAGACAAGGGGATTTGATACGGTGACATTCGGGTTTTTTGCAATGGCCTCTATGATATTTAGTAAGGTGCCTCACAGACAAAAGTTCCACATGGAACATCTCGTTCAAACCCTCTTTCCCCTTGACTCTCCTGTTGCAAGATGTATTATTAAGCGATGCCTATTAAGCTTGTCATATTCGACCTGGACGGGACCCTGGTCAACTCCATAACAGACATAACCAACTCCCTGAACTACGCCACAGAACCATTTGGACTTTATCCCAAGACCGTTGAGGAGGTTGCTGCACTGGTGGGAGAGGGGATCACAAAGGTTATAGAGAGGGTTCTTGGAGATGAGAGGCTCCAGTACAGGGATGATGTTGTTAAGAGGTTCCTTGCATTCTATTCAGAGCACATAGTAGACAATACCTTCCCCTATCCGGGCGTCAAGGAGACACTTGAGAGGCTCAGCGGATTAAAGAAGGCCGTTATATCAAACAAAAGGGAGGCCCTTTCCATTAAGGTACTGGAGGCTCTTGACCTTCTCAGGTTCTTTGATCTTGTCATAGGGAGTGACAGTACCAATGAGAAGAAGCCCTCCCCTGTCCCTGTCCTTCATGTCATTTCAACCATGGGCCTGACCCCGGAAGATTCTATAATGGTAGGCGACAGCGACCTTGACATAGCGGCAGGGAAAAGTGCCGGGGTAAAGACTGTCGGCGTTACTTATGGATACAGGGACAGGGCGTTCCTAACTGATGCCGATTATATTATAGATGAGATCAAAGACCTTCCGTTAATTATTCAAAGCCTTTGTTGACATCCCTGATTCTATCCAATATTATTAACCTGCCGAGCCTCTTGCAAAAGTCCTTAACCACAGAGCACTGCGAAAAAAACAGGAGTTAACATGCCTTCTTCAAAGATATACGTTTCAGAGATAAAGGAAAACGACAAGGTCGATAGCTTCTTCCTGGTCAAGGATAAGAATGTTGCCATGGCCAAGAACGGGAAGCCGTATATAAATATAAAGCTCATGGACAAGTCAGGCGAGATAGAGGGAAGGGTATGGGATAATGCTGAGGAGGTAGCCAGCCATTTTGAAAAGAACGATATTGTTGTTGTTAAGGGCAGGGGCGCTCTTTACCAGGGCAAGATTCAGCTTTCCATTATCGATGTGCGTAAGGCCCCTGAGGGTGCAGCCTCTGCGGGAGACTTCCTTCCGAGGTCTGCGAGGGAGCCTGATGAGATGCTCTCTGAGCTGAAGGGGATAATATCCGGGATAAAGGAGCCTTATCTAAAAAGGCTTATGGACTCCTTCATGGATGATAAGGCGTTCGTTGAATTACTGAAGACAGCACCGGCAGCAAAGGGTATGCACCATGTTTACATCGGGGGCCTCCTTGAGCACGCCCTTTCTGTGGCCCACCTTGTACTTGAACTTTCGAAACATTACGCTGGTGTGAACAGAGACCTCCTCCTAACAGGCTCCATACTTCACGACATGGGAAAGACGAAGGAACTTTCATATAAGGCTGCCTTTGATTATACAGATGAGGGACGTCTCCTCGGCCATATCATAATAGGTATCCAGATGCTGGATGAGAAGATCAGAGGGATAGAAGGGTTCCCTGAGAAGACCGCCATGCTATTAAGACATATGATAGCATCTCACCACGGAGAGCTGGAGTTCGGTTCACCAAAGAGACCAAAGACCCTCGAGGCGCTCCTTCTTCATAATATCGAGGACATGGATGCCAAGATAAACGCATATCAGGCAGCCATCACAAAGGATACCAGCGAGGAGACAGGCTGGACCTCTTATCAGAAGATGTTTGAAAGGTATCTTTACAAGGGTGAATAAGAGATGCTCTGGTTTTACCTTTCCCTGACCGCGGCAGTCACCCTGGCCACTGTTGATGCACTATCAAAATACGCCCTTAAAGATTCAGGAGAGGAGGTGGTCGCCTGGGTCAGGTGGGGGTTTGCAGCGCCATTCCTTCTGCTCCTCCTTCCATTCATAGACATACCTCATCTCGACTCCACCTTCTGGTATGCGACTGCCTTGGGCGTCCCCCTCGATGCCGTTGCCCTGTTCCTGTATATAAGGGCAATAAAGATATCGCCCCTTTCCCTTACCATCCCCTTTATGGCATTGACCCCTGTATTCCTAATAGCTACATCTTTTCTCATGCTTGGCGAGCTCCCGGACAGTTCAGGGGTCGCAGGGATATTCCTGATAGCCACAGGAGCATACATCCTTAACCTCAACAGTTACGGCAAAGGCCCCTTGGCGCCTTTTAAGGCTATTGCAAGGGAGAAAGGCCCGATACTCGTCATAGCAGTGGCGTTTATCTATAGCATAAGCTCAAACCTGGGTAAAATAGCGATCCTCCATTCATCTCCTCTCTTCTTTGCCATACTTTATACAAACCTGTTATCCGTCTTTCTGTTGCCCTATATTATGATAAAGAAGAGAGGCTCCCTTTCTGCGATAAAGAAAAGGCCCGCCCTCTTTTTCCTGATAGGGTTCATCTTCGCTGTCATGGTTTTATCGCACTTTTCGGCCCTTCAACTTACGGATGTTGCGTACATGATCTCTGTAAAGAGGACGAGCCTCATATTCAGCGTCATTTACGGGTGGTTGATATTCAAGGAGGAGCATATAAGGGAGAGGCTTCTGGGGAGCATAGTGATGGTGATAGGGGTGGCCTTGATAACGTTGTTTTAAGATAGTATATTGCATAGGCACTCTTGCTTGGGGTCAGACATTGTTAATAATAATCTTTCGCCTAACGAGTACCCGTCATGACCCAATTAATATATCAATGTCTGACCTATTGGTTCCGCCAAGGGGGAGGGAAAATCAGTGTCTATTTTCAGGTTTCAGACTGGTGACCGGAGATTTTTGTCGAGTCGCTTCCATCCCTGCTCCTTGCATTTACAGGATTTTGAAGTAAGCTTGTCGCATGCCAGACGCGCAAAAGAGCTTGGACGTTAGGCATCAGGATAAAGGGTTTGAAGAAAAAGTGATATTTCAAGATCCGACCCCTATATGTGTACCATGTCCACTGTGCAAGGCAGAAAAAGTGCTTGATTTCTTCCAAGACAACCGCCGGAACTATTTGCGTTGTCAGGTTTGTAATCTGGTGTTTGTTCCACCATCTCAGTTTTTATCCGCAGCAGATGAAAAGGGCAGATACGATTTCCACCAGAACTCTCCTTATGATCTGAACTATCGGCAGTTCTTAAGCCAGCTCTTTATTCCTATGCAAAACTGTTTGAATCTGGGAAGTTATGGCCTGGATTTTGGCTCAGGTCCTGAACCAACGCTCTCTGTGATGTTTGAAGAGGCAGGTCATTTTATGACGATCTTCGACTGTTTTTACGCAAACGTACCCTCTGCCCTGGAAAAAAAGTACGATTTTATAACCGCAACGGAGGTGGTGGAACATCTGCATCATCCCATAATGGAATTGGAAAGGTTGTGGGCCTGTCTTAAGCATGGAGGCATACTCGGCATCATGACAAAACTTGCTCCTGATCAAGATGCATTTTCATCTTGGCATTATAAAAACGATCCTACTCATGTCTGCTTTTTCTCACAATTTACATTTAAATGGCTTGCCGACCAGTGGGGGGCAGAACTGACATTTGCCGATAAAGATGTTGTAATATTTAGCAAAAAGAGTCTCTCTTCAGAGGGTGAAACATCACCAAGCCGGTTCTCCCTCCCCTCAATCCCCTCCCGCCAGGGGAGGGGAGATTCCAGGTGTTGACATTTTTAATGTATATTTTAAGGTCAACGGGGAACTGCTGGGTCACGTGATTGTCGAGTGTGGGCATGGCCGGTGAGGTGGAGATGCAATGACGGGGCCTCTCTGTTATTTAAACCTCTCATAGATCCTTTTTATATGTGCTTCCCTTTCCACAACCTCTACATCAGCACCGTAATCGGTGTAGATCGGAATTTCCTCTTTATAGAAAGTCCCAAGGTGAAGTTTATCCTCCGTCATGGCAAGGGTAATACTCTTTATCCTGTCGTCCGGCAGATAGTCCGCTGACATCAGTTCCGTCCTCTCGTTGTAATACCTGAAGGTCTCCCTCTCGTTAAATGTCACGCAAGGGGAAAGGATGTGAAGGAAGGAGAAGCCCCTGTGAGTTATCCCCTCTTTTATCAGATTGACCAGGGCATCGGGTTTTCCGGGGAATCCCCTGCCCACAAATGTGGCGCCATAAACAAGGGCCATTGCAACAGGGTTCAGAGGGGCCTCAGGTGAGCCTTTGGGAGTTGTCTTGCTTACAATCCCCTTCTGGGCCGTTGGTGACGGCTGTCCCTTGGTCATCCCGTAAAGGGAGTTGTCTATAAGGAGATATGTAATGTCCATGTTGCGCCTCGCCATGTGCGGGAGGTGCCCTCCTCCTATGGCCAGCCCGTCGCCGTCCCCGGCTGCTGCTATGACGGTCAACTGCGGGTTTGCAAGCTTTATCCCCATGGCAACAGGCAGCGCCCTGCCGTGGATGGAATGAAAGCCGTAGCACTTCACAAATGCGGCAATCCTGCTGGAGCAGCCGATCCCGGAGGCAAGGGCCAGGTCCTTTGTATCTATCCGGAGCTCACTCAAGGCCTTCATGAGACAGCTGAGGACGCCGTAATCTCCGCAACCCTGGCACCAGATGGGTTTTGTTCCTCTGTAATCCATCGGCGTCATTTTATCCATGAGCTTCCTCGATTCTTTTCAGGATCTCCGTTACCGTGAACGGCCTTCCCTCGCACATGGTAAAAGATTCCCCGCAGATGCCGTGAGACCTGAGGATACCGGCAAACTGGCCTGAGTAGTTATTTTCAATAATAACAACCTTTTTCAGAGGTGTTACAAAGGCCTCTATAACATCTGTCTGTAAGGGGTTCAGGAGCTTGGGGTAAATGGCGGCAACCTTCATTCCTGCCACAATTGCCTTTTCTACGGCCTCCCTCACAGCGCCTTCGGTAGAG
>JAUSKU010000096.1 GCA_030646755.1 Deltaproteobacteria bacterium
GTTGTTGTCCCCAAGGTCAGGCCTGTTGTCTGTGTAAATGTATATGCCCCACCTGATAATGTGTACGTGAAGTTAGTGACTGCCGTCCCTGCTGAGCATGATGCCGGTGCTGACCCGCCTATGTTATAGACAAGGATGTAATCTTTTATGCCGCTACCATTATCAGAAAATCCGGACCAGCCTAACTTTATCGTTCCGCTAACAGCTGTGGCAGAAAGGGCGCCGTCAGTCGGTGGAGTCGTATCGCGGGTTATTGTACCTGAATACGGTGTAGCATTGGCATTGCCGAGAGCATCCTTAAACCAGACATAAACTGTCTTTGTGCCATCCCCGGCCGGCAATGTCCACGCCTTTGAGGTTGTAAATGTTTCCCATGTCGTGCACGTAGTTGAATCGCTCACGCACATCTGCGAAACTCCGCTATAATCATCAGAGGCCGATATATACAAGGTAACCGAATTGCTATTTGTGTTATTTGGCGCAGCAGTGGAGTTTATATAAATAGAGCCTGTCGGCGCCGTTGTATCTGTTATTTTTTGTGTCGCGCCAGTCCTTTCATCTTCATCTTCTCCGCAACCAGAAAAGACTAAAAGTAAGGCCATAAAAACTAATGATAGATATTTCTTTTTCAATCTCAACATATCAAGCATACCTCTCCTTAAATTTTATTGAGCTTCAGGCAGATAATGAAACACACAAGAATCAGTCATCTTCATCTTCCTTCCCTCCCATCCCCTCACCCTCACCGGTCTTATCCGTTCCATAACTCCTTCCGCCCATATTGACCCTGTGGCAGTCGAGGCACCTTCCGATATCCTCCCTTATCCCTTCTTCTCGGTGCTCGGCAATGATACCCCTGCTTGAGTGCTCGTGACAGTTCATGCATGTGTACTTCTTGTAGCTCACTGTATCGTGGCATTTTTTGCATGAAACCTTATGGTCCTTATCCAGAAAGAAATATTTATCATGGTTATATGTAGAAGGTTTCCATCCCTTTGTGCCGTGACAGTCGCCGCAGCTTCCGATCTGACCCATCTCGTGCATATCGTCCTTAGGCACTTTGTTATGGCAGTCAAGACAAGCCCTTGCTGAAACCCTTGCATGATTAAATGTTATCTCTTTCCACTTTCTGCTGTTATGACATTCTGAGCAGTCTCCTGCATATTTCTCTTTATGGGCCTTATCCCCCTCGCCGCTATGACAATCGAGACATTTGGAGGACTTGAAGGCATCGTGATCCATGACCTTTGTAATCTTTCCCTTCGGTCCCTTATGGTCTGTATGACAGATAAGGCAGTCCTTTCCTTTCATCCTGTTGTGGAGGTCAACTACCGCCTGCTTTTTCCCGATCTTCCCGTCAGGATGGCACTTTGCTACAGAACACGACTCTGATGCGACCCGTTTAAATGGGGCATGGCAATCCTTGCATCTCAGTTTAGCGTGGGCCTCAACCAGGTCTCCCGTGGAGTAAAGCGGCGCCGGGTACTTCATCCCTGCGAGAACAAGTTGGCCTGCAAGCAGGCATCCAATGAACAGCCAGAAAGAATAGCTCTTTTTCATATCTTAAAACCTCCGTAGTAAAGTGCTGCAATGGCGTGATAAACCACCATCACCCCAAGGATAGATATCACAGGCATGTGGTATATCCGCCATTTTGAAAGGGCCTCGGAGGCGGTTGCAAGACCTGTGAGACTCTCTTCAATCTCCTTCTCCGGCAACCCGCCTTTTTTAAGGCCCTCTTTTTTCAATCTCAATTCTGCCCTTACATTGTCGTAAACATATCTCCCTATAAGCCCGCTGATAAATGCAATAAACATGAATATCAGTGTTATGATCGCTACAATGCCGTGAAAATGGGTCCCTGTATGGACGAATATGATGACGGTGCCAAGAATGGCCAGCCATTCATGCGCTCTCAGCCAACCCTTCATCCCTCCGGTTTTAAATAGCTTCTTCCTCTTCCTCATGGAATATGCAAAGGAGAGGATGACGAGAAGGGTTCCCACTATCCCGGTGAGGAGCCTATGCCCCCTGATATTATACATATCAAGAGCCTGCTCGATCAGGATAGCATTCCCAATGACCAGGAAAACCGTGGTTAGAAGGCCTGTGAGTCTGTTAACAACTATCTTCATGTTTATACCTCATTATGGCTTGCTGAAACCCTTTGACGAACCCTTGACTATCTTTCCCTTCCTGATTATAGAACCGTCTTTTGGGTCTATCTTCAACTTGACCATTTCGCCATTGTTGGTTCTTATCTTTATCTCATAGATACCGTCTTCGATCTCAGCCTCAATCACTGTGCCAGGGAACTCCTTTGTAGCTATGCTAATGGTCTCTTCAAGGCCTATGCCCTGCTTTGCTTCAGCAGAGGTCATATTGCATGTTCCCAAGACAAAGGCCACAGTTATAACGAATCTCTTCATAACACCATCTCCATCCTAATGTTCCTGATCTTAACGTCAATTATAGACATTGAAAGATTAAGGAAAGATTAAAAGGTTAGTTTTTACCTTCAGCCGATGCCAGATTAAATATCCCTATTACTTCAGAGCTTTTTGGATCATTCGTTGTACCTGGGGGTGATTATATATGGGACAGGATTAAAAGAAGATTAAGGTTTTTAGATATGATTGGTTTTGTTAAGAGTCAATAGACTTGAGAAGATGATCAGGAATGGGAAATGAAGTGGAGAGGTGGGCTGTTCTTCCACCTCTCCACAAAAGCCGTCTTAGGCCCCCTGATGTTTTGCATTTTCCTTTTGATAGGCATCCTTGCCCGCTTCAATGGCGGCCTTTACCTCGTCCTTCTTGTCGTACGCATACCCCTTTGCAGCCTCGATCCTTTCCTGAGCCTCTTCAAGGGCCGCTTCATATCCTTCAACCGCGCTTCCCTTGGCCCTGTCGACCCCTTCCTTGATCCGCCTCCTGGTCTGTTCCCCTGAGCTTGGAGCGTAGAGCAGGGCAATACCTGCACCTATGGCTCCGCCAAGCAAAAAGGCAAGCATGGAATTCGTTCCCGAACCGTTATTCTCTGACATCTTCTTCACCCCCCTTTCTGAAATGTTTTATTCCAAACGTTATCCCTGCGATAACTCCTGCCAGTGTGACAGCGGGCCCCTTAACGGCATCTACAATCACCTCTGCAACCCCTGTTGCCTTTATGGTTACGTCCCTGACCTTCTTTACAGCCTCCTCTATATCCCCCATGTGGCCGTTTACCTTGTGGGTGATCTCCTTAACATCCGCAAGCAACCTCTTTCCCTCCTCCGAGAACTCCTGAAGAGCCCTATTTGTCTGGCGGAGCTGTATCAGGGCTGGAATTGCCGATACCACCAATATCAGGAACGCGATGGCAATTATGAATATGGAAAGCTCTGCCAAAGAAACGGTAAAAGTCATGGACACCTCGGAAGATATGATTTCCTTTAAAAAGGTTGATTAGAGCTTAGCCGGGAAAATGGAGTTTGTCAAGGAATGAACAGGGATGAGACTTATACAACTCCTGACGAGTCAATTGGCCGACTTTCCAGGTAAAGTGTGTCATAGCTAAGGTCCAGTTCGCCGGGCCACTCCACAGAACCTGCTATAACCCGTGCAGATTGAAAGGTAGCATAGTTTAGCAGTCGGACAAAGACGCCGCGATGTAAATATGGCTTTGCATCAAAAATGCGGCGCTCGCCGTTCTCGAATACTATTTCCAACTTATAATCATCGAGTGGGTTGATAAGTTTAACATACGGATTCATTGACATCTCCTACTTCAATGGTTCAATTTTGAAGACTTCTTCGCCATTTACAGCCAACTGCCAGTCGGCCATCAGTTCTTCTCGATGGATTTCAATCCATGCTTGCACCATTTTAATTTTTCCAGGCGGCAGTGTGCCGGCTATTATGCTACCGTCTTCTATGTTGAATACGGCCAGCTTCCCAGAGTATTCGGCATGTAAGTGGGGAGCATGATGCTCTTTGTTATCGTAGAAGTACATACGGATTATGATGCCATAGAACATTGACAGAATAGGCATAGGTCTTTCTCCTCACTCAAAACAGTGTTAAAGTATAATATAAAAGTTCTTTTAATGTGTCCACCTTTTTGACCCTACCACCGGCCGCTTACCGTGTCAAGCTCACCCCTTCATCAAGGCAAGAACGAGCAATGAGTATTTTATAAATATCTATAATCTATAATCGCCTTGACTGCCATCTTTTTGTCTGCTATTTTTGAGTCAATCGGTTCTAAGAATACCGACCACTGGCCACTATCCAAGGAGGGTTCATGTATACATTTAACATCTATGACTTCTATATAAAGGGTGGCGTGTTCATGCACCCCATACTACTCTGTTCTATTATCTCCCTGGCTATATTCATGGAGAGGCTCTGGAGCTTGAGAAGAAAGAAGGTCATCCCGGAATCAATCCTTCCGAAAATAGAAAAGTTTGTCAGGGAGGAAAAACTTTCCGAGGCTATCGGTTTCTGCAAGCTCGACAACTCCTCTCTATCCAGGGTACTCCTGGTCGGACTAAAGAATGCCGGGACGAAGAGGGAACATCTGAAAGAGGTGATAGAGGAGGTCGGAAGCAGGGAGGCAACCTATTTGGAAAGGTATATCGAGGCCTTGGCCACCATAGCCAGCATAAGTACCCTGTTGGGGCTCTTAGGTACTATATCAGGGATGATAAAGATCTTCTCCGTAATCTCCCGTGAAGTTATCGTAAACCCTACAACCCTTGCCGGCGGTATCGCAGAGGCATTAAACACTACGGCATTCGGCCTTGTCGTCGCCATACCGTCCACTGTTTTTTATAAGTACCTGATAGGAAAGGTAGAGACCATGATAGTGGAGATGGAGGAATACTCCACTCATGTAGTAGAGCTTCTAAAGGGGAAGGAAGAGTAAATGCGCTTCAGGAAACATAGACACAAGAGAGGGGTAATAGGTCTGGATATGACCCCTATGATAGATTGCGTATTCAATCTACTTATATTCTTTGCCCTTTCCTTCAACTTTGGGGTAGCCCCTGGGATAAAGGTTAAGCTACCGGAGGCAAAGGCCGAGGCGTTGAAAAAGGAAAAGAAGGAGATGACTGTGAGCATCTCCAAGGAAGGAACGATCTCTCTTGACGGGAAGACGGTAACCATTGATGACCTGGCCAAGGAGTTTAAGGCCTTGTATACCATAAACCCTGAGGCCATGGTTATTGTCCAGGGGGACGAAGGTGCCCTTCACGGAAAGGTTGTAAAGGTCATGGATGCAGCAAAGTCGGCAGGACTGAATAAGCTGGCTATCGCGACGAGGCCTGCGGAAAGCAAATAGTGTGGATACTAAACCTACTATCCTCTTAATCCATTAGTTTAAGGCAAAGGACACCTCTCACGACAAAGGATTGACGACCTATCTATCGCCTCTTTCCTGTTCAAGGACTATATCAACCCTTTCTATCTCCCCTTTTGCAGCCTTTATCTTCTTATCGAGGTCTTTAAAACCCTTTGCCCTGAAGGTAACTTCCTGCTCTCCCTCCAGGCCGACTATATAATATTCTCCTCCTTCAAATGGGAGGACTGTCCCCTTGGTTCCCTTCCACAATATCACCTCGCCCTTGCCTATCGTTTGCTTTCCATCAGTAACTGTTCCCCAGATCGTGCCGTATTCGATAGGCCCTGTCTGAACGGCGAATAAAGGATTTGTCGATGGTGACGGGAGCTGGTCTATGGGTCGGGTATCCTTTTCCTCTGATGCAACTGTGTAAGTCACATGGGCGTTCAGTTTGCCAACACCCTCCTCAACCACAAAATCAAGGCTTCCGGCCTTATCTGCCTTGGGATTTATCTCTATCCCGTCTATGTAACGGACAAGATGGGCCGGATCCACGAAGTTCTTCGAGCTTTCTCCGTCAGAGAAGGCCCACCCTATGCCGGGGAAATAGGTTTCGTACCATGCATGATAACCCCCGCGCGTTATCTTCACACCCCAGAATTCCTCCGTTGCGCCCCAGCCGAATCCTGGAGGTAGATAGCCATGGGCGTATCTGGCAGGGATGCCCGCAGACCTCAGCAAAGCTATGGAAAGATTCGTGTGCCCCACACATGAGCCTCTTTTCGTCCTTATGACGGATGATGCATCCTGCCTAACCCCGCTCGATACATCATATGTAAGCTGTTCCCTCACCCAGTCTGCAATGGCAGAGTGGGCCTCAACAACTGTCCTGGCCTTTGCCGTGATCTCTTTTGCAGCCTTCCTTATCTCCGGGTCGTCCACCTGTATCTTTTTCTCACTCCCCAGGAATTTTTTTAGTTCATTAGAGACAGCAGATGCTATAATGGGGAATGGGGTCTTTGAGTCGAGCGGCTTTGAGATGTCTATGATTACCTGCACCCTCTTCGAGAACTCATCCTCTGAAATGACCTTCTGGGAGAATGTTGCATTAGAGTAATTGGGGATAGCCTCAATACCTACAGACGGGTTGTCTGTTATAAGGTCATAGACAACCTTTATCTTGCCTCTAAGGACCGTGGTTGCGGCATGAACTTCAGTGGTCAGTGGCCAGGGATCAGGGGCCAGTAAAACAAAAAATACAACCAAACAACTGACCACCGACCACCGACCACTGGTCACTGTCGTTTTATCTATAAACAATCATCACCCTCCCCTTCTTGAGATATCCAAGGGCGGGTTCGGTGGTTGTTATTATCCCGGAGTCCCTGTCGGAGATGACCACGTCGCTCCTGTTTCCCCCGCTTCCTTTCAGGGCGGCAATGACTATAGGGGTCTCAGTGACCCTGGGATGCTTTTTGGCTGCATCCACCTCTTTTGCATAACCTACAACCCCTGTCTTTACAGCATCTTCCTTCTGCATATTGGCAGAACTGTAAATCACAGACCCCTTTTCATCGAGTACCTTCGGCATGAGGGCCGGCTTTACGTCAATTTCCCTTGCGTCTATTATCAGCCCTGAATAATTGACCTTTGTCAGGTCTAACTTTTCGGGTTCCGGCGTTACCTTTGCCTCTTTTACAGGTTCGGAAGGGACCGCAGGGACTGGAGGTTCTGGAGGAGCAGGCGGGATTGTTGGTACTTTTACTTCAATCTTGGGGAGGTCTTTCTTTTTTGGTTTCGGAACAGGAAGGGGCATGGTAACAGAGGGTACGCTCCTGACCTCTGAAAACATCACATTAAGGAAGGCCCCGGTAATAGGCATCTCAACAGTTACTTCAATGCTTCCGTCGTCGAGGTATCTCCGCTCAGTGACAATAGAACCTTTAACTATCCCATTTACCTTTGTAACAACGATGTCTCTTTTTGCCATGAGGGTGCCGACAGTGGACACGGCGTCAACCCTTACCTCTCCCACTATCTCAAGGAGGTTCCTCCTGGCATCGCTTATCGCAGCCCTTTCTGCCAGAAGCCTTGCCTGGGCCATATTCCCTGCCCCGGAAGGCGGGACGCCTGAACCAATGGCAGTCACTATTCCCTTGCTCCAGTTTATGCTCCCCTTTGGGAATTCATCTATTACATCCTGAGCAAGACAAATATTTGCAGAAAGGATTACAACCGAAAAGCAGAGAAAGGAAATCCTCTTGAACATTCCACACCTCCTAAATCATGAATTACATAATATTTATCCCAAAAGTGCGAAGTCTGCAATGTTCAACCCTCGACCATCTCCCTGATCGCTCTCCACAACACATCCTTTCCCTCACCTGTAATTGCGGAAAATGGTACGAATATCCCTTTCAGGCTCTTTTCAAACAACCTCAACTGCCTTGTCCTCTCATTTCCTGAAAGCTTGTCGATCTTTGTCAGCGCGACAACCGATATGATTCCAAGAGAATTGAGAAATTCAATGAGCAACTCCTCCTCTTCCTCAGGAGGCCTCCTTATATCCATAATAAGTACGACGCCCTTCAGATTGTCTCTGTCCGTTAGATAACCTTCTATCATCGGCTGCCATTCACTTTTCATGGAGCCTGGAACCTTTGCATACCCGTAACCAGGGAGGTCTACAAATGTAAGCTTGTTGTTGATCCTGAAGAAATTGACAAGCCGGGTCCTTCCGGGCGTAGAGCTGGTCTTGGCAAGCCCTTTTCTGTTTACGAGGGTGTTTATGAGGGATGACTTTCCTGAATTTGATCTTCCAACAAAGGCGACTTCAGGGAGCCTTTCCTTTGGGAAGTCCCCTTCATGAACTGCGCTCTTTATGAATTCTGCCGATACAATTTTCATAAGCCTCAATCCTGATAATAATTATTTTTTTGACACTGATTTCCACTGAAAAATTATGATTAACACTGATTATATCTGTGAAAATCATAATCAATCAGTGTCAATCTGTGTCTAAAGCTTTTGTCAAACAACAGCTTTGAAGGCAGGAAGCTTCTTTATATGCCCGACAAGAAACTCCCCCCCTATTCCGTTTATAATTCCGGTTATCAGGCCAAAGCCCAAGAAAACGGGTAGCAGCATGAATACCTCGGAATGTCTTATAAAGAGGAGGTACACTGTTCCTATCTGTGCCATGTTGCTTGCATAGGCCCCGAGGACGCTTATCCCCACCAGGCTGAATACCCCGCCTAAAAATCTGTATGATATCCCCATGACCAGAGCGCTGGCAATCCCGCCTGAGAGGCCTATAAAGAAGGATGGCGTCAGGAAGGATCCGATTATCAGGGAGCCCACCATTATCCTGAGAAAGGCCACTGTCAATCCTGCCCAGAAATCGTAAAGAGATATGGCGGTGAGGGTTAAGATATTGGCAAAACCGAACTTCAGCCAGGGTATCGGCGAAGGTATGGCCGCCTCTATGGTATGAACAGCGGATGCAAGGGCCACAAGCAGGGCCAAGTGGGTATTTCTCCTCACCCTTTCCAGGTCAGACGTTTTTTCAGCGTGTGAGCGCATCGTAATCGCCATCTCCACCTAAGACTCTTACGACAACCCTGTTTGGAAGGCAGGCCGCCATCTGTCCGCTTTTATTTATCTCCCCTTGATGGACACATAATTTATTTTTACACGGCGATGACAAAAATGAGGTCTTCCCGCCCTTAACCTCTATCCTGCTGGCCCCCAACACCCCTTTTATCTCATGCAGACCATCTTTCCTTAGGGAAAATGTTCCGATTACCTTTCCGTCCGCCTCAATCCTGATTTCATCTCCCTGTCTTCCTCCACTGGCTATAGAGTAACTAAAGAGGGTGAGTATTGTAAGGGATATGATAAGTATCTTGTCCGAAATAGTAAGCATTTTCATAGGATAACAAAATAACCATATTCCATCAAGGAGTTTATGGCTATTGCAAGATTTGTGTTGACAAATTAAACCGGCTATACAAAAATATTATGAATTTAAAATTAGGTTGGGTGGTTCCATACCGGAACCTAAAGGGAATCCCGTGACCTGCTGAAAATGCAGGGATTCGGGAGCTGCCCCCGCAACTGTAAGCGGCGACGAAACCCACAACTTCAGTGGTCAGGGGTCAGTGGTCAGAGATCAGTGGTAGTGATAAGCCATTGATTGTACTGGCCACCGGCTACTGACCACCGGCCACTGTCTTTAAATGGATGGGAAGGCGTGGGGATTAGAATGACCCGTAAGCCAGGAGACCTGCTCGACCTCTTTAATCTCACCGCCTTTCGTGGGGAAGGGTTTGGGAGATATCCTTATTTTGGATATTTGCCTATTAACCCCCAATCTCTCGAGAGGTTGGGGGTTTTTATTTATGAAAAAAGGTCTAATACATATTTACACAGGTGAAGGTAAAGGCAAAACAACTGCATCTATCGGCCTTGCAGTGAGGGCGGCAGGACAGGGGCTCAGGGTTCTGCTGGTCCAGTTCTTCAAATCAGAGAAGGACTCGTCCGGGGAAGTTAAATTGATAAGAGAACTGATACCGGAAATAGAGCTTATAAGGCAGAACGAGAGGCACCCCCTTTTTAAAAAGGAGGAAAGGCCCGGAAAGATCAAGGAGTCGGTGGAAGAGACCTTTCAAGCAGCCGTGGAGAAGGCCCTCCATGGCGACTATGACTTGCTGATAATGGATGAGATACATAGTGCAGTTGCCGGGAACTGGCTCCCGGTAGATGAGGTTATAGGTTTCCTGAAGCACAAGCCGGAAAAGCTTGAAGTCGTCCTGACTGGCCGCAAGGCCCATGAACGGCTTATCGAGATGGCTGATTATATCACAGAGATGAAGATGCACAGGCATCCCTTTGAAAAAGGGATAAAGGCGAGGAAGGGGATTGAATACTAAACTGATTTTCGTTACCGGCGGTGCCCGTTCAGGCAAGAGTGCCTTTGCCTTGAATCTTGCGAACTCAATGGGCAACAGAAAGTGTTACCTGGCGACAGCGCAAGCCCTGGATCATGAGATGGAGGATAGGATCGCAAGACATAAGGCGGAGCGCGGACTTGACTGGGATTGCGTTGAGGAACCTCTGCGCGTCGCGGAGAAGATGGAAGGGGCAAAAGGGAGATACGATGTTATTCTATTTGACTGCCTTACATTGTGGGTATCTAATATAATGCATCAAGCTCCCAACTCCGAACTCCCAACTTCTAACTTACATCAAGCGGTTGGTGCCCTAATCTCCGCATGCAAGACCTCAGGCTCAACCGTCATAGCAGTATCCAACGAGGTCGGCCTTGGCATCGTCCCGGACAATTCACTTGCAAGGCAGTTCAGGGATATGGCAGGAACAGCAAATCAGCTATTTGCTGAGGCAGCAGATGAGGCATATTTTGTGGTTTCGGGAATACCGATGAAATTGAAATAGCTTGGAGGTTTAAATGTCTTTACTCGAACAAACACTAAAAAAGATTCAGCCGGTTGACCCATCATATTACGACAAGGCACAAGCAAAGCTTGACATGCTAACCAAGCCCCAGGGATCCCTTGGGAGGCTGGAGGAGTTTGCCAGGCGGTATGCGGCTATAAAGCAAGACCTGACCCCGAAGGTAGGGAAGAAGGCCGTCTTCACCTTTGCAGGGGACCACGGCGTGGCTGAGGAAGGGGTTTCGGCATTCCCGAAAGAGGTCACACCTCAGATGGTGCTTAACTTCATCCGCGGCGGGGCAGGCATAAATGTGATTGCAAGGCATGTGGGTGCCGATGTGATAGTAGTAGACGTGGGCGTGGATTATGAGTTTACCGAGGAACTCCACGGAAGCAACGAGTTCATAAAGAGAAAAGTGAAGCGCGGGACAAACAACATGGTGAAAGGCCCGGCCATGACCAGGGACGAGGCCATCAAAGCTATGGAAGTTGGGATTGAGGTTGCCAATGACTACGTGGCAAAGGGATATGACATCTTCGGGACCGGGGACATGGGAATAGCCAACACGACCCCATCATCGGCAATAGTGGCAGCCATAACCGGCAAGCCTGTGGAGACGGTGACAGGCCGTGGGACAGGGATAGACGACAAATCTTTCTCTATAAAGGTAGCAGTCATAAAGAGGGCATTAGAAGTTAACAAACCCAATTCGAAAGATGCCATTGATGTTCTCGCCAAGGTAGGAGGGCTTGAGATAGCAGGCATAGCAGGACTGATCATCGGCGGCGCTGCAAACCGCGTCCCTGTTGTTGTCGACGGCTTTATATCAACGGCAGGAGCCCTTATAGCCACGGAGCTTGAGCCAAAGATAAAGGATTATATCTTCATGGCACACAAATCGGTAGAGGTGGGACATCAGGTTATGCTGGACTGGATAGGGCAGAAGCCTTTCGTTGACCTGAATCTCAGGCTCGGAGAAGGAACAGGGGCAGCAATTGGAATCTCGTTAATCGAATGCGGCGTAAAGATAATGACAGAGATGGCAACATTTGCCGATGCAGGGGTGTCGGAGAGCCATAATTAATCTCACCACAAAGAACACAGAGTGCACAAAGAATTTAATATTCTTTGTCTCCTTTGTGACCTTTGTGGTTAATCGCAGTTGCTGTTTCTGGTGAAGAATATTGTTAAGACAGTTCATAACAGCCTGGCAGTTCCTGACTATCATTCCGATAAGCCGAAGGATAGAGGTAACAGCCGAATCTCTGGGTAGGAGTATGGCCGTCTTCCCCTTGGTTGGACTGGCATTGGGGGGCATCCTCATCGCTCTTGATTATGGATTCGCTCATATATTTCCTCCGGCAATTGTAAGCGCCCTTTTATTTACCTCTTACATAGCCATGTATGGCGGGTTTCATCTGGATGGCCTTGCCGATACGATAGATGGTCTTGCGGGAGGGAAAGACAGAGAGCACGCATTGAAAATAATGAAGGACAGCAATATCGGGGCCATTGGGGTCGTGGTCCTCGTTCTGCTCCTACTTTTGAAATATACTGCCATAGACTCCCTTCCAGATGGTCTCAGGTGGGAGGGGCTGCTTATAATGCCTGTTATCGGCCGCTGGACACAGGTCTGGATGACATATGGCTCAAGGTATGCCCGTGAAAATGGCCTTGGAAGGCCTTTTGTGGAATATGTAAAGGAAAGGGAACTGGTCATTGCCAGTCTGATTACAATAGTGGTATCATGGCTTACCCTTGGGGTTAAAGGCCTGTTGGCTGTGATCACCACCGCACTCATTGGACTTATATTGAAACGGTTCTTCGATAAGAAGATCGGCGGCATAACAGGAGATATCCTGGGGGCTGGCGGAGAAATCTGTGAGTTAATTATGCTTTTGGTCATTATTGCAATAGTTTAAGGGAATTAAAGGGTTTTTGACACTGATTCTCACAGAAAAAATATGATAGACACAGATGTGGAGATGTTCAGTGTTAATCATAAACAATCTGTGTAAATCTGTGTCCAATTGAAAGACCGTTATGAAAAATGATTCGACAAGACTATTCCTTGTTCGCCACGGTGAGGTGGTAAATCACGGAGAATTTCGCTACAACGGCCACATTGACATAGACATTACAGAGCGAGGCCTTAGGCAAATGAAGGTTGTTGCAGAAAGGCTGAAAGACGAACCAGTGAAGGGTATCTATTCAAGCGGCCTGGTAAGGACAGTAAAGGGTGCGGAGGAGATTGCGAGGCATCACAATATAAAGCCTGTATCAGATGAAAGATTGAAAGAGCTTTCGGCAGGGCGGTGGGAAGGACTGACATTTTCCGAGGTGCAGAAACGGTTTCCCGATGAGGCCCATATAAGATTTGAGGACCTGGTAAACTACAGGATAAAAGAAGGCGAGTCTCTCAGAGACTTGGAAGGACGTGTAATCCCGGCATTAACGGACATAATCGAGAGGCATAAAGGCGAGTCTGCCGCAATCGTTGCACACGGAGGCGTAAACCGGGTTATCCTCTGTAATGCCATGAACCTACGGCTTGAGAACTTCTTTAGGATCGAGCAGGACTACGGGTGCCTGAATATCATTGATTTTTACAATAATACAGCGGTGGTTAAGTTGATTAACGGAATACTTTAGGAGGACGTATGAGCGAATCAAGAGTTATGGTTACGGTAATCGGCCCCGACAGGGTCGGAATCGTTGCAGATGTGGCGACCCTTCTGGCAAAGCAGAGCGTCAATATCCTCGACATCAACCAGAAGGTCATGGATGGCGACATATTCGCCATGACCATGCTGACGGACATATCTAAGGCTGTCATTGACTTCGGTGAGCTAAAGAAGCTGCTGGAGGAAAAGGGTAAGGAACTGGGACTTAAGATACATGCTCAGCATGAAGAAATATTTAAATACATGCATAGAATTTGATATATAGGGGTAACCACATAGGGTTGCCCCTATATTTTGGAGGCACAATGACTATTTCGCCTGAAGAGATATTAGAAACCATACAGATGATAGAGCAGGAGTCCTTGGACGTCCGCACCGTGACCATGGGGATTTCCCTTCTGGATTGTTCTCATTCGGATGTCAAGGTGGTTGGAGAACAGGTTATCGCCAAGATTGAACGTCTGGCTGGCAAGCTCCGTGAGACGGCCAAAGGGATCGAGATGGATTATGGTATTCCTATAGTCAATACCCGTCTTGCCATAACTCCCATATCCCAGGTCGTGGCAGGCGGGCATAAAGATGACTTTGTCTATATAGCCAAATGCCTTGATGAGGCCGCAAAGAGGGTCGGGGTAAACTTCATCGGAGGATTCTCATCACTGGTTCAGAAGGGTTTTACCACGCAGGACATTGCATTGATAGACGCAATACCAGAAGCCCTTTCTTCTACCGAAAGGGTCTGCTCATCGGTGAACGTGGCATCCACCAGGGCAGGGATCAATATGGATGCGGTCAAGAAGATGGGGCAGGTGATAAAGGAGGCGGCAAGACTCACTGCCGACAGAGGCGGCCTTGCATGTGCAAAATTGGTGGTATTCGCCAATGCCGTTGATGATAATCCTTTCATGGCAGGGGCTTTTCACGGAGTTGGCGAGCCGGAGTGTGTCGTAAATGTGGGCGTCAGTGGTCCGGGGGTAGTCAGGGCAGCTGTTAAAGCGGCTAAGGGAAAAGACCTCGGTGAGGTTGCGGAGATAATAAAGAAGGTGGGATTCAAGATCACGAGGATGGGAGAGCTTGTAGGACGAGAGATATCGAGGAGGCTCAATGTGGAATTTGGTATCCTCGACGTATCCCTTGCCCCGACTCCAGCCGAAGGTGATTCGGTGGCGGAGATATTGGAAGCGATGGGGCTTGAGAGGGTCGGGGCACCCGGAACTACGGCAGCCTTGGCCCTTCTGAACGACGCCATGAAAAAAGGAGGGGCCTTTGCATCTTCATACGTTGGCGGTCTCTCCGGGGCCTTTATCCCTTTGAGCGAAGACCAGGGGATGATTCGGGCAGCCAGGGAAGGTGTCCTGTCCATAGAAAAGCTGGAAGCCATGACAGCTGTCTGCTCCGTTGGGCTTGACATGATAGCCATCCCCGGCGATACATCCGCAGAAACCATCTCAGCCATCATAGCAGACGAGGCGGCCATAGGCGTCATAAACAACAAGACAACGGCTGTCAGGATAATACCCGTTCCTGGAAAGAAGGTTGGAGATATGGTCTACTTCGGAGGGCTTTTGGGTGAGGCCCCGATAATTCCAGTGAGCAGGCTCAGTTCAAAAGAGTTCATAGACCGGGGCGGTAGGATTCCAGCTCCGATTCAGGGGATGAAGAATTGAAATCTGTTCTTATTGCAGCTCCGTCCAGTGGCTCCGGCAAGACTACCATATCTCTTGGTATCATGGCAGCCCTGCGTAAAAGAGGTCTTGTTGTCCAGCCGTTCAAGGTAGGCCCTGATTTCATAGATCCAGGCCATCATACGGCAGTCTGTGGCAGGGTATCGCGAAACCTGGATGGGTGGATGCTGACTAAGGATTATGTTGTCGAGTCATTCATTAATGCCTGTCACCCTCACCCCAACCCTCTCCCGTCAAGGGAGAGGGAGAATGAAAAGGCAGATATTGCTGTAATCGAAGGGGTCATGGGGCTCTTCGATGGTGTTAACGGAAAATCCGAGGATGGAAGTAGCGCCCAGATAGCAAAATGGACAGGGTCTCCTGTTATTCTGGTAGTTGACGCCAGGGGCATGGCCAGAAGCACCGCAGCACTGCTCTCGGGGTTTGAGAATTTTGACAAGGAATTGAATATAGCAGGAGTCATATTCAACCGGGTTGGAAGCGAAAGGCATAAAAAGATGCTCAGGGAGGCTGTTGAGGCTAACTGTAAGGCAAAGGTCCTGGGGTTTATCCCAAGAGATGAAGGGCTGGCGATGCCGGAGAGGCATCTGGGGCTTGTGACAGCGGAGGAAGGTTTTTCACAGGAGTTTATAGAGAGGCTGGCAGATGTGGTTGAAAAAAATGTGGATTTAGAGGGGCTGTTGGAAATTGCTGAAAGACCCCATCCCCTCCCTGACCCTCCCCTTGAAGGGGAGGGAATTTACCCTCTCCATCAGGGAGAGGGCCAGGGTGAGGGTGGGATAAGGATTGCTGTTGCCCGTGACCAGGCCTTTTCTTTTTATTACGAGGACAACTTTGATATCATCAGAAGTCTTGGCACAGAGCTGGTCTTTTTCAGCCCCCTCGCAGACAAAAAGCTTCCTGAAGGGATTTCAGGGCTATACCTTGGCGGCGGCTATCCTGAAGTCTATGCGGAAGGGCTTTCAGCCAATCATTCAATGCTGGATTCCATAAGAAGCTTTGTGGAATCCGGCGGTAAAGTTTATGCCGAATGCGGCGGCTTCATGTACCTGACAGAAGGTATCATTGATTTTGATGGAAAATTCCATTCGATGGTTGGGATATATCCGACAAGGGCAACGATGCTTCAAAGGCGCAAGGCCCTGGGATATATGGAAGTTGAGACTGTAGAAGAGAGTCCGCTGTTTGAAAAAGGTTCAAAGATAAGGGGTCACGAGTTTCATTATTCAGAGATAGAAGATATGCCGGAATCAGTAGGTAGAGCTTACAGGGTTAAAAAGCCAAATACCGATGATTCATGGGCCGAAGGCTACAGATACAAGAATACGCTGACCTCGTATGTGCATTTGCATTTCGGGAGCAACGTGGAATGGGCAAAGAGACTTATTTTCACCGCCGAGGTGCAGAGAAAACCTTAACTCCGTGTCTCCGCGGTAAATTCATTAACTTTATTTATAGAGGAGAAAGAAATGCCAACACAGGTCGAATTTGCAAAACAGGGGATAATTACCAAAGAGATGATTGCCGTGGCCCATGCGGAGGGTGTTACAGATGAGTATGTCAGGGATATGATCGCAGTGGGGAAGATAGTCATCCCCAACAACACCAACAGAAAGAACAATATGGTCGGTATCGGCAAGGGGCTCCGTACAAAGGTAAATGCCAGCATCGGGACATCTTCAGACATCGTGGACATCGAGGCGGAGTGCAGAAAGGCCGGGATTGCCGAGGAGGAAGGGGCAGATACCCTAATGGAGCTGTCTGTTGGCGGAGACCTGGACCTCGTGAGGAGAGAAGTGTTGAAGTCAACCAACCTTCCGGTCGGGACAGTCCCTCTTTATCAGGCCTTCTGTGAGGCCTCCAAGAAGTACCATGATCCGAACAAGCTTACGGAGGAGATGCTTTTTGAGGTTATAGAGAGGCAGTGCCAGGACGGAATCGCATTCATGGCCATCCACTGCGGGATAAACCTCTACACGATCGAGAGGCTTAAGAAACAGGGGTACCGTTACGGAGGTCTTGTGTCAAAGGGTGGAGCCTCTATGGTGGGCTGGATGCTGGCTAACAACAGGGAGAATCCGCTCTATGAGAAGTTTGACAGGGTGGTGGAAATACTTAAGAAGTATGATGTGGTCCTTAGTCTTGGTAACGGTCTAAGGGCAGGGGCGATCCATGACTCTTCAGACAGGGCGCAGATACAGGAACTTGTCATAAACTGCGAACTTTCTGAGATCGGGCAGAAGATGGGTTGCCAGATGATGGTGGAAGGACCTGGACATATCCCGCTGGACGAGATAGAGGCAAATATAATTTTGCAGAAGAGGATGTCCAACGATGCACCTTACTACATGCTTGGGCCACTTCCTACAGACATAGGGGCAGGGTATGACCATATTACGGCTGCCATAGGTGCTGCATCGTCTGCAAGGTTCGGCGCTGATCTCATATGCTACATCACACCGGCAGAACATATTGCATTGCCTAACGAAAACGATGTGAGAGAAGGGGTAAGGGCTACCAGGCTGGCAGCCCATATCGGGGACATCTCAAAGTACAAGGAAAGGCGCGAAAGGGAGATGGCCATGTCCAAGGCTCGCCGCGAAAGGCGCTGGGACGAGCAGTTCTCCCTCGGCCTCTTTGGAGATGAGGCAAGGAAGATAAGGGCCTCCAGGACACCGGAGAAAGATGACACCTGCACCATGTGCGGGAGCTTCTGCGCATTGGATAACGGGAATAAGTATTTTGTGGAAGATTTACAGGCAGGCGGGAAGGCATAAATCAATATGGGACACAGATGAACACAGATAAGCGCAGATTTTTAAAGGTATTAATCCGTGTAAATCTGTGTAAATCCGTGTCCAATAAATATCAGGAGGTATTTTGAAAACAGCAATTTTACTACTCGGCCACGGAAGCCCAAGAAAAGAGGCCAATGAGTCTCTTGAAAGGACCGCAGCGATGGTCAAACTGGCAGGAGGCTATGACCTGGTAAAAGCGGCGTTTATGGAGTTCGGTAAACCTGACATTCAAACCGGAGCCAAGCAGTGCATCGACGAGGGGGTGGAAAGGATTATCTTCATGCCGTACTTCCTGTATATGGGCGCTCATGTATCAAAAGATCTGCCGGCAGAGATGGAAGAGGCAAAAAAGAAATATCCGAATGTGAAGATGATAATGACAGAGCCTCTCGGAGAAGACCCTAAGCTGGCTGAGATTGCAGTTAAACGGATTTCAAAGGCGGTCACCGGTCAGCAGTCGTCGGTTAGCAGGAACTTCCCTCCGGAAGGGATAGAGAAGGAGTCTTTTCGGATCATTGACGAGGCACTGAAAGGTTATAATCTTGGGGAGCTAGAGTATCCGGTAGTCCGCAGGGTCATCCATACTACAACAGATTTTGAGTACGCCACATCGATGCTATTCAGCAAAGGGGCGGTAGAGGCCGGGATAGCGGCTTTAAAAAATGGCTGTTCCATCGTGACGGACGTGGATATGGTGAAAGCAGGGATACTCAAGAGCCACAGAAACAGGCTTGGAATCGAGGTCTTCTGCCACATCTCTGACGAGGATGTCATAAAAGAGGCCAAAGAAAAGAGCTTGACAAGGGCTACCATCTCAATGCAGAAGGCTAAAGAAAAGATAAACGGCGGTATTGTTGCCATAGGGAACGCGCCGACCTCCCTTTATGAGCTTATAAGGCTTGCAAAAGAAGAGGGAATAAGGCCTGCCCTTGTGGTAGGGATGCCTGTGGGCTTTGTCGGAGCATCGGACTCAAAGGCCGCTCTTGCAGCCAGCGACCTTCCTTATATCACAAATAAAGGGACAAAAGGGGGAAGCACTATCGCCGCAGCGGCTGTGAATGCCCTGATGATACTGGCAGCAGGACAAATTTAACGATAGAGGTTTTATCCGGCCGTTTATCGCAAATATTTTTAATGGTGTATAATTAAAACATGATCGAAGACAAAAAGCATAAGTTCGAAATACCCAGGCAGCCGATGCCAGAAAGGGTACCCCTGGAGAGGGTATTGGACTTCATGGAGGTCCCTCTCGGTTATGCCGCTGAAGCAGCCGTGGCAGAGGCCGACAGGTGCCTCCAATGCAAGGACCCCCAGTGCGTGAAAGGGTGTCCTGTCGGGATAAATATACCTGGCTTCATAAAGCTCATTCTGGAGGGGAAGCCTGGTGAGGCTGCAAGGAAGATAAAGGAGACCAGCTCCCTGCCAGCAGTCTGCGGGAGGGTATGCCCCCAGGAAGACCAGTGTGAAAAGCTGTGCATAGTAGGGAAGAAGCACAAGCCTGTTGCCATAGGTAATCTTGAAAGGTATGCGGCGGACTGGGAGAGGGAACATGGGGTCGAGGTACCTGAGATAAAACCACCCACAGGAAAGCGCATAGCTGTTGTAGGGTCAGGCCCTGCAGGGCTTTCATGCGCCGGGGACCTGGCGAAGATGGGGCACAGCGTTACAATATTCGAGGCCCTCCACAAGCCGGGAGGGGTCCTTATTTACGGAATCCCCGAATACAGGCTCCCAAAGAAGATAGTCGAGGAGGAGATAGATTATCTCAGGAAGCTTGGTGTAAAGATTGTCCTGGATGCCTTAATAGGCAGAACTTACACTATAGACGACCTTCTTGAGGAATTTGATGCAGTCTTCGTAGGCACAGGGGCAGGGCATCCGACATTCCTGGATATCCCAGGCGAAAACCTGAACGGTGTATATTCCGCCAACGAATATCTCACGAGGATAAATCTCATGAAGGCCAATCTCTTTCCTCAGTCCCATACGCCTGTCACAAGAGGGAAAAACGTGATAGTCATAGGTGGCGGAAATGTGGCCATGGATGCGGCTAGGACGGCCCTTAGGACTAAGGCCGAGACAGTGACCCTAATCTACCGGAGGGGACGGGAGGAGCTTCCGGCAAGGCTTGAGGAGATAGAAAGGGCTGAGGAAGAAGGGGTCAAATTCCAGTTTCTCACCTCCCCTTTATGGTTTCTAGGTGACAGTGAGGGGTGGGTGGCAGGGGTTGAATGTCAGAAAATGGAGCTTGAAGAGCCCGACTCAACCGGACGAAGAAAACCGGTTCCTGTTGAAGGTTCGGAGTTTGTCATGCCAACAGATATGGTAATTGTGGCCATCGGGACCGACTCCAACAGGCTCCTGACGAGTGTTACTCCTGGGCTTGAAGCAAACAAAAGGGGTTATATTGTAATTGACGAGGAAACAGGCAGGACCTCTAAAGAGGGAGTTTACGCCGGCGGGGACAACACAACCGGGGCTGCAACCGTAATCCTTGCCATGGGAGCTGGTAAAAGGGCAGCCAAGGCGATAGATGAATACGTGAAAAATAAGTAGAACCAGGCCTTCAGGCCTGTTTATATAGCTGAAGCTAGTTTCTACGAACTTCAAATCCTGCTTTTCTTTTCCCAAGCCATCGCCTTTTCATAATCCCTGAACCTCCTTTCAAGCTCCCGAAACTCCTTAGAATGAACAGAGCGTCTTCCGTTCTTATTTTTCACACCCAGGCAGGCGTGAAGCATCTCGTGGTATACAATAAATTCAACGAAATATGGAGGAACCCTTTCTATGTCAAGAATGGGGTTTATCCTTATCATGTGCGAATGACTGCTGTAACTCCCCAGTGTCCTTCTTCTGACGGCTCGCCTCGGACTTTTCGTCCCCCATGTGATGGAGGCTGATACCTTTTCTTCAAAATACTCTCTGTTTATAGATTCATAGATATTGAGGATGTCATAATGCCTGCCCAGGGTTACAGCATTTAATCTCCTTGGAACTTTCTTATTAAGAATGTCTCTCTTCCCCCGGATAAAATCTCGGATGTGCGGTGTCTTTCCTCCCCCCTTCTTTATAAACTCAGCTATCTCATCGACAACATTCGCCCCTGCCTCAAGGAATATCCTATGGAGCCGAACAGATACAGCTTTACCCTTTGTCTTTACGGAAAGCATGCTGGTGGAGTTGTCTGTCACAGTCAGCGAGATTTCTCTACCTGTTGCCTTCTCAAAAAGGTTTCTTAGATAATCTTCAGCATGTCCAAATTTAAGCGTCAACTGTTCCAAGGTCTCTATCTCTACCATCCGGGAATGACCTTATGTTACCATATATGATAATCTTCAGTATGGCATTTTTTAGAATCTATGATAAACTTTTAAAAAATATAATTGTAAGGAGGTATGTGCCATGAAGAAGATCGCTGTAATCCCTATATGATAATCTTTAATCTGGCATTTTTTAGCATCTATGATAAGCTTTAAAAAAATATAATTGTAAGGAGGTATGTATCATGAAGAAGATCGCTGTAATCCCTGTTATTGCTTTGTTTCTTTTCGCTCCTGTAGCTCAAGGGGGTGATATCGGTTTTGAGCTGACGATCAGGGGAGGAGATCAAGCCAAGCCCCAGCCTGCGCCAGGGCCGGTGTTTGTCATTCATCAACCCCCTGTCTTTCTTGTCCCGGTCGCCCTGGGATTCCAGGTAGCTGTAGGAATACCATACGACATGTTCCTCATATCAGGGAGATATTATGTGTATCATGGGGATGTCTGGTACGTTGGGTCCTCTTATAGCGGCCCGTGGGGCGTGGTCAAGTACAAAAACCTCCCCCCGGGACTGCGGAAGCACAGGATCGAAAATATCCGAGTCGTAAGGGATGAGGAGTACAGGAGCTATAGGGCCAAAAAAGAGCACGAAGGCAAGGGTAAGGGGAAGGGTTGGAAGGACTGATGAAGATAGCTGTTACAGGCAAAGGTGGTGTCGGAAAGACGACACTGGCAGGGACCATGGCCAGGATACTGGCCGCCAGAGGTATGAAGGTCTTAGCCATAGACGCCGATCCTGATTCAAATCTTGGCTCTGCCGTAGGGATCCCGAGGGAGAAACTGGCAGGAGTGACGCCACTGGCCGAGATGACTCCGCTGGTCGAGGAGAGGACAGGGACGAAGAAAGGACAGTTCGGAGGGGTATTCAAGCTAAACCCCAAGGTGGACGACATACCCGATACATTCTCAGTATCCCACAACGGCGTAAAGCTCCTCATCCTGGGATGCATACCCGAAGGGGGAGGCGGGTGCTTCTGTCCGGAGAATGTATTCCTGAAGAACCTTCTTCGCCATCTGATTGTAAAGAGGGACGAGGCAGTCATTCTTGATATGGAGGCAGGCCTTGAGCACCTTGGCAGGGGTTCGACGGCAGGGATGGATGCCCTTATCGTCGTTGTAGAGCCAGGCCAGAGGGCGATCCAGACCGCCCAGCATATAAAGAAACTGGCTGCAGACCTGCAGATTAAGAATGTCTATATAGTCGGGAACAAGGTACAGGCCGAATCAGACAGGGAGTTGATCAAGAATGGCCTGCCGGAATTCGAGGTCTTAGGCTTTATGAGTTTCAACCCCGCCATCATCCAGGCTGATAAGGAGGGAAAGGCACCTTATGACCTGGATGAGAAGATAAAGGAAGAGGTGGGGGAGATTCTTAAGAACCTTGAGGGATATGCCAAAAAATGATTTAGTAGGTACCGCAATGGACCGCTTTTTTCTAATCCGCCATCTCTCACGAGACGTTTAAGTGGGGTTAGCACCGTGCGGATGAGTAAAGATACCTTTACTAACGCTAGCCCTGCGGTACCTATAAAAATTATACCACAGAACAAATTGTCTGCAACAATCCCCGCCGAACCATATACTACAAACCCCCTTGTCATCCCTATTTCAACCTGCTAATATCTTTTCGCTATCGCAAGAAAAAGCCAAAATTACCCTTGCAAATTAAAATAATGCCTTTCAAAATACAAGGCAATAGATGAGAATAAAATGACTATATCAGATTCCCTGAAGCGCATAGAATTCCTCCGTGAAGAAATAACCCGCCACAACTACCTATATTATATCCTTGACTCGCCCGAGATAAGCGATGCAGAGTACGACAGGTACATGAGGGAACTGGAAGATCTCGAAAAAAGGTTCCCTGAGCTGATTACTCCTGACTCGCCCACCCAGCGGGTCGGGGCACCGCCATTAGAAGAGTTCGGAACAGTCAGGCACACCATCCCAATGATTTCGCTCCAGAACGCGTTTACAGAGGAGGAGGCAAGGGAGTTTGATGCTAAGGTCAAGCGCTTCCTTCATACGACCCATGAAATTGAATACGTTGCGGAACCAAAGATAGACGGCCTTGCCATAGAGCTGGTCTATGAAGATGGCATATTTACAGTAGGTTCTACAAGGGGAGATGGAGAAACGGGTGAGAACGTGACCCGGAACCTTAGAACCATTAAGACTATTCCACTTAAGCTTTTCAAGCCTAAATCTGGTGCGATCCCCAGGAAGCTTGAGGTCCGGGGTGAGGTCTACATGAAGCTTGGCGACTTCAACAGGCTCAACAAAAAGAGGGAGGCGGCAGGAGGGCCGCTATTTGCAAATCCTCGTAATGCCTCGGCCGGCTCAATACGTCAGCTTGACTCAACAATAACCGCAGATAGGCCCCTCGACATCTTCTGTTACGGGATAGGGGTCATGGAAGGGCCGAAGGTCTCAACCCACTGGGAGATACTGGAAACACTGAAAAGTCTTGGCTTCAAAGTCAACCCGCTGATTAAGAGATGTAAAAACATTGAAGAGGCCCTGACATTCCACAAGGAGATTGAGGAGAAAAGGGAATCCCTCGATTATGAGATAGACGGAGTGGTGCTCAAGGTCAACTCCCTGAGGCTCCAGGAGGAACTGGGTGAGATATCCCGGTCTCCGAGGTGGGCCATTGCATATAAGTTCCCGCCGAGACAGGAGACAACCAGGGTAATCAATATCGAGGTAGGGGTGGGAAGGACCGGAGCATTGACCCCTGTTGCCATCATGGAACCTGTCGAAGTTGGAGGAGTCACAGTAAGCCGTGCAACCCTTCACAACCAGGACGAGATAGACAGGAAGGATGTGAGGATAGGGGATTCGGTTGTCATTCAGAGGGCCGGGGACGTCATCCCGGAGGTTGTCATGGTGGTTACGTCCAAGAGGACTGGTCATGAGAAATCTTACGTAATGCCGGACAGGTGTCCCTCCTGCGGTGCTCATGTGGTCAAGGAAGAGGTGGTCTGGCGCTGCCCTAACGTCTCATGTCCCGCCCAGGTGAAGGAGTCTATAAGACACTTCGCATCCAAGGGAGGGATGGACATAGAGGGGCTTGGTTACAAGCATATAGAGCAGATGGTGGATAAGGGTGCGATAAAGGATTCTGCAGACATCTACTATCTGATAAAAAATGACATATTGGGGCTTGAAAGGTTTGCTGACAAGTCAGCACAGAACATCATAGATTCCATAGAAAAGAGCAGGAATACGACCCTTCCCCGCCTCATATATTCATTAGGCATCAGGGATGTTGGTGAGCATACGGCAAAGCTTCTGACCAAGGAGTTCGGGACCATAGATGCCCTGGGGGCTGCAAAATATGATGACCTTATAAAGATTAGAGAAGTAGGTCCAGAGGTGGCCAAGTCGATCCTTGCCTTCTTTGCAGAGGAAAGGAACCTGAAGCTTATAGATAAGCTCATCAAAGGCGGTATAACCTATGAGGCAGAAAAGACAAATAAGGGAGGCCCCCTTGAAGGAAAGACCTTTGTCTTTACCGGGGCACTAAAGGGATTCACCAGAGACGAGGCCGAAAGTCTGGTGGAATCTAAGGGCGGCAGGCCAACCTCTTCAGTGAGCAAAAAAACAGACTACGTCGTGGCGGGGGAAGAGGCAGGTTCTAAGCTCGATAAGGCAAGGGAGCTTGGGGTAAAGGTTATAACTGAAGAAGAGTTTGCATCCCTAACCAGGTCTTGAAATTTAATACAAAAAAAGGCCCCGGATTTCTCCGGGGCCCGGGTGACTGTTTTTATATATATTTAGACCCTGTTTACGTTTGCGGCCTGAATGCCCTTGTTACCTTTGGTAATCTCAAACTCCACACTGTCACCTTCTTTGAGAGATTTAAAACCATCTCCCTGGATAGCAGAGAAATGCACGAATACATCTTCTCCATCTTCCTGAGCTATAAAGCCAAAACCCTTGCTGTCGTTGAACCACTTCACTGTACCTTTTGCCATTACTTTGTTTCTCCTACTGTTTTTAATTTATCTGTGTTAACCCAGATATACGTGAACTTTACCATCTCCGAAATAAGATGTCAAACTATTTTTTCAGTTGTTCCAACTAAGGAAGACAGTTACGCCGACTCTTGCCTGGGTTCATGCCCTTTTATAAGGTAGTCCTCGATATTTTTGGTTGGGCACTTCGGAACACAGAGGCCGCAGTTGGTGCACTTCTCGAAGTTGATAAAGGCCAGGTTGTTCTCCATGGTGATGGCGCCGTAGGGGCAGGTCTTTACGCACAATCCGCACCCTATGCACCCTGCTGAACAGTATTTCTTGACGACCGCACCGCGGTCGACAGACATGCAACTGACGACGAATTTCGTATCAGCCGGAACAACCCGGATGGTATACTTTGGACATGCCATCTCGCATTTTCCACATCCAGTGCACTTCTCCTCATCAACAACAGGAAGTCCATTTTCCATACGGATTGCATCAAATGGACAAACAACTGCACATGTACCAAGGCCAACACAGCCGTATTGACAGGTCTTGTCTCCGCCTGCAATAAGGGTCGCAGCCCGGCAGTTTGGAATGCCTTCATATATGAACTTCTTCGTGGTCTCCTTGTTCCCGCCCTTGCAGTAAACCCTGGCAACCTTCTTCACTACATCAGCCTCAACACCCATGATGGCGCCAAGTGCCTTAGCAACGCTAACTCCTCCGGCAGTACATCCTACTACCGGGGCATCTCCTCTAACAACCGCAGCGGCAAAACCTCCGCACCCTGGAAATCCGCATGCGCCGCAGTTTGCGCCCGGAAGGGCCTTTAATACAGCCTCTTCACGCGGGTCAAGCTCAACATGGAACTTCCTTGACGCAATGGAAAGCCCTGAACCAAGGACAAAACCAAGGCCGCCCAGACTTATTATCGCAATTAACATACAATCATTTTACCATTTTTGAGTTTTGAAGTAAATTTATAATCCAAACAGGTGACTGAACCCTAAAAACGCCAGAGACATAAGGGCTGCCGTAATAAACCCTATAGGATGTCCTCTGAATGGAACAGGAATCGTTGTTGATAGGGCGATCCTCTCCTTTATCCCGGCAAACAAGATGATCGCAAGCGTATATCCAACCGCAACCCCTACTGTATATATGATGCTGTTCACGAATCCAAGACCATAATCGATATTCAAGAGGGCAATGGCAAGAACTGCACAGTTGGTCGTGATCAGAGGAAGGTATATCCCCATTGCGTTGTAAAGGCTTTTCAGGGCCTTCTTCATATACATCTCCACAAACTGAACAAGCCCAGCAATAACGAGGATAAAGACCGCTGTCCTGAGGTACTCAAGCTGGAACGGGAGAAGGAGGGCATACCACAAAATCCATGTGGCTGCCGATGCCAGGGTCATGACGAATATGACCGCCATCCCCATACCGATGGAGGTCTCTATCTCATTGGATACCCCGAAGAATGAGCAGAGCGCAAGGAAGCGGATCAGAACGATATTGTTTATCAATATCGAGCTTAGGAGGATCATGTACCATGTTAGTTCATTAGAAACCATTTATTACCTCTACTTTTTCAGCCATTTCCTGTGTGCAGCCATCATAAATGCAATGGTCAGGAATGCGCCGGGCGGCATTATAAATGCCAATGCCGGCTGAAAATTTTCTCCCAGATTTATAAGCTGATAATTCAAGATCGTGAAGGTCCCGTTCCCGATAAGCTCCCTGATCCCGCCGAGGATGGTCATGGTAAGCATGAATCCAATAGCCATCCCAAGACCGTCCATGGTAGATGAAAGGATGCTGTTCTTATAGGCAAAGGCCTCGGCGCGTCCAAGGATTACGCAGTTAACCACAATCAAAGGGATGAATACCCCAAGGGATGCATAAAGCTCCATGTCAAAGGCATGGATAACGTAGTCGACCAGTGTCACGAAGGTTGATATTATAACTATAAATATAGGTATCCTTATTGCGTCCGGGGTATGATTTCTCACCATGGAAACAATTATGTTGGAGGCCAGCAGGACGAATAAAACGGCTATGCTCATCCCGAAGGCGTCATTGGCCGAACTTGACACAGCCAGTGCAGGACACAGCCCGATCATCAGGACGATGACAGGGTTTTCCTTTATTATTCCTGTTGTAAACTCTTTCCAAAGGCCCATATTTTACCTCGCACTGCCTACTGCTTTTTTATACCACTCCATACCTTCATGTACTCCGTTGGCAACGGCCCTGGAGGAGATAGTTGCAGCCGTTATCGCATCTACGCTTCCGCCGTCCTTCTTCAGCTTAAGGTCATTCCCTTCCTTACCCTTGAACTGGTTCCTGAACTTAGGCTCTGTTACCTTTGTCCCAAGTCCTGGGGTCTCGGTCTGGTCGAGCTTTGTTATGGAAACGGCCATCACCTTTCCGCCTTCATCAATCCCTATCATGGCGTTTACCGGTCCGGCGTATCCCCTCGGTGCAATCTTAAAGATCGAACCTATCGCCTTCCCTTCCGCATCCTTCCCGATAAAAATAGTTTTTCCGTCTACCTTCTTTTCCTCAAAGGCGACGGCCTGGGGGATGATATCTTTCCTCTTCTTCTCCTCAAGCTCCACCATGTTCCTATCTATCCTGACCTTTGTTATTTCATAAACCTTGGCCAGCGAACCTGCTGCAATAACGCAGATCACCGTCAACACCAGCCCCATTTTTAAGGTATCACCCATTTCCCTTCACCTCCCCGTATTTGGAAGGTGTCACGAGCTTGTCAATTAGAGGGGTCGCCAGGTTCATAAGGAGTATTGCAAAAGAAACCCCTTCAGGGTACCCGCCGAACAGCCTTATCAGTATCGTAAGGAAACCGCACCCTGCGCCGAATATGAGCATCCCCTTGTTTGTAACAGGTGAGGTAACATAATCAGTAGCCATGAAGAAGGCTCCAAGGATAAGTCCCCCTGTTAGCACATGGAAGATGGGGTTTGCATACTTCATGGGGTCAACAAGCCACATTATGGCAGAAAATACCAATGCAGTCCCAATGAAAGATACAGGGATATGCCAGGTTATTATCTTCTTGTAAAGAAGGTATAAACCACCTATCAAAAGGGCTATAATCGAGACCTCGCCGAGTGATCCGCCGTGGACGCCCAAGATGAGATCAAACGTAGACGGCTGAGGAAGCTGGGTTATGTCAATATTGGCCTTGTGGCTCATCAGCTCCATCTTTATGGCAGTCAAAGGCGTTGCGGAGGATACGGCATCAGCCCCTGCCAGGGCCTTCGGCGAAGGGAACGATGTCATCTGGACAGGCCAGGAAATAAGGAGAAACACCCTTGCGACAAGGGCTGGGTTGAATATGTTCTGCCCAAGGCCGCCGTAGAGATGCTTTCCAATTACTATTGCCACCAGAGAACCGATTATGGTAAGCCACCAGGGGGCGGAAGACGGCAGGTTCATGGCAAGGAGAAGACCGGTAAGTATGGCGCTCCCGTCAAATACGGTGATCTTCCTCCCGGTCAGCCACTGCATCCATGCCTCTAAGCCCATGCATGAGGCAATGGCAAGGAGTATCGTGACAAGGGCGGGCATGCCGAAGAGATAGACGCCCATTGCGGCGCCTGGCACCAGTGCCAGCACAACAGTGTGCATCACTTTTGGCACAGAAGAGCCGTCCCTTATATGAGGGGACGATGATAGTGTCAGTAACCTTTCGTCAGACATTATTTCTCCGAACTAAATCCTTCGGCAGGCAAGATGCCTGTCCTGCTCTACTTATTGGGCAACCCGCCGGATTGCCCCTACAAGCCACTGACCACCGACTACTGGCCACTTTATTACGCTGCCTTCTTCCTCTTTGATATCACATCAGTCTTGGCATATCTTATAAGATGCACCAGGGGCCTTCTGGAAGGGCAGACATAGGAGCATGAACCGCACTCCATGCAGTCCATGAGGCCTATCTTCTCTGCATCTTCAAACCTCTCCAGTTCCGCGTATATCCCGAGCATATTGGGTAAAAGCCCCATCGGGCATACGGCAACGCACCTCCCGCACCTTATGCACGCCTCGGGGGTGTAACTCTTAACCTCGCTCTGGGGAAAGAACAATAGACCCGACATCCCTTTGACAACAGGCACATCCAGTGTATACTGGGTCATACCCATCATGGGGCCGCCGGAGATCACCTTTCCGATCTCTGTCTTAAACCCATGGGCAGCCTCTATAAGCTTGAGGGAAGAAGTTCCTATCCTTACCCTGAAGTTTCCGGGCTCCTTGACACCGCTCCCTGTGACTGTAACAATCCTCTCTATCAGCGGTATTCCAAACCTTACAGCATCGTATATGGCAGCAACGGTCGCTACATTCTGAACGATAATCCCGACATCCATAGGGAGTCCGCCCGAAGGGACCTCCTTGCCCGTTACGGCATTTATTAGCTGCTTTTCCCCACCTTGAGGATACATAACCTTAAGGGACACTATCTTCACGCCCTCATACGACCTGGCCGCATCTGCAAGAACCTTTATTGCATCAGGCTTGTTGTCCTCTATCCCTATGAAAATATCCTTTATGGATAGGGCCTTTGCCACAATCACAGCGCCTTCAAGGACCTTTGTCGGCTCCTCCAGCATAAGCCTGTGGTCAGCCGTTAGATATGGCTCGCACTCTGCACCGTTTATTATGAGAGTATCTATCTTCTTGTTTGCCGGAGGTGAGAGTTTTACATGGGTGGGGAAGGCAGCACCGCCCATACCGACCATGCCCGCATCCTGAATTATGGACTTTATCTTATCAGGGGAGAGGTTCTTGTAATTCGGATTCTCCTTTACGGTCTCAGCCCACTCATCCAGCCCATCCGACTCTATCTGAATGGCAGGGAGGCTCTTCCCGGCAGGATGAGGGAAGTTTGCAACAGCAGTCACCTTCCCTGATATGGAGGCATGAACGGGTACTGAAACAAACCCCTTTGCCTCGCCAATCTTCTGCCCCTTTTTTACAATGTCCCCTACCTTTACGAGAGATTCAGCAGGTGAGCCAATGTGCTGGGAAAGGGGGATTATGACCTTCTCTGGAACAGGAAGGGTGACAACGGCCTTCGCTCTGGACAACTCCTTCCCGTCAGGGGGATGAACCCCGCCTCTAAAACCTTTCCCTTTAATCAATTGCATGGCTACATGATAAAGAAGGTCTATGTTGAAGTCAAGGAAAAATTGTATACAGTATACAATTCCGATTAAGCTGTATCCTTATGAATCGGGCTCTATTTGACAACCCTATATTTTGAGGTATTGTTATCTTAGAAATTCCTACTACACTTGCTTTTGAGGTTTGAAATGAAAAACTTTGCCCTGACAATCTTTATATTGTTTACAGTTTTAACCGGATGTTCGAATGCCGAAAGACAACCTGGAGGGACTCCTATGACCAGTGACAACAATAAACTTGAAAAGGCGACCTTTGCAGGGGGGTGTTTCTGGTGCATGGAGCCTCCTTTTGAAAAGCTTGACGGCGTGGTTGAGGTCATCTCCGGATATACTGGAGGACAGAAGGCAAACCCGACCTATGAAGAGGTCTCTTCAGGGACCACAGGTCATCTTGAGTCAATTCAGATCACATATGACCCGGATAAGGTGAGCTATGAACAACTGCTCGATGTATTCTGGAGGAATATCGACCCTACTGATGCAGGAGGTTCTTTTGTTGACAGGGGGCTGCAATACGGGTCATCCATCTTTTATCACAACGATGAGCAGAAGAGGCTGGCTGAGATATCAAAGGAGAGGCTTGAAAAATCAAAGGTCTACGACAAGCCCATTGTCACCAAGATTCTTAAATTAGATGTCTTTTACAAGGCAGAGGATTACCATCAGGACTATTACAAAAAGAACCCCATAAGATATAAATACTACAGGGCAGGGTCGGGACGGGACCCATTCCTTGAAAAGGTCTGGAAAGGGAGGAAAGAAAAGAATGCTCCCTTTAAGAAGCCCTCCGACGAGGAACTGAGGAGGAGGCTCACGCCTCTCCAGTACGAAGTCACCCAGAAGGAAGGCACCGAGGCGGCTTACAAGAACGAATACTGGGACAATCACAGGGATGGAATATACGTGGACGTCGTGTCGGGCGAGCCTCTTTTTAGCTCTACTGATAAATACGAATCGGGGACAGGCTGGCCGAGTTTTACTAAACCATTGGAGCCCGGCAACATCGTTGAAAAGGAGGACAGGGGCTTCTTCATGAGGAGAACTGAGGTAAGGAGCAAGCAAGCAGATTCCCACCTTGGACACGTATTCAACGACGGCCCCAAGCCCACAGGGCTCAGATACTGCATGAACTCCGCAGCCCTTAGGTTCATTCCAAAAGAGGATTTGGAAAAAGAAGGTTACGAGAAGTATAAGACTTTATTCAAGTAGATCTTGGAGCATAAATAAATCTGTCACGTTTTTACTTCTAATATCTTCGTCACGCTGGCCTTCAAGCCGGGAATATCCACTGTAGCAGTGTCCCATACAGCGGCAATATCCACCCCGAAATACTGATGTATAAGCTTGTCCCTCATCCCCGCCATGTCCTTCCAGGGGATATCGGCGTGCTTGCCTCTGCATTCTTTTGACAGATTTCTCGTCGCTTCCCCGATGATCTCCAACTGCCTTATCACACCGTCCTGCACCAGATGGGCTTTCCTGAACCCTTCGTAATCCATGCCGTGCGTATATTCCTCTATCCAATTGACGGCATCAAGGATATGGCGCAAGAATACAGAATCGTCTTTCTTCATTGATAGATCACCTTTAGCTCTGACTTTATCCTATCAATCAGATACGGGCTCACAGCCCCTTCCGTAAGCAGGTCTACTTTCACGCCGATGCTTTCAGAAAGCTCCCTCTCTATCCTTACCAGCGTAAGGAGGCTCTTTCTCTCCTTGAAGTTAACAAGCAGGTCCAGGTCGCTGTCCGGCCTCTGTATGCCTCTTGCGTAGGAGCCAAAGATACCGATAGTCTGCGCCCCGTATTTATCCAATATGGAAATAACCTTGTTTTCTATCTCCTGATAGGTCATGTTTTCCCTTTCATTAAGTTATGATGCCAAGTTTATCAGCTTACGCCGGAGAACTCAACATGTCTCCTCGTTCGGCTTGATTAAACGGTTGCACGCTTTTAATGCGGGAAGCGTCCCTTGATTATTTATGGGTGACAGTCTTGCTTTGTCACGCTCAAACCGCATCGCTGGCATATTGTTTAAGGGGTTATCTCTCCAAGCTATATAATCTTAAATTTTTCTGGAGAGAAATTATAGACCTCTTCTCTGACAATAGATTTTTTTTTCCGGTTATACAACCATCTATTTCGCCAATAATCAACGAGGTTATTAAGGGGGCGGTCGTAATACCTTAGCTTGCTTTGCTCATCCATGAGAAATTCCTTGAAGTTGCTCGCTAGCGGGATAGCGTATATTTCTCTACGAAAAGAGTGCTTAAGCAAGAAGTCTGCATCAAATCCAAGAATTTCGGCGGCAGTCCGTATGACCCTCATCCGCCATATTGGACCATCACCAAACCTATTCGTTACCAAAATATTATTAGCAGCAAGTAAATCGCGCATTGCATTGAAGGTTTCATCGGTCAAATGCAAAGTACCATAGCCTTTTGTCTGTCCAATAGGGATGTATAACAAATTATCGTTGTATTTGATGCGATTGTATTGTGAGCTTTTGCCATACAAGCTTGTCGTAAAAATACATGCAAGCCTATTAGCTGTTCGATTAGAAATGTTAGTAACCTTATCTTTATATTTGCACTGATAGATATTTCTGACTTCGTTCGATGCAACTATGTAGGAGATAAGCTTACCGCCTAATAGATAATTGTAGGGTGGTAAAGCCCCTAAGACGTAAGCATCCATTGCATATACTAAATTTTTTGTGCGAGTTTCTTTATTCCATCCAATCCACTTATCACGATCAGGGATATGTATGATAGAACTGCCAAGAGCTGCAATTCCGATTAGTGGTTTATTGGGTAGGGCATTATCGCGGATTAGAAGCTTAATTCTCCGGCCAACATAGTCACTATAAGGAGATGACCAGTAGAATCGAAAAAATCTAAAAATATCGAGTTGTTTTTGCGTTTCACAAACTTCAACAACAGGATCAATTTTCGATTCCCACGCCAAGGCCCCATCTGTAAGGTTTTGCCTTCCAATTTCAACATGCCTGTTAATCCATTCTGCATTTTTTGCAAGCGACTCCTGTCTTTTTACCTGCATTGAATCTTTTACAGTTTGTTTATCGTAAAAGGCAGGTGGCTTGATCTGGACGCTGTTGGCTTTGAAATTCATTTCCCATCCAAGCCGAGTTAAATCGCGCACTATCAAAAGCCTAACTTTTTCTTCGGGAGATTTGGCGTAAACATGATAATCGGTTCTTTGCTCAGAAAGAATTTTGTGTAATGGACTGTTTCGTTTGAGTTGGATATCTAACATGATATAAATTGAAATTTACATGCCTTTTGGTTTAGGCAATTTAAATATCCATGACTCCCCTATACCCTCACTAAATGCTTCTGGATAATACTTTGCAGGTGTGCTTGTAATTACAGTAATAGATGGAATGATATTTGAGAGAGCCCAGCACGCAACGGTTTGAAGCTTTGATCCAAGGATCGCAAGCTTTATATCGTATTTATCAAGCAATGAGTCTTCTGCGAATAATATTTTTGTCATTTCTTCAAATGTTTTTCGATAGCCGAAAGTTTTCATTTCAACAACAGACCAATTCTTTATTATTGATTCGTTTATTTTTTTTAAGGCATCTAATCGCCATCTTTTATCTTCTAAATGAGGACAGCCCGCAATAAAAAGACATTCTGAAAAATCTTCCTGATCAAGTATGACACCAAGCCTCGCACTTTTGAATGGGAGAAATGCGATTAAAGCCCGTCGACTACCACCAGAATCATAACCTTCATGATTTAGTACTAGTTCAACCGAATGCTCATAACTAAAAAGCCATGGTTTTGTTTCCACTATATCCGCAAGCTTATCTGCATTTTCAAGATTGCTTTCTAATTCTTGCCAATCAGCTTTTCGCGGCCAATATATATCGGCTTCGCTATAACCAATAAAAATATTTTTCCCCGATATAAGTGCTTTGTCCAATCCGCCAAATAAGCTTCTATTAGACATACTAGTTATATCTATGATAATCGTTTCTGAATTTAAATTATTAAGAGCATCATTAATCCAAAGCCCATCATTATGATTATCCATTACTTTCCATTTGGATGGCGCTACAATGGACGCTAAATCTTCCAATGCTGCACGATACTTATTGTTTAAATCGTAATCGGCTGTATAACGACCGATAATTAGATTTTCCAACTTTAAGCCAGCCGACGCAATTGATTTAAGTACCCCAAGTGATCGCTCTTCAAAGCCTTCAGCCATTATTAAACTAAATGGTGAAGGATGCTTTATACGCCATGTATTAAGCAGTTGTTCGTCGTCTGATCTACTCAAAAACTCAAGGCATATTTTATATTCGAAACATTGATCCATAATTACTTGTCACCCTTATTAAATAATGGCAATTCATCATCATTGGGTGCAACACTCCAAATGGTTTCAGGTTTGAGCAGCCATTGCTCATATTGTTGCACATTAAGAGGGATACAGTCACCAAGTGCAGGGCTAAATGGAAAACATGGTGCAAACAATCTACGGAAAAAAAGTTTTCTCGTTGGTAATCCTTTTTTGCTTTTACCGGCCCCTCCATAAATTAACACGGAATGCTTGAACAACTCATTTTCAATTAATTGCGCTTCGCTGGAAAGCTCTCCTGTTCCCTCAATTTCTATGCGTAACCGTTCATCTGCGTTTTCTTTATCCTTTGATTTTATTAGATAACCTTTTAAAAGATTACCAAGCTTTTCGGCGAACATATGTAATTTAGGCCCGTATTGCGATGTTGCTTTTAGATCTGCCAATTGTCTTTGGGAAAAACGCTTGATCACGTCATCTTGATATTTGGGTGTAAGTGGCTTGGCAGTACTCCAATGACCACTTGTAAGAGAGTGTAGCAACTCAATGATATAGCTAACATCACCTGAACAGAGTCGACAAATCAGATTAAACCCATAGAAACGGGCATCTCCGGGCCTATCTATAGAACAAATATATTTACCAAATCCCGCATCATGTTTATGCTCAGTTAACATTTTTTTTAGTTCGGTTAAGCTACCTTTATTTGTTGCTTCAAACCGTGCTTTTAAAATCTGTTCAAAGAACTCAATACATTGTTTTTCAGCGGTTTGAAAATATATTTCACCGAGATTGACTTTTGTAAGTTCCCTACCTTCCTTATATTTACGCTCCATTGTGTCCTCAAATCGAGGACCGTTCCCTTCGCTGCTTATCTTTATTTTAACCTCACTGGAAAGTCTAAATAGAACAGGGTTATAGGCCTTTATGGCCAAATCTGGAAATACAGTTGGACTGTAATCATCCAATAGAAACCAAGCTTCTTTAGATTTTGCCCACGGCAAGGATTTGAATATTCTTGACAGTTGAAACAGAACGTTATCTCCACATAAGTTTGTTGGTCTGTACTGATCCACTGCCGATAAATTAGAAAGCTCTACGATTCTTTGATCAAGCGATACAATGACATCATCGATGGTATTTTTTTCTTTACTAATGCCTAAAAGATGATTGGCAGCGGGAAGCAGTGGTTGAATATCGTTATCTTCGATATACGCCAAATTTTCTGACTTTAGCCAAGCAATCGTTCGAATGACCTCAAAAGCAAAGTGTGCATTTATATATTCTCTGCAAAAATCTTCAGCTAAACCAGAATCCATAGCGACCAGTTTTTTATAAGCCGATCGAAAAAATGGTGTCCGCAATTGACCGGAATTCACAAGAAAGCCCACATATTTTAAACTGTCAAGGCGATGGGCTACATGGCTATGCGAAGTTTCATTTTTTTGAGGACGTGCTTGGCTTGAAATAGATAAGTATCTTAGTAGCATTGTTTTGCCACTGCCACGAGGGCCCACTATTAAGACAGGCTCCGATTTTTCTATCCGTTCCTCCCAATGCAATGAATCTCTGAACAGTATGCATATATCTTGTGGTTTCAAGCTTAAAGCATTTGTATTTGACAATGGTTCATTTAATGATACGGCTGTTTGTTTTTTCATCTCCTCAAATGACAAATAATCACTCCCGATCTTAGTATCATCAAGTGCGTCACGTATTTGAGATATGATAGCATGTGGCTGCAAGTCTCTTCTGGATACATCTGGATCCCCAATTTGCTGTCCAATCCTCCGCATATTTTTTGCAAAGGCACGATCAGACGGGGTAATTGTTGTGTAATTCGCTTTTTCAAAATGTGCTATTAGATTATAAATATGCTTACAAAGATATTCATAATCACTTCTGCTGCCATGCTCAGGCTCGCCCAGTATTCGTGGCGTTGTTGAACCAAAATCGATAATCTTTGCTTCGTATAGTTCTGTAAGGTTTTCGTCATCTTCGACTTTTCTAATTAAAATGTTGTCGTCGTGTAAATCATCGTGCCATAAGTTATTTAAGTGCATACGTGCTAATCCACTGGCGATCCCACTAAGTATATCTACAATGTCGATCTTTGTTGGTTTAAATTCAGTGCTTTCCAGCATTTCACTGAGAGGTACAGCATTTTCTATGAAGTCAAAAACCAAACCAAAGACCTCGGTTTCGCTATTTTGCATCTTAAGGGTTACCTTGTTAAGCGGTCGCCAAAATCGAACTAAATTCCTATGGGGAGAACATTTGACAAGTGCTTGAACTTCATTTTCATTCAGTGGTTCCTTACCATGATATCTTTTAATTGGGATTAACTTTATTATAAATGACTGTTTAACTTTATCTTGCACTTTAACTGTCCACCCATAAAAGCCACGCCCAATGATACTTTGCAGTGTATACTCATCTATCGTCTTATGCAGCAATTCCTTTCCTATATTAATAGACGCGCCGCAAGTATCGCATTTGCCGTCGTAATCAGACGATTTACCTTCGCAAAAAAAACAACCAAATTCCTTTGTTGACATTACTTTTTATTCCTCACTATACGACGTCAGATGATGACTTGAATATTTGTCTTGAAATTGCGTCTACTCGATCCAGTACATGGCTTACAGAAAAACCAGATACAAAGGCAAGGGCAAACAGAAGGTTTTTCCCTTTGCCTGAAATCTCTATTTGCTGTGCATCAGATAAGATTTGAAAACCTATAAAACTTAGAGTAAATGTAATAGCACCTAAAACAGCACCTAAGATAGGCCTCGTAAGATAATAGTAAACCCAGCCTAAACTCCAATCCATCGGTACGCATTCTTTGTTATTGATAAGCGCGGTACTATGAGAAATTAAATACTTATAATACTTGCGTATTGATGCCATAGAGGCCCCCAGCATGCCAAAAGCCCCACATAAAATATGTGTTCTCAGGACACTTGCCTTTGCTAAATATATAACCATATTCAGATGGACTATCAAAATTACAATAACGGCAATAGATAAATATCCTACAAGAGAAAGACCCACTATATAACACGCCAATGGGTACTTAGGTGTTCCATTTTGTACACTACCTGTTTCCATATTCAGAGAACCTAACCTTAACTTAAACTTATGATTATGATATTCTTATATATCACAAAGATAATTGGCAGTATAGTCAAACTGAAATAAAACGCCCGGAACTGTACCATAAATCCCCTGCTATCCCTTAGTGTACGGCCCGCAGATTACGGTGACACTATACCCAATTTTCTAATTTTGCTGTCCATCTCTTCCTGCGAAAGCTCACCCTGCCTTGCTGCCCACCTGCCAAGGGAAATCAGCGTATCCCTGCTTGGATACTTCAATGCGTTGACCTGGGTATGGCCGCTGAACCGGCGGAAGCATTCAGATAAAATATCTGCAACGTTGATTTGACTGCCTCTGCTCCATATATAGTTTTTCATAACGCCCCCTAACCCCCTCTTAATCTTAAGAGGGGGGACTTTAAACTTCCCCTCTTAGGTTAAGAGGGGATTGAGGGGGAGTTACTCAGCAGCCGATTATAATACATACGTTCTTGATTTAATCACTGAACATCATCAAAGTCAAGCAATTAAAGAGGATTAAATTCTTGCAGTGGGTAGTGTTTTGGGGCAGACGGGATGCAGCGGTTATAAGGTCTTTGTAACGACCGGAGCCTCATGGGAAACCCTCTTCTTTCTTGACATAAAAAGAAAATTTTGTTACGGTCAGGCCACTAAGCACGCTTAAAGTTTACGAAAAAGGAGCTTCTTATGAATACATCAAAATCCCAATCGCTGTTTGCTGAGGCGCAAAAACTTATCCCAGGAGGCGTCAACTCCCCTGTCAGGGCATTCAGGTCTGTGGGCGGGAACCCGCTCTTTATTTCAAAGGCAAAGGGTTCAAAGATATACGATGCGGACGGGAACGAGTTTATTGATTACGTGGGTTCATGGGGACCGATGATAGTTGGTCATGCCCATCCTAATGTTAATGAGGCGCTGAAAAGTGCTATTGAGAACGGAACGAGCTATGGAGCACCTACGGAGCTTGAGATTACCCTGGCGAAGATGGTGATAGAGGCCGTACCATCGATCGAGATGGTGAGGTTCGTCAACTCAGGGACAGAGGCCACCATGAGCGCTATAAGGCTTGCCAGGGGATACACTGGAAGGGACAAGATAATCAAGTTTGAGGGATGCTACCACGGCCATGCTGATTATCTTCTGGTAAAGGCAGGCTCAGGGGTTGCAACTCTTGGACTTCCCGACTCCCCAGGGGTTCCGGCAGACTTTGCAAAACACACACTTACGGCAACCTTCAATGACCTTAACTCGGTTAAAGCACTCCTTGAGGCCAACAGCGGCCAGATTGCCTGCATTATTGTCGAGCCGGTGGTCGGGAATGCCGGATGCATACCGCCGAAGGATGGTTTCCACGAAGGACTGAGGAAGCTTTGCACTGAGCATGGAGCCCTTCTGATATTCGATGAAGTTATGACCGGGTTCAGGGTTGCTTACGGCGGCGCCCAGGAGAGATACAATATAAAACCTGATCTTACCTGCCTCGGAAAGGTAATAGGCGGAGGGCTTCCAGTGGGCGCTTACGGCGGGAAGAGAGAGATCATGCAGAAGATTGCCCCTGCAGGGCCTATTTACCAGGCTGGAACCCTTTCTGGAAACCCTTTGGCCATGACCGCAGGGATTGAGACCCTAAAGATACTCAAGGAGCCAGGTGTTTATGAAAAGCTGGAGGAGACCTCAAGATATCTTTGCGATGAGCTTGGTAAGCTTGCCAAAAAGCATAACCATGCATCCACCCTTAACAGGGTTGGGGCCATGTTCACATCCTTCTTCACTTCTCAGGATGTGCATGACTGGAATTCAGCCAAGACCTCAGACACGGCAAAATTCGGCAGGTTCTTCATGGGTATGCTGGAGAGGGGTATATACCTTGCCCCGTCTCAGTTCGAGGCCGCGTTCACGTCCCTCGCCCATTCAAAAGAAGATATTGAAAAGACATTGAGGGCTGCGGATGAGGCATTGAAGATGTTGTAGGGGCGTATTGCGATGCGCCCAGGGCAGGTCACCGACCTGCCACCTACGAACACGAACGACAAAAAAAGGGTTGACATAACCTCACTCCTCATGCTATTAAAGGACGTTAATTTTGGGTGAGAATAGGAAAGAGCTCTTCAGGCTGGTATCAAAGTTCAGTACGATAGGCCTTGAAATGGGCTTTTCGGTGGTCATCGGGTTGCTTATCGGGATATATCTCGACAGGTACTTTAAGACCGAACCCTGGATGACCATTGTTTTTCTGCTCTTTGGAGTTACAGCGGCCTTCAGGGTGATCATTAGAGTCGCAAAAGAAAGCCAGCAGGAAGATGACGGCTTGATAAAGAAATGATTAAATGGCCGTTTGAAATAACCAGTCTGGCCTTGGTTCTGGCGGCATCAGTAGTAGGCTGGCTGATATTCGGCTCTTATGAGATTTTTACCGGTGTCTGGGCCGGCGGGTTTATCGGAATCATTAACTTCAGATGGCTCGGCAGTATAGTAAGAGGGGCGTTGTCAGAAGGCAGCGCAGCACGGTACACAATAAAATACCTGCTGAAGTTCTTTTTTATGATTACTGCTTGCGCCTTATTGATATACTCCAGACTGGCTGATCCGCTCGCCTTTCTGGCTGGTTTTACAATAATAGTTGTCACTGTGTCCCTCCAAGGGGTTGATTCTACAGACAGGAGTAAATAGGGATTATGGAACACGGATTTGACTGGTTTTCCCTTGTGCCAATAGATTTTTTCCATGAGTACCCTTACGTCCCTTTTGGGTTTGTAATATTTTTAGTACTTTCCGTTATGGCCCTGGCTGTTTCAAGAAAGATGGCCACGCCGGAGAATTACCTGGTTCCAGAAAGGACCCTCACTCTCAGGAACACCTTTGAAATGGCGGTAGAGGCCATATTGGGGCTGATACATGATACCATGGGTGAGCATGGAAAGCATTTCCTGCCGCTTCTTGGCACCCTGGCATTCTTTATATTCTTCTCAAATATGTCCGGACAGATACCGGGATTTGTTCCTCCTACGAGCAACATTAACACAACAGCGGCATGCGCATTGATAGTTTTTTTTACGACGCATATATACGGGTTCAAGGTCAACGGCATGAAATACCTTAAACACTTCCTTGGACCGGTATGGTGGCTCTCTCCCCTTATGCTGCCGATAGAAATTATTGGTCATCTGGCAAGACCTCTATCCCTCTCGATGAGGCTTTTCGGCAACATATTCGGAGACCACACGGTGTTGGCTGTATTTATGCTGCTGGTCCCTCTGATCGTGCCTCTGCCGATGCTGTTTCTTGGAATATTCGTCGCCATAGTTCAGACATTTGTATTTACGCTCTTAAGTATGATATATATCGGCGGCGCCATAGAGCATCACGAAGAAGAGCACCACTAAAAGCATAGTAGTAGGTTGTTAGCTAACAGCTAAAGTTTAAAAATATATTTATTTACGAAAGGGGTGATTTAAGTGAAGAAAGGTTTTATATCATTATTGGCAGTTATGGCTATGATGCTCTTGGCGGCTCCATTAGCCATGGCACAGGAAGGAGCAGCAGGTCTCGGTGACAATGTAAAGTTCGGTGTTGCCTTGGCAAGCGGTCTTGCCATAGGAATAGCAGCTTTAGGCGGCGCCCTCGGCCAGGGCAGGGCAACGGCAGCAGGTCTTGAGGGTATTGCAAGAAACCCGGGCGCATCAGGTAAGATCATGACCCCGATGATCATCGGTCTCGCCATGATTGAGTCCTTGGTTATCTACGCTCTCGTTATCGCTTTCATGCTTTACTTCAAGCTGTAATTTATTGTGTCATTCTGAGCAACGAGAAGAATCTTCTGAATTAAGATTCTTCATCGCTTTGCTCCTCAGAATGACAGACCTAAAACAATAAAAAAGGGCAGATAATTTCTGCCCTTTTTTATTTATCGAACAAGTCCTTTATCCAAGTCCTACTTTTCCTTGAAGGTTATTGTATATCCCAGATTGAATCCGAACAGGTCATCCAGGGCCTTTCCATCTGCCTCGGCGTAAGGGTACATGAAATAGTTGAGTTTCCCATCCTTCTGAGGAGGGTTTAAGGCAATGTCCCTTCCTTTCCCATAGGCGATCCTGCCTTCATTGACTGCCCCAAAGAAGTAATCTACAACATCCTTTATCTCCTTAGGGCCTGAGGCCTTGTTTTCGAGCATATACTTTCTTACATCAGCAGGGTCCACAGGGACCCATCCATAACCTGGGAGGTAAAACTCTGCCCAACAGTGCTGGGCCTTTGTCATGTCACCTTCTTTACCCTTGGGTATCCGGATGCCGAACACCTCCCTTGAGGGAACCCCGACACTCCTGGCAAGGGCTATGTATACCGAGTGGATATCTCCGCACTTTCCACCCAATGCCTCAAGAAGTCTTTCCACCTCTCCCGTCCCGCATCCCTTCACATCCGTGTCGCGGTACATATTGTTTACGATCCAGTCGTATATGGCCCTCGATTTCTCAAGGACAGTCTCTTTTCCCTTTGTAATCCTCTCTGCTGTTTCCTTAACCTTTCCCGTAACAGGGCCGCGACTGGTGCTCTTCAGATACTCCTTGAACTCATCTTTGGAGAGGGTTGACTCTGATTTAGGGAAACCCTTGGCAACCACCTCTTTTCTCTTTACCTTATATGAGTAGGTCAATACCCTTTCGCTCTTTGGAGCGCTCCATTCTGAATAAAGGGCAGTGTTGCCGTGCTCATTTTCCTTGTATACCCCGGCATTGGTATAATTCCCGCTGAATTTCACGTCTTCAACCGTCTGGTTCTTGTCGGAAACAGGGTATGGAATCCAAAGCCTGACCTCCTTCAGATCGGCAGGTGCATTTAAGTTGATCTTGAACGTAACCTCCGCCTCCCTCTCCTTCAATTCAGCAAATGCAGGGAATGCCATAGACATGAGTAAGATGGCCAAAACTAATCTTTTCATTGAGACTCCTTATGTATTGATATAATTACAGATATTAGATTACAGGAGATTAAGGCATGGGTCAAATAGGAAGAAGCTATAGTTTTTCAACAAAAGTATCAGAGATTCCAATGATTAGGGGAAAAGGGGAAGACCTCTGAGGGCAGTATCCTCAGGGAAGCCATGCATTATATTCATGTTCTGCACCGCCTGACCTGCTGCGCCCTTTGTAAGGTTATCAATGGCGGATATTATGACGACGCGGTTGGTTCTTTTGTCAAGCTTGATCCCTATGTCGCAGAAATTGGAGCCCTTTACATTATTAATATTCGGGAAAGAGCCTTTGGGATAAACCCGCACAAACCTCTCCTCGGAATAAAATTCGTCGAAAATGCGTAGGATTGAGTCCTCGGTAACGTCGGCTTTTACTGATGCGTATATGGTGCTCAGTATCCCTCTGTTTACCGGCAAAAGGTGAGGAGTGAACGATACTGTAATTTGAGAACCTGCAAGAAGTGATAACTCCTGCTCTATCTCAGGGGTGTGGCGGTGCTCCCCGACCTTATATGCCTTGAAACCCTCGTTCACTTCAGTGAAGTGGGTATCCTGCGTCGCTGATCTTCCGGCCCCTGAAACCCCAGACTTTGAATCTATGACTATTGACGACACGTCTATCAGGCCGTTCTTAAGAAGAGGGGCAAGGGCAAGGATCGCGCTGGTAGGGTAACACCCAGGATTCGCCACGAGGCGAGCATTCTTGATTTCAGTTCTGTGAAGCTCAGGAAGCCCATACACAGCCTCCTTAAGAAGTCCAGGGGCCTTGTGCTCCTCATACCATGCCCCATATGTCGCTGCATCCTTTATCCTGAAGTCCGCGGACAGGTCTATCACGCGCTTTCCGGCCTTGAGGAAGTGAGGAACCACGTCCATAGCCTTCTGATGAGGAAGGGCGGTAAATATCAGGTCTGCCTTTTGCGCAATCCCCTCTATGGAAATATGCTCAAGGGTCTTCTCAAAGACCCCAGAAAGGGATGTAAAGACCTCAGCGATCCTCTTCCCAGCGCTCTGTTCGGATGTTACCGCAGTTATCTCAATCTCCGGATGGTTTGAAAGCAGCCTTATCAGCTCAACCCCTGTATAACCGCTGGCCCCGACTATGGCAACTTTAAGCATCTCTGCCTCCTAAAATAAAAAAGGGAAGGCCGAAAAGGCCTTCCCTTGTAAAAATCCGATATAACACACTTTCTACCTCTTGGAGAACTGGAAGCGCTTTCTGGCTCCAGGCTGACCGTATTTCTTTCTCTCCTTCTCCCTCGGGTCCCTGGTGACCAAGCCCGCCTTTTTTAAAGAACCTCTTAAGTCTGCGTTGAACAACATAAGGGCCTTGGTTATCCCGTGCCTTATTGCTCCAGCCTGACCGCTGATACCGCCGCCATTTACATTAACGCTTACGTCGAACTTGCCTACGTTCTCGGTCAGCTCCAGTGGCTGCATGATAATCATCTTACAGGTGCCGCCTCCAAAATACTCTTCTAAAGGCTTTTCATTCACAACCATCTTGCCTGTCCCAGGTTTCATCCAAACCCTGGCCACAGATGTCTTTCTCTTCCCGGTTCCGTAATATCTTGTCTCTGCCATCTCTACTCCTTTACCTTCAATACCTTAGGCTGCTGGGCCTCGTGAGGATGTACCGGCCCTGCATATATTTTTAGCTTCTTTATCGTCTGGCGTCCGATGCTGTTCTTCGGGAGCATCCCCCAAACTGCCTTTTCTATCACAGTTTCCGGCTTTTCCTGTATGAGCTTCTCCAGCGTTGTATACTTCAGACCTCCAGGATACCCGCTGTGGTGATAGTATATCTTGTCAGTGAGCTTATTTCCAGTCACTGCTATCTTTTCAGCATTCACAACAACAACAAAATCCCCTGTGTCCACGTTAGGCGTAAAGATAGGCTTCCTCTTCCCTCTAAGGATGCTTGCTATTTCGCTGGCAAGCCTGCCCAGAGTGTGATTTGAAGCATCAATCACCCACCATTCCTTCTTTACATCTTCAGCCTTTGCCATGAAACTACCCATATTCCGCTCCTCAAACCTAAATTGAAGTGGAAAGATTAATACATGGCCGCAATTTTGTCAAGAAGTTTTTATCACAGTGTTTTATCCCAGAAGTTTTTACCAACCCACATTCTTGATTAATTCGTGAAAATTAACCGCAGGGACACGGAGGCGCTGAGTAAATTACAGTGGAATTATTGATCTTTTCTCTGTGTTTTTGCGCCTCGGCTGTGATAAAAAGAGTTTTACTACTTTATCTTGTTTGACATAAGTAAAAGGCATGGTAAGATTTAAAAAAGTAGATAAGGAGTATCGCGCAATGTCAGTAAAAGGCATAAAAACACATACTTTTATAAATAAAAGGTATCAATTCAGGTTTGTTACGCATTTTTGCGTGAGTATGCTGATTATGGCTATTCTCCATGTAATCATATTCTATTTATACACCAATAAAGAGCTCGGCAGCACTTATTATCAGTCTCTTTTTTCATTGCAAGGCCTTAGGGACAACATTTTATCCGCCATGATATTTACAGGGGGGATAGTAATAATATTTGCAACTCTTGCAGTTTTAATAATAACCCTTATCGGGTCACATAAGATCGCTGGGCCGATTTACAAGTTAGAAAGGAGCTTGGAATCTATCGGCAATGGCGACCTTGGCCTAATAATAAAATTTAGAACGCATGATGCTATCGATAGAGTGCCTGAAGATATCAACAGTGCGACCGAAAATCTTAATACAAAGATCTCAACCGTTAGCAGAAATATTGAAGAGATAAAGGAAGAAACAAAGAGACTCAGAAACAACCCACACCAATCTCCTGCAATCCTGTTGGAAAAAATAAGGCTTGTTAGGACAGAGGTATCGGACTTAAAAACAAAATAATTCAGGTGATTGATGAAAAAGGTATTTAAGAGATTGATTCCCATACTGTTTTTGTTAATGCTATCCGGCATTATCGTTTATTCCTTCACAAACAACCCTCCTCACCAGTTTAAGGAAAGTCAGTGCGGATTCTGCCATCTCAATTACGACTACCCCCTTCGCTTTAGTAACAATATCACAACCCTCTGCAATTACTGCCATGGAAAGAAGAGGAACACCCTTTCCCATATAGTGGGAATAAAGCCTTCCATGCAGACTCCTGCAGATTTTCACCTGGATGAAAACGGGGAGATGACATGTGTCACATGCCACAATATACATATGGATAGTGTTGATTCCGTGACAGGAGAAAGAAGCTACCTTTTATGGAGCAATCTAAGAGGTCGGGAGTTTTGCGATGCCTGCCATGGCAACACAATAGCGGTGGTTAACTCCCCGGTCCATTCCGATGTCATAGAAACTGCCCATTTTGGATACTATACAGGAGGGGTTTCTTCTATAGACAGGGTATCCATACAGTGTTTGGGGTGCCATGAGGGATCAACGGCCAGCCATGTAAGCGTGACAACAAAGAAGGGAAGTCCTATAGTTGGAAGCCATCCCATAGGCAGGGACTATATGAAGGCCTACAAAAAAGATAACACCCTCAGATCGCCCAGGAGTTTAAGCCTAGAAATTAAGTTTTTTGAGGGTAGGGTTGGATGTACATCATGTCACAACCCGTTTAGCCTTGCCAAACACCAGCTCAGCATAACAAATGAAGAGAGTAAGCTCTGTTTCGAGTGCCATCTGAAGTAACGGAGGGAATAATGAATTCACGCAAGATAAACATGAGAAGAACGTATTATATTAAAAAAGACTTTCAAAAAAGGTTTATCTTAGAGTACTTAGCTCTGATCTTCCTCGGTGCCGTCCTGGCAAACGGGATGCTGTATACACTTTTAGATAAAGGGATCGATGAGGCATTTTACAGGGCTCACATATCAATAACAACAACCGGCGATGTGGTACGGTCGCCCTTGGTTTTGACTAATATGGCTGTTGTATTTGCATCTTTAGCCGCGGTATTGGTTTCCATTTGGTTGAACTCATGGAAGATCGGCAACCTCTTGCACTGCCTGACAGAGGGGATAGAAGGCCTAAAAAATGGTGACCTGACTGTACAGGTAAAGGCGTGCAAAGACCATTTGACAGAGGTAGCAGAGACCTTCAATAAGGCTGTAATGCAGTTGAACAGGAAAATTACCTCTGTTAAGGATGAGTTGACAAAAATAGAGGAAACGGCATTGAGTCTTGAGACAGACAGGGCCGGTACCCTTGAACAGCTCCTAAAAGGAGTTGAGTCCATAGAAGAACAGCTTTCAGTATTCAAGCTTCGACAATAAGGGCTTGACAACCCGCCATCACTCCATTAGTCTACTTGACAGAGAGATGATGGTTAGCAGATATAATGGCGGAGTTTACAATCTTTCCAGAGATCATAGCTTTACCCTCTGGCTGTTCCTGTCCGTTACAATCCACGTTCTCCTTGCAGCAGTAATAGTCATCTCCCACAGCGCCCGGAAAACTATCTTTTATACCCCTGTTTATGAAGTGGAGCTCTTGCCAAGAACTGAAGTCATCATACCTGAAGAAGTTCGATCAAAAAAAGAAGTCAGGCCGCTTGAAAAACCGGAGAAAGAGAAAATTAGACCCAAGGCAAGCAAGGGAAAGAAGCCTACGGTCATTGCAAAGATAAATAAGTATTCGCATAGACCTGACGATGCCGTAGCGAAGATCAGGGAGAAGATAGCAACTGAGGAAGCTGTAGAAAATATACGGAAGAAGGTCAAGGAGAAGGAAACCACCTCAAGCGGTAAAATTAAGGTCGCTGCAAGGCCGCCGACAAGGGTTTATCATTACGAAGAGCTGGATGCTGAACTGAAGGCGTACTTTGATAAAATAGAAAAAATAATCTTGGAACAATGGTCGCTACCCTCTTTGTTGGGAAATAAAGGATATAAGACTACCCTCGCTGTACATATCCGTAAAGACGGTACTATAGAAAGCATCTGGTTAGAAGGTACCTCTGGTAATGGATATTACGATGATTCAACTATTCGGGCCGTAAACAAGGTCAAAATGCTTCCCCCTCTACCCAAGGGATGGAAAAGCGATTCAATAGACCTGGGGTTGGAATTTTGAATAAGACGAAAAAAACATTACTGGCATTGTTATTAATTTTTACTTCCCTGCCACATACGATAGATGCAAAGGTCTATCTTAAAATAGGTTCTCCCACCATCCAGTTGCTCGCCATTGCCATTCCTCAACTCAACTCATCGGCAGATGAAGCCGCAACTGTTGCATCGAAGGTTACAGATGTAATCACCAAGGACTTAGAGATATCAGGCATCTTTAGTATCATTGACAAGGCTTCATTTCTTGTTGATCCGTTAAAGTCAGAGCTTTCTCCTGACAAGATAGATTTTAAGCCCTGGGGTGCATTGGGAGCTGAATTTCTCACAAAAGGCAGCCTGGCCGCAGAAGGCCGCAATATAACAGTAGATGTGAGACTCTATGATGTCGCTACCGGCAAACAGGTTATGGCATCCAGGTATACGAGGGATGCAAGGGATGCAAGAAAGATAGGCCATACGATAGCGGATGACATCATTGCAAACCTTACCGGCGAGAGAGGTGTTTTTAATACCAGGATGGCCTTTGTTTCCAACGGCACAGGGAACAAGGAGATATATGTAATGGACTTCGATGGAGAAGGGGTGGAGGCCATAACAAAAAACGGCTTTATTAACATCTCCCCGGCCTGGTCGCCGGATGGCTCTGCCATATCATATGTTTCCTTCAAGGGTGGAAGACCCTCTGTATATATTAAGGAGATTGAGAACGGTAAGGAAACAAAACTCTCTGTTCCCGAAGGTACATCCCTTGGCGCCTCTTGGTCCCCTGACGGGAAGAAGCTTGCCCTGGTTATCAGCAGGGATGGAAATGCGGATATATACGCCATAAACAGGGACGGCGGCGGTCTGACAAGGTTGACGGAGAGCTGGGGGCTCGATGTATCTCCCTCCTGGGCGCCGAACGAGAAGGAGATTGCATTTGTATCGGACCGGGGCGGAAGTCCGCAGATTTACATAATGGATTCATCTGGGGGAAATGTCAGAAGGCTTACCTTTGAAGGAAGCTACAATGCGTCCCCCGCATGGTCTATGAAAGGGGACCGCATCGCCTTTGCAGGGACAAGTGAAGGGAGGTTCGAGATCTTTACCATAAATCCCGACGGCAGCGACCTCAGGCAGTTAACAGCAAACACCGGGAATAATGAGAACCCGACCTGGTCCTCTGACGGGAGGTTCATATCATTCAGCTCAACGAGGGACGGCGGATCGAGTATCTATATTATGCATTCAGACGGGGCAGATCAGAGAAGAATTGATTCAATGAAGGGAAAGGCGACAAGTCCGGCCTGGGAACCAAGGATTAAAGAACCGTAAGTCGTGAGGAGTAAAAACACCTTACGTCTAACGACTGACGAAAAATAGGGAGGGAAGGGATGAAGAAAATAAACTTTGTACTACTTGTCATTTTGGCGTTGTCATTGAGCGGATGCACGATGGTAAAAAACGAGGACTGGATAAAGCTCAATCAGGATATCTCTGACCTGAAGAGGGATAGTCAGGATATGAATAAGGCAAAGGAGGCCCTTCGGTCAGAAACTGAGGATTCAAGAGTCGCCATAGAAGAACTAAAGAAGCATGTTGATGAGATGGAAAAGAGCACAGGGGCCCAACTTTCCTCAAAGATTTCTATTACTGAAAAGGCACTTTCAGATGCCGAAAGAGAGCTCAGGAAAAAACAGGCTGATATTGTAGCAGACATGTCTTCCATTAGGGCCGACTTCCAGGTCTTGACCGGGAGATTTGAGGAAACAAAATACGCCATTCAGAAGGGTTTACAGGAAGAAAAGGTTGCAAAAGAGGAGGCTGACCGCTGGCGCAAGGATATTTCTCAAACATTGGAAGAGATTCAGAAGAGGATATCGGCCGTTGAACAATCTCTTATACTGTTGAGGCAGGAAAAGGAAACAATAAAAGAAAAGGCAGTTGAGACATCTTCCCTTGAAGATGCCTATAAAGATGGATACGAGACATACCAGAAAGGGGACTTTCCAACTGCGAGGGAGAAGTTCCAAAAATATTTAGATGCCTACCCCAATTCCAAATATTCAGAGAACGCCATTTACTGGATCGGGGAGAGCTATTACAGTGAAAAGAACTACGAGAGGGCGATAGTCGAATTTGATGATGTGGTTAAAAAGTATCCGGATGGGGCAAAGGCGCCTGCTGCCCTTCTAAAGCAGGGGATAGCATTCTCCTCATTAGGTGACAAAAAGAGTGCCAATGCCATATTCAAAAAGGTAACAGAGAAGTATCCAAAGTCTGAACAGGCGGATGTGGCAAGGAAGAGATTGAAAGAATAAATACAGGTAGAGGTAAAGATGATTTGCTTTAACTCTACCCCCACCTATACCTGCTTTTCTGCCTCTTCATACAGGTCATTCCCATAAATATCATTTACTACAACTACCGGAAAATCCTTCACCTCAAACCTGTAAATGGCCTCAGGTCCTAAATCCTCGTACGCCACGATCTCTGCCTTCTTTATCCTCTTGGACAAAAGCGCCCCAGCCCCGCCAGCAGCAGCAAAATATACGGCCCTGTGTTTTTTTATGGCCTCTTTAACCTCAGGCGACCTCTTCCCCTTCCCGATCATACCCTTGAGCCCTGCCTCAAGCAGCCTCGGGGTGTAGGCATCCATCCTTGAACTTGTAGTAGGGCCTGCTGACCCTATTACCTGCCCAGGCTTTGCAGGGGTAGGGCCCACGTAATATATAACCTGTCCCCTGATGTCTATGGGGAGAGCTTCCCCCTTCTCCACGGCCTCTATCATCCTCCTGTGAGCAGCATCTCGTGCTGTGTAGATAACACCTGAAAGAGATATCTGCTCGCCGGTCTTGAGATTGGCTATTTCTTTGCCATTAAGTGGCGTTTTTAGGTGCTTCACTTCGCCTCCAATCCCAGACAAGGAATCCCGCCATTAAGAATAATGTTGCCAGGCTTATTGTCGCTCCTAACTTGAAAGATAAGGGCTCATAACGAAATTCTACCATATGCCTCCCCTCCCGCAATGCCACGGCCCTCATAATGTAGTTGGCCCTGTAAACCTTCGTTTCCTTGCCGTCAACATAGGCCTTCCAACCGGGATAATAGACATCCCCCAGTACCAGTAAACCGGGTTCAGTGAGAGATGCCTCCATTATGACCCTGTTAGGATAGTACTCCATGAACCTTGGGACAGGGCTCACATTTGTTGGTTTATTAAGCGGAATGTCCGGTTCTTCCTCGATAATGGCAAGGTAGGCTGGATTAAATTCAGGGCCTACCATCTCTCGAAATATGCTGTCCCTGTCATTGATAACTTTAGCAGCATGAACTACAAAAGCACGAGGCATGGCATTCATGTTCTTGTAAATACGATAACGGCCATTATCAAAGACAGATCTAAATGCCGGATTATTAACTGAAGGCCCGGATTGAAGGACCAGATACCTGGCATTAAGTAAATCCGTCCGTTTATTTATAGACTTGATATCCATCGAGAGATTCGGCTTGCCTGGCAGCAACCCTTGGGAAAGGTTTATGAATTCGCTATACCTCTTCAACATTATGGTGTCATACCCACCGAGGGTCTCAATCCCCGAAGCCATTCCGCTGTTTGCGTCCATCTCCGGCGCAATGACCCTGAAGGGCTCCTTATCCTGTTTGAGGAAACTCACGACCTCTTTATCCCAATAAACCTCTTTGCTATCAAAGGTTACCATGTAGCGCATCCCGAAGGAAAAGAGGTCGAAGACAATGATAGCGAGGAGAGATACCTTGAAGGCCTTTTCTTTCAGTATTCCGTAAGAATAGAGGAGTAATGCCGCCGACCCTGACATTAAAAGCGCCATTGCCCATAGAAACCCGTCCCTGAAAGATGCGGCTGCAAAAGCCTCGAAGCCCCTTTGCATAAAAGGTTCAGGGTTATTGAAAAAATCTCCCGAATATACAGACTTGCCAATGGCCTCCCTAAACCAGGTCTCATCAAATATGGCGTACATAAATATCAGGCCTGATACTGCGATAAGGGCGAACCCGGCAACACCTATTCTAAATCGATTCTTTATATGGTCAACGTGATTAGCTATCGCATCTGCTCCAAAACCCGAAAGAACAGCCAAGGAAAAGGCGTTCAGGAATATCCATTTAGAGTTTCCCCTGAAGAGATTAAAACCAGGGGCATGAGTATACAAGAGCTTTAAGAGCGGAGTATATTTCCCGAAGGCAAGGATAAGAGAAACAACTGCAAGACCTGAAAAAAACCAGACAACCCTTCTTCTGGCATGGAAAAAGGCCATGACTGCAAGTATAAGCGGCATGATGCCCACATAGGCCGACATCTCCCATAAATAATTTTTTCCCCAGTAAGCGACTTTTATCATGTCACCGAAAAAATCTGGTATCATGAAAGTTATCAGGTTTTCGGAAGGAAAAGAGAAGATGGAGACCCACTCGTAAGTGAGGTTTTCACGGGTAGAGTCCTTTGTCATTTCTACTGTTGGGAGTATTTGGACTGCTGAAAGAGCAAGACCCAAAATAATAAAAGCAGCGAAGGCAAGGACTTTTGTATATATTTTGCCGTACCCGGCACCATCAATCCGCAACTGAATCAGTAAAAAAATCAGATAGAGCATCAGTGATATTAGTGAATAAAACAAGTATTGAGGCTGTCCGGCAAGGAACTGAAAGGCTATTGTAAAGCTCAGCAATACGCCGTATTGCAGGCCTTCTCCTTTTATAAATCTATCGAGTAAGAGGAACATCAAAGGTGTCCAGATCATTGCGTTTAGCACAATAAAGTGTCCCGCGTAAATATGCATAACATGGGGGGCAGCAAACATATAGACGATTCCGCCCACAGTGGACCCAAATCTATTTATGCCATAGTACTTAAGAAGATAATAGATAAAGCTACCGGAAAGGACCAGATGAAAAGCAATGCCCCAGTTGATGGCTTGGTTTACGGGCAGGATTAAAAAAAGCAGGTTAAAGGGATAAAAGATGGCGGGATGTAAGGTTGCAACATATGGCATTCCGCTGAATCTATAAGGGTTCCAAAGAGGGGTGGAAAGATTGAGTAGCTCATTATAGCCGTATAGTTTTGAATATAGTTCAACCTTTATATCTGCATATGGGCTTCCGAGGATATTGGCAGCAGAGAACAATGCGCCATTTAAAGATAAGACGGGTAATATAATAAAAAGTATAAGTGGTAGAACGTCTTCTTTGAGGTGTACAAGTCTTCTTTTGCTCATTTTTTGTAACCTATGGCAGCCATGTTCCCAGTGGACATATAAATTTATAACATACTTTGTGCACAAGTGGAATATGGGAGCCTATTTGCATGATATTCTTCCGTATCCCTAAATGGCATCATCCGCGCCTATGAATAAGGTTAATATGCTCGGTCTTTATATTCCCAAGCTTTTCAAATTTGCTTTAAATAAGAGGATGGTAATGAAGACGGCTGCAAAACAAAGACCTATCTGGTTAGCTTTCATGGCGTAACTTGCGGACACGTATGTATTTTGTCAACCCCTATCAAACGAATCTCTATATTAAAGATTAGATGATTTATGGAACCCTTCAAGGATAAGGCAACAACATCTGTCGCGGTTTTTGCTTTAATACAAAGCTCTTGCGGTGAATGGGCGACGGGCCGTATTTATATATGGCATCCCTGTGCTCTTCGGTTCCGTAACCCTTGTGGTTGGAGAAATTATATCGAGGATATATCTCGTGGAGGGAGGTCATCATCCTGTCCCTTGTGACCTTTGCTATTATGGAGGCTGCGGCTATGGAGATGCTTCTGTCGTCCCCTTTTACTATCGTTTCCTGGGGGGTGTTGCTTTTAACAGGCTGGTTACCATCTATGAGGATGTAATCAGGGGGAGGGATCAAGGAAGACAGGGCCATCTCCATCGCCTTCAGTGTCGCCCTCAGGATGTTTATCCTGTCAATCTCTTCAGGCTCTACAACACCTATCCCAATGGATACGGCCCTTTTTCCTATCTCTTCAAAAAGGAACTCTCTCCTTTGAGGAGTAAGCTTCTTTGAGTCCCTGAGGCCGAAGTTTTCGGTTCCTTTGGGCAGGATAACCGCAGCGGCAACAACCGGACCAGCCAGGGCGCCCCTTCCGACCTCATCAGCGCCGGCAATATACCTAAAACCGGCACCCCACAGGTTCTTTTCAAAGCTGTCCATAACTGTAGTGACGGTGGTCAGTGATCAGCCTGTAGGGGCAATCCTTGTGATCGCCCCTATCTGGCGGGAGAATACAAGATTCACCCCTACCCCTGTCCACTATGCTCCGGCTTCCGGCCTGATCTCTTTTATCCTGGCCGCCTTACCCCTCAGCCCTCTCAGGTAGTAGGTCCTTGCCCTTCTGACCTTACCTCTCGTCATTACGTCTATCCTGTCTATCATAGGGGAATGGGTCGGGAAGGTCCTCTCAACACCGACACCGTAGGACATCTTTCTCACGGTGAAGGATGAGCGCATGGCGCCGCCTGTTCTCTTTATTACCACCCCTTCAAATACCTGGAGCCTTTCCTTATCACCCTCAATTATCCTGGCATGGACCTTAATGGTATCCCCTGCCCTGAAATGAGGAATGTCCTCCCTCATCTGCTCCCTTTCAACCAGTTCCATTGCTTGCATGTTCCTTACCTCCTCTTCAAATATATCTTAAAAATCTTATTTTCACCACGAAGACACAAAGACACCAAGAAAAATCCGGCATCGTTTTTACTTCGTGTCTTGGTGCCTTGGTGGTTAATCGATTCTTTCAGCTTCAATTTCCCTTAGATTTTTTTTATCCTCATAAGTCAAAGCGGCCTTTTCCAATAAGTCCGGCCTTACCGAAAGTGTCTTCTTTATAGCCTCTCTCCTTCTCCACCTGGCAATCTCTGCATGATTCCCTGAGAGCAGGACGTCCGGGACTCTCATGCCTTCAAACTCAGGGGGCCTTGTATATTGAGGATATTCCAGGATATCCCCGGAGAAAGACTCTTCCTCAGTTGATCCGGCACACCCGAGAACCCCTGGGATCAACCTGGAAACAGCATCTACAATAACCATGGCAGGAAACTCTCCGCCAGTGAGGATGTAATCTCCGATAGATATCTCCTCGTCAACAAAGCGTTCCCTTATCCTTTCGTCAATCCCTTCATACCTGCCGCAGACAAAAACCAGATGGTTCTCTATGCTTAATCGCCTGGCAACGGACTGGTCAAACCTTTTGCCGGATGGAGAAAGGAGTATCACCCTCCCCCTCCCGCTTTTTTCCTCAAGATGCCTGAGGGCCTTCACTATCGGCTCAGGCTTCATGACCATGCCGCTTCCGCCGCCATACGGATAATCATCGGTCATGCAGTGCCTGTCTTCCGCAAAGTCCCTGATATTTACAAGGTTAATATCAATCAGGCCTGCTTCCCTGGCCCTTTTAAGGATACTATGTTCAAAGGGGGACGTAAATATCTCCGGGAATATGCTGAGGATGTCAAACCTCATTCCTCCCCCAGGAGCCCCTTCATAGGACTTATAATCATCCTTCCGCCCGCGACATTTATATCTTTCACGACCTCTGCTATGGCAGGGATAAGGTATTCCTTGGTGCCCTCCCTTACCACATAAACGTCGTTGCTTCCGGTAGGGAATATCTCCTCAACCCTGCCGAGGCGCTGCCCATCCTCTGTAAATACATCCAGACCTATTATCTGCGACCAATAATACTCGCCTTCAGGCAGCTCTTCAAGCATGCCGGGCTCGGCAAATATGCGGTTTCCAATCAGCTCTTCCGCCATGGTCATGGTCTCTATGCCGTCAAGGGCAAGGAGCACAGCTCTTTTATGGACCTGGGATGAGACCACCTTATAATATACAGAGGTCTCTTCTCCTTTCCCCAAGTAAACACCCTTGAGTGATGCAAATATATCCAGGTCTGCCAGAGGTCGCACCTTGAGCTTTCCCTTTATACCCTGGGCCCTGACAACTTCTCCGATGAGAATAAGCTTATTACTCAGCAAGGCCCCTCTTTAGTACATGGCCAGCCGTTTCCGACGGCTGGGCGCCTCTATCAAGCCAGGTCTTTACCTTATCCTTATCAAGCTTTATAGCAGCAGGGTTCTTGGTCGGGTCGTATGTACCAAGTATATCAATGAACTTACCGTCCCTCGGAGATCTGGAGTCCGCAGCCACAACCCTGTAAAAAGGTTTCTTCTTTGCGCCATATCTGGCAAGCCTTATCTTTACCAACTTTAAATCACCTCCTTTTATTTAATGAGGGATAAGTAATCCTTATCCCTCAACGAAACATCGGCATTCCTCTCTTTAGACCCTTCATCCCTCCGGATGTAAACATCTTCATCATCTTCCGGGCCTCTGCATGCCTCTTTACCAGTTGATTTACATCCTGAACCGTAGTCCCGCTTCCTTTGGCTATCCTGAGTCTCCTGTTCCCGTTTAGGACAGCGGGATCTCTCCTCTCGACCCTGGTCATGGAATTGATAATGGCCTCAATCCTCTTTATATCCTTCTCGTCAGGGGCCATTTCCTTGATCCCTTTCAACTTTCCAAGACCCGGGATCATCCCAAGTATATCACCGAAGGAACCCATCTTCCTCATCTGCTGGATCTGGTCTTTGAAATCATCGAGGGTAAAAGAGTCTTTTTTTAGCTTCTGTCCAAGCTCCTCCGCCTTCTTCTGATCAAAGGTCTCATGGGCCTTTTCTATAAGGGTAAGGACATCCCCCATTCCCAATATCCTGGACGCCATCCTGTCCGGATGGAATGGCTCAAAGGCATCAAGCTTCTCACCAACTCCGATAAACTTTATAGGCTTGCCTGTTACCGCCTTTACAGAAAGGGCAACTCCACCCCTGGCATCTCCGTCAAGCTTAGTTAGTATAACCCCCGTCAGGCCCACCCTCTCATCAAAGGCCTTGGCTACGTTGACTGCATCCTGGCCGATCATGGAATCGGCCACAAAGAGGATCTCACTCGGCGAGATGGAGCCCTTTATGGCAGACAGCTCGGTCATCAGCTCTTCATCTATGTGCAGCCGGCCTGCTGTATCTAATATAACGTAATCGTATCCTCCCCTGTCGGCTGCGCGGAAGGCCTCCTGGCATATCTTTAGAGGGTCGTCTCCTGCATTGGAATCAAATACATCTATGGACAGCTGCTCTCCAAGCCTCTTGAGCTGGAGGATAGCAGCCGGCCTGTGAACGTCAGCAGGAACCAGATAGGGCCTTTTCCCCTTTGACTTCAGATACCTGGCAAGCTTCCCTGCGGTAGTGGTCTTTCCTGAACCTTGAAGACCAACAAGCATTATTGGTATTGGCGGTCTTGCAGACGTATCTATGGGGGACAAAACCCCTCCCATCAAAGATGCCAGCTCGTCCCTTACAATCTTTATAATCTGCTGTCCAGGGGTGAGGCTCTGCATGACCTCGGACCCCATGGCCTTGACTTTAACGGAGTCTATGAACTCCTTGGCAACCCTGAAGTTGACATCTGCCTCCAGAAGGGCCATCCTGACCTCTTTTAAGGCCTCCTGGACATTGGCCTCAGTAAGCGTACCGTGGCCCCGCAGCTTCTTAAAAACTATATTCAGTCTTTCGGACAGGTTATCAAACATATCTCAATCACGCACCTTTGCTAAACAGTCATGGATGAACTCCCAAGTTCTCGTCACCCTCTAAGTTATGAAAACCGGCCCCATCCCCCCACTCCCACTCCCAGTGGGAAGGGGGAGCTGCGGGAAAACCGTCAATGTAAACATAAGTGGATAAGTATATGGAATGATTAGATGGATGTCAAGGAAAAAGTCCAATTCATTTGAAGAGGTTAAAAGCCCCTTCCCTCTTCCTCAGCCTCTTTTCATGTAACTTATTTCTGTGTTTTATAACAGCGTCCTTCACAATGAAATAGGTGATTCCTGAAAAGAGAACAGCAATAATAGTGTTTCCTACCAGGTACATGAGGGCGGAGGTTTTCAGGGTTCCCAAGACCCCCCCGTTTGCAAAAAGCTCTCCTACCTTTATTTCCTCATAAAGGAGCCGGCTGTCCTTGTTAAAGATAAAACCACCCGTGAAGGCGCTTAATGTCCAAAAAAACGGTGTTGTCAGGGGGTTCATAATAAGACTCCCCAGGATGGAGGCCGCCTTGTTCCACCCCATTACTGCGGAGCCGACCCACGCCAATATGAGTCCAAGGCCGAAGGTGGGATATATCCCCAGGAATACCCCTAAGGCCGCACCCTTTGCGATCTTTTCCGGGGTGTCGTTTATCCTTAGGAGGCGTATCTTCGTGTATCTGAGCCACCTGTAGGCCCTTTCATGCCACAGGCGGCTCTTCTTACCATTCATCTACCGATACCTTTTATAAAAGAAACGGCCTCTCTGGCCATCTGAGGGGAGTCTATCATAACAGAGGCCTCGTTATTATACCTCAGGGCACTGTCTGTGAAATTGTGGCTGCCTATGAAGAGATACCTGTTGTCTATCGTCACCAGCTTTGTATGGGTAGTGGTGTCAGGGTCGTCGAAGTATACCTTTACCCCTCCCATGGAAAGGATTTTAGCTGTGTAATCGTTGTCCTCGTTGAGGGAAGACCCCCTCCTTCTGCCCCTCTCCTTTTCCAGCAATACCGTAACCTTTACCCCTCTCGACGCTGCTGATACCAGGATTTCCCTTAGCCTTGTGGCGAGGTTTCTAGTAGATTCCGTAGTCCTGAAGATAAATACGGAGACAAATATCTCCTCCCTGGCCTTGGCAATCCTTTCCTCCAGGGCCGGGAAATACTCCTTATTGGTCAGGAGGGTGACATCGCCTGCAAACGCTCTTCCTGCAAATAAGAGGATAAAAAGGATGGCCATGAAGGAGGAACAGGGGTTTTTCATCCCAGGAGGTCCCTTACCTTTTCAAAGAAACTTTTACCTATGGGATTCACATCCTGGCCGCTTATCTTGGCAAACTCCTCAAGCAGTTCCTTCTGTCTCTGCGTCAGCCTTGTGGGGGTCTCCACAACAACCGTTACTATCTGATCCCCCCTTCCGTAACTGCCGAGCTTTGCAATTCCCTTAGCTTTAAGCCTGAAATGGGCCCCCGATTGGACGCCGGAAGGGACTTTCATCTTTACCTTTCCTTCAATGGTAGGGACCTCTATCTCCGCACCCAGGGCCGCCTGTGTGATGGATATGGGGACCTCACACAAGACATCATCGTCGTGCCTAGAGAATATGGGGTGCTCCCTCACGGATATGACCACGTACAGGTCTCCAGGCGGACCTCCCCTGCCCCCAGGCTCACCCTCTCCATGGAGTCTCAACCGTGAACCGGTCTCTACTCCGGCAGGGACCTTTACTGACAGGGTCTTGTATGTCTTTACCCTTCCTTGGCCGCCACATTCAGTGCATCGTTCCTTTATTATCCTCCCCTCTCCCCTGCACTGGGAGCACGACCTTGAGACACTAAAAAAACCCTGCTGAAACCTGACCTGGCCGGAGCCGCCGCAGGTAGGACATGTAGTTGGAGACGTCCCCGGCTTTGCACCGCTTCCGTGGCAGTTGGTGCACTCCTGGGCCTTGGGGATCCTGATGTTAGCCTCTGTGCCAAACGCCGCCTCATCGAAAGATATCTCTAAATTGTACCTGAGGTCCGATCCCCTCTCGGGACCCCTTGGCCTGGAACCACGACCCCTGAACGCATCACCGAAGATATCTCCGAATATGTCGCCTATGTCTGCGCCGCCGAACCCGCCGAATCCCTCTTCAGGCCTGAACCCCCCGAAACTCTCTCCCCCATGGCCAAACTGGTCATATCTGGCCCTCTTTTCAGGGTCAGAAAGTACCTCATACGCCTCGGCCAGTTCCTTGAATTTCTCTTCAGCCTCTTTATTCCCTGGATTTTTATCAGGATGATGCTGAAGGGCAAGCCTCCTGTAAGCTTTTTTTATCTCTGCATCGCTCGCGTTCTTATGTACGCCAAGGACCTCGTAATAATCTCTCTTTGCCAATCCTCACCCCTTACATCTTTATTCTTCCAGCTTCTTCTGCCCCTTTGCCACAGTAACGAGACAGGGCCTGATAAGCCTATCATTAAGAATATAACCTTTTTGATGTTCACTGACAACGGTATCTGCGTCATAATCCCCTTCCTCCACCTGCATTATGGCTTCATGCCGGGTGGGGTCAAACCTCTCCCCTATCGCCTTGATGGGCGTCACACCGAACTTATCCAGACACTGGAGGAACTGTTTCAGAGTCATATCGACCCCTTCAACCAGTCCGTTAAAGTCCTGCGTGGCCTTGGAATGTTCTACCGCCCTTTCGAGATTATCAAGGACCGGCAGCAGTTCCCTTATCATACCCTCTTGGGCAAATTTAAAAAACTCATCCTTTTCCCTGGCTGCCCTCTTCTTAAAATTCTCAAACTCCGCGCAGGTCCTGAGGAACCTTTCATAGTTCTCCTTTGCCTCTGCCTCCTTCAGGCTTAAACTCTCCTTCAGTTTTTTTATCTCATCCTGAAGGTCAGGTTTCCCTTCTTTTTCCTTCACCTCTGCCTCTACCTGCTTTATCTCCGCCTCTGCCTGAGCATTCTCAACCTCTTCCATTTCTAACCCTCCTTAAGCATCTTTTCCACAAGCTTGGCTGTATAATCCACCAGCGGTATAATCCTCGAATAGTCCATCCTGATGGGTCCTATCACACCAAGAGATCCTGAGATATTTCCTTCAATTCCATAGGAAGCTGCAATAAGACTGCAACCGTTAAACTCTGATGAACCGGTCTCGCATCCGATGAAGATATGTATCCCTTCGGCCTTCAGGCTCTTGTCCAGCAGGTGAACAATTCTGCTTTTATCCTCGAAGGCCCTGAATATCTCCTTCATCCTCTCCACATCAAGAAATTCCGGGTACTCAAAAAAACTTGACCTACCTTCTATGAAGACCTCTTTTGCCTCCGAATCTGCCCTTCCCAAGACCTCTTCCCCAAGCCTCAGCGCCTTTTTCAGCAATCTGTCATAGAGGTTCCTCTCGTTCCTCATCTCCTCTATAAGACGCATCTTAATCTCTTTTATAGTCAACCCGGAAAGGAGTTGGTTCAGATATGACGACATCCTGTCCAAGTCGGCCTGCTTCAACCCCTCTTCTAACTCAACAAGCCTATTCTGAACTATTCCTGCCTGGGATATCAGGACAACCCGTACCTGATTCCCCCTGAGTTTCACGAATTCGATATGCTTTAAGACAGTATCGGTAATTTTCGGTACAATGGCAAGGCCGGTATGATGAGAAATGATAGACAGGATTCGGGAGACATCCTTAATCAGGTCGGAGACCTCATGTCCTGGAGAGCTGCAAGCCCTTATTACCTCATCCCTTTCCTGCCTCGGAAGAGACTTGAGTTCCATGAGTTGATCGACATAGACCCTGAAAGCCTTGTCGGTAGGCACTCTTCCTGCTGAGGTATGAGGCTGGAGAAGGAACCCCATCTCCTCCAACTCAGCCATTACATTTCTGACAGTGGCAGAGCTCAGGCCCTTCAGGTACTTGCCTGCTATAGCGCCGGAACTGACAGGTTCAGCGGTGAATATATAATCTGAGATGACCGCCTTTAAGACTTCCCTTTTCCTTTCGGAGAGATTATCGAAACTAACCATGATTAAAATCTATCAAAAATAACAGGTTGACACAACCATTAATTACACCTTGCGGCTTAGCGCCATTTCCAATGCCATTCTCATGGCCTCCACCATGCTGGAGGGGTCCGCAACACCCTTGCCGGCAATGTCAAAGGCTGTCCCGTGGTCTACCGATGTCCTGATAACCGGTAGCCCCAGCGTTACATTGACTCCTCTCTCAAAATCAAGCAATTTCAACGGTATCAACCCCTGGTCGTGATACATGCATACAACGGCGTCGTACTTCCCTTTGGACGCCCAGTAAAAAAGGGTATCAGCAGGATATGGCCCTGATGCATTGATCCCTTTTGAAGATGCATCCTCTATCGCAGGCCTTATGAGCCTTACCTCTTCGTCGCCAAATATTCCTCCCTCCCCTGCATGGGGGTTAAGGGATGCCACGGCAATCCTGGGAGTTTTTCCAAGGTATTTCGATAACGATTCGTGGGTTATCCTTATCGTCTTGAATACCAGCTCCCTGGAAAGAAGGGCCGGAACCTTCGTATACGGGACATGGATGGTGCATAGGACAACCCTAAGATGAGGCCCTGCCAGCATCATGGCATAGTCGTCGGTCTTACAAAGCTCAGCCAGGATCTCGGTATGCCCCGGATAGTTGTGCCCGGCCATCTTCAGCGCCTCTTTGCTTATCGGGGCTGTGACCACGGCATCAACCTCTCCATTTAAGGCCGCCGTGGCTGCTCTTTTTATGTATTTAAAGGCTGCATCACCGGATGCCGCACTCGGTTTCCCGGATTCGAAGGTTGGGCTGAGGATGGTCAGATTAACTATCTCTATAGCGTTTGCCGGGAACTCGGCCTGGCTGACCTCTGGAATGGGGATCAGCGGAATCGTCAGGCCAAGACTCCTGGCCTCTCTGTGAAGGATGTTCGCGTCCCCGAAAATCAGGAACCTTCCTGATTCCCTGACCCCGCTTTGAGTCAGGGCCTTCAAGATAACCTCCGGCCCTATTCCAGCCGGATCTCCCATGGTTATGGCTATAATCGGCTTTGACATATATTTATAATTTTATCTCTATTATAGCTGACTTCTTAAGCTCCTCCATCCACTCCTTGTACCTCTGCTCCATCATCTCGGATGTCAGAGTTGACTTTATCTTTTCCTTCACGGACTCAAAGGGTTCGGGAGTGGCCCCCTTCGCGTCGTCAACTTTTATGATGTGGAAGCCGTATGTGGTTCTCACGAGGTCGCTTATCTCGCCCTTTTTCAGAGAAAAGGCCGCACCTTCAATGGCAGGAAGTATCTGCCCCCTCTTGAAATATCCCAGGGAACCGCCTTCCTTGGCGGAGACATCCTGGGAGTATTCCCTTGCCAGTTCAGCAAAATCCTTCCCTTTCCCGGCCATATCAAGGACATCCAGGGCCTGCTTCTTTACACTCTCTATCTCGGCATCCGAGGACTTTTCAGGAACAAGGAATAATATATGGCTGACCTTGACCTCCGCATCAGACATAAACATCCTCTGATTCCTCTCATAATACTCGGCAAGGTCCTTTTCAGACACACTCACCTTAGACCTCACCTGCTGGCCTATCACCCTGCTCTTTTCTATCTGCCTCTTTATCTGAACCCTGTATCCCTCGTAAGTCAATCCTTCCCTTTTCAAGGCAACCTTCAGGCCCTCATCATCCAGGGAGTTCTGTTTCTTAACATCATCTATGGCGTCGCCTATATCCCTTTCGGACACCTTCATCCCGGCCTTTTCCGCTTCCTGCTCCAAAAGGATGTCCTCTATAAGGGATTCCAGCACCCTTTTTCTTACCTCTGCGAGCCTCTTCTCCCTCTCCGGCCCGCTGAAGGTCTCAGATGCCTGCTTTGCGAGAGGTGCCGCGCGCTCTGTAAGCTCGCTCAAGGCAACGGGCCGGCCGTTCACAACGGCAATCACCCTGTCTATCACATCTGCCCTTGCCTCAGCAAGAAGCGAGAAGCAAGGAGCGAGGAGTATAAAGAAGTAGAAACATGGCTTTAGCCATGTTAACAGGCCTGAAGGCCTGTTTCTACTGACCACTGACCACCGACCATTGACCACTTATTTTTTCTCCTCTGAAGGGGCTTCCTTCTTCTCACTTACACCTTCTTCCTTCTTCCCCTCAACAGCCTTCTCCTCTTTCTTCCCTTCATCAAGGAGGGAGTCGTTAATCTCCAGCTTTGCCTCTTTCTTGAGTGAGCCGACAAAGGCCTCAAACAGTTCTTTCTGCTTCTTCTTGGCCTGCATCTCTATTATCTTATCCTTTACCTTTTCAAAAGACTGGGCCTCCGCGTCTTTCCTTTCCATGAGCTTTATAATATGGTACCCGGAGCCTGCGGCAACCACTGGGCTTATGTCTCCTGCCTTCTTCAATTTGAATGCGGCCTCCTCAAACTCCGGGACGACGGTTCCTCTCTCAAGATACCCCAGCTCCCCTCCCTTTGATGCAGTGGACGCCAGAGAGTACTTCTTGGCAAGCTTTGCAAAGCTTTCCTTCTTCCCAAGCCTTTTCAGGATGTCATTGGCCTCTTTTTCAGTCTTAACCATGATGTGGCCGATCTTTACCTTCTCCCCCTCCTTGAACTCATCCTTGTGGGAGGCGTAATACTCCTCAGCCTCTTTTTCACCAAAGGCGGCCTTGCCCTCTATCTCCTTTTTCAGCAATGCCTCAATCACCAGAGTCTTCTTGATCTCTTCAAGCTTGGAGATGACGGCCTCATCCTTGCCCATGCCAGCCTTTTCACCTTTTTGAAGGATCAGCTCCCTGGTCACCAGGTTGTCGAGAAACTGCTTCTTTCCCTCACTGGTTTCGAGAGAGGCCTTTATATAGTCCGGGAGCTTTTCCTGCTCCTTCTTGAACTCATCCATGGTTATGACCTTGTCGTTTATCTTCGCAAGCACATCACCAGCCGAAGCCGCCTCCTTCTTTGCCTTTCCGCATCCGCCCATAACTGCAACCGTTGCTGCAGCAACAATAAAAATCCTGACACTCCCCTTTCTCATTCCGTTCTCCTTTTGTTTTTATGATAGTTAAATTTATGTCTGCTTATCCTTTGAAAAAAGATAATCCAGGGCCTTTTTTGCTGTTATTTCACCTTCACGAATAGAGTCGCTGATCCCTATGCCGTGATAGGCGCTTCCGGTAAGATACAGGCCCGGATGTTTATGTATCCTATCAAATATCCACCGGACCCTCTCCAGATGCCCGATTGTATACTGGGGCATCGCCTTCCTCCAGCGGTAGACCCTTGAGAGGACAGGCTCTGCGTTTATCCCGATAATGTCTTTTAGTTCCTCTCTCACCATCTCAACCATTTCCCTGTCATCAAGGTCCACAAGGGATTCGTTCTTAGACCCTCCGACAAAGCACCTGACCATCACATACTCATCTGAACAGCGCCCTGCAAACTTCCTTGAGGTGAATGTTGCCGCCATTATCTTTCTTTCCTCAACCCTCGGTATCACAAACCCGAACGACTTTGGGAGCTTTACATCTGAAGCCTTGAATGCCAGTGTTACGGTCGCTGTCGAGACGTAAGGAATGGATAAAAGCTTTTCTGCCAGCGCAGAATCTGCATCTTTAAAGAATGAGGCCGATACATGGGCCGGAGTTGAAAGGATTACGGAATCAGCCTCAATCACCCCCCCTCTATCCCCCCCTTGGTAAGGGGGGGACGAAGGGGGGGTAGAATCTGGACTGTTTCCGGTCAGATAAATGAGAAATTTTCCGTCCTTTTCCTCAATCCCTGATATCGATGTATTTAATCTTATGGAAGAGGCGTCGAGCCTTGATGTAATGGCTTCTATCATTGTACCAAGGCCGCCATTAAGGGTCATGAACATGGTCGGCCTCGGCCCTGATGATGCCCTCTGTACCTCTTTCGCCTTCTTCATCCTTGCCAGCATCCCTTTTATAAGTGAGCCGTGCTCTTCCTCCATCTCCATGAACTTAGGAAAGCTGGCCCTCATGCTCATTGTCTCTGGGTCTCCTGCGTGGACACCGGCAACAAGAGGCTCGGCTATCTTATCAAGCGCCTCTCTTCCAAGCCTGCGCCTTACAAAGGAGCCCAATGTCTCATCCTCCCTCCCCTGTTTTGGCGGGATGAAGATTTCAAAACCCATCCTCAGCTTCCCTAACCATGAAAAGAGAGAGGTGGTAATGAGGGGCATGATCTTTGTAGGTACCATGAGGATAAGCCCTTCCGGCATCTCGTGGAGCTTTCCATTTGACAGGACAAAGGTGCCCTTGTTCTCTTCAGTTGTGGGTATTATCTGGTCCCCAAGTCCGATGTGCCTGCATAGCCGTGCAGCCCACGGCTTTTCAGAAAGGAAACAGTCCGGGCCGCCTTCTATAAGGAACCCGTCCAACTTCTCCGTCCTGATGTTCCCTCCCAGCCTATCTCCCCTCTCTATAAGGAGATACTCAACCTCATGCCCTGAGGCCTGCGCCTGCTCCTTGAGATAAAGGGCCGTTGAAAGACCGGAGATACCTCCGCCGATGATCACAACTCGTTTCATATGAGAATACCTTACTTTACCCCATCCCCACCCTGACCCTCCCCTTGAAAGGGAGGATACAAATAAATTTCCTCTCCCTCAGGGAGAGGATTAAGGTGAGGGTGGGGTATTTTTTACTATATCTGCCAGGGCCTCTATGAATGTCGGCGAGACGTTGAGGGACCTGGCCCTTCTGAAGTTCATGCCAAGTTCATCCGCCTTATTCCTGAAGACAACGTCTATGTCGTAAAGGGTCTCTACGTGGTCGCAGACAAAACCAATTGGGACTATAAGGACGTCCTTCTTCCCCTCACCTGCAAGCCCTTCCATGACCTTTTCTACCTCGGGGCCAAGCCACTCAACTGGGGCCTGCCCCTTGCTCTGATACGCCAGATGCCAGTTTAGAGGACCGACCACCTTCAGGACATCGTCTATAGACTCCCTCAATTGGGCCTCATACGGGTCCCCTTCTACAGTCCTTTTCGGGAGGGAATGGGCGCTGAATATGACCTCAACATTTTTTCGCCGTTCTCCGGGGAATTCGTCCAGCGCCGCCTTTACCGTCTCCGCCACCGCCTCGATGTAAAAACGGTTCCTGTTCCACGCCCCTATCACCTTCACATCCAGCCCTGCGTACTCTTCCAGGGCCTTGTTAAGGGCGTCTATATAACCACCGGTGCTGGCCTTGGAGTTCTGGGCTGCCATCGGGAGCGCTATAATCCTTTTAATGCCGTCATCCTTGATCTTCTTTACTGTTTCCTTTATAAAAGGGTGCCAGTAACGCATCCCGACATAGACCTTCCACCCCCCCATATCCCCCCCTTGATAAGGGGGGGACGAAAGGGGGGGTAGAATGGGGACTGTCCCCGGAAAAGATGAATTCAACTGCTCTTCCAAAAGCTGCGCCTGACTTCTCGTGATCTCTGGAAGAGGGGATTTCCCCCCTATCAGCTCGTACCTCTTTTTCACCCTCTCAACCAGTTCAGGGGTGATGGGACGGCCAACGAGGACATTCCTCAGAAAAGGCTCCACGACATCGAGGGATTCCGGGCCGCCGAAGGCAAGAAGGAGGACGGCAGTCACGCTATCTCCTGCTGAACTCATGGACTGCGTCAACCAAGGCCTTTGCGTGTTCCACAGGGGTTGTCGGGAGTATGCCGTGCCCCAGGTTGAATATGTGACCAGGCCTTCCGCCAACGGAATCGAGTATCTCCTTTACCCTCTTCCTTATGGCAGGGATAGGGGCGTGAAGAATGACAGGGTCAAAATTCCCCTGGATGGCCCTATCGTAACCAATAGTCTTCCAGGCCTCTCCCGCATCCACCCTCCAGTCGAGACCAATGACATCCCCGCCTGCCCTTACGACCTGCGGGAGGAGTGTCGATGCATTGAATGCGAAGTGTATCAGGGGCACGCTCTTGTCTATATTGTCTATGACCTTCTTTGAATGGGGAAGGACAAACTCCTCATAATCCTTCGGGCCAAGACATCCCGCCCAGGAATCAAACAGCTGGACCGCTTGGGCACCGGCCTTTATCTGGGCGTTCAGATAGCTGATAACTGTATCGGCTATCTTGTCCATAAGGATATGCCATCCTTCCGGGTCTTCGAACATCAGGGTCTTTGCGTATACATAATTCTTTGAGCCGCCGCCCTCGACGATATAGCTGGCAAGTGTGAACGGCGCGCCGGAGAAACCGATCAGAGGGACCCTGTCGTTCAGCTCTTTCCGCACTATCTTTATGGCCTCCATGACATAAGGGGTTGACTCCTCGGCAGGGGTGAACCTTACCTTGTCTATGTCCTTCCTGGTGCGCACCGGGGTATGGATTACAGGCCCCTCGTTCTTGGAAAACTCGAAGTCTATCCCCATGCCGTCGAGAGGGAGGAGGATATCGGCAAACAGTATGGCCGCGTCAACGCCGATTTTATTCACCGGCTGAAGGGTCACTTCCGCAGCCAGCTCAGGGATCTTGCACATCTCAAGGAATGAGTGCTTGCTCCTTATCTCCATGTATTCCTTCATGTATCTGCCGGCCTGGCGCATGAGCCAGACGGGTGTAAAATCTGTTTTTTCCCTCCTGCATGCCTTAAGAAACGCGTCGTTTTTCATGTTCTTCTCCTTACGTGGATTTATTATTATCCCCCAAGACACGCGACAAAAACTTATTTAATAATATAGAATTTCTCTGTGCCCTCTGTGGCTGAAGTAAATCTTTAAAAGTCCGGTGATTATAGCAAAAATGGCAAGAATGTCCAGTGATTTTATACCCTGGGGACAGATTTCAAATCTGTCCCCAAAAGACCCGGCACAAACCCAAATTCCGCGTTAGCTGCCCCATAAAACGCAAAAACCCTCTTGGATCCAAGGTTTCAGTGAGGTATAATCCTCACCTGTGTGGTGAAACCAAAAATCCAGGAGGGTTAAAGAGATGATACAACAGACCATATTTCC
>JAUSKU010000104.1 GCA_030646755.1 Deltaproteobacteria bacterium
AACCTGAATGAATTAATGAAGCGTCTGGTGCTTGGCGGTTCGTGGGCAAACAAACGACTGAAGGCAATCCGCTATTCGCTTATTAATCTGCCTGCATGGGTAAGGGAAAGATCAAGGCGACTGATAGTGCGCCTTAGCAAAGACCATCCATCATTTGAGACCCTGCTGCAAATGCGGCACAAGATCATGATGCTGGCCGATTGTGCGACTGGATAGGTCAATTATAGTCCAAATCAGGCAAACAAAGAGACATCCAAACAAGAGGGGAACGGAGAGATTTGCCCAGAATCGGCCCTTATAGGCGCTTTGTGACTATAAAAACAGGAGGGATACAGACAATGCAGTTGGTTTGATCATGAAGAGATGAATTTGGGCGTAATTTGATCATAAATTTCACAGGCTGAAAGACCACTATGAAATAGGTGGTGGATTTGGGCGTTTATTCCTCCTTGCATAGATTAATTATTTGTGCTAAAAGCAACCAGAACGACCGGAGGTCTTAGATATGAAACTTTTAACTGCGATTATAAAACCATTTAAACTGGATGAGGTAAAGGACGCATTAAATGAGATAGGCATCCAGGGGATAACGGTTACAGAGGTAAAGGGTTTTGGCCGCCAGAAGGGGCATACTGAGCTTTACAGGGGTGCGGAATATGTTGTAGATTTCCTCCCTAAGATAAAGATGGAGATCGTTGTCAAGGACGAAATGGTCCACAAGGTCATAGAGACCATAGAGAACGCGGCCAAGACTGGGAGGATAGGGGACGGAAAGATATTCGTCACCACAGTGGAAGAGGTTGTGCGGATCAGGACAGGGGAAAGAGGGGAAGAGGCGATTTAATAAAAATATAAGGAGGAGAACGAAATGACCCCGAAAGATGTAGTAAAGTTTGCAAGTGAGAATAATGCAAAGATGGTGGACCTGAAGTTTCTTGACTTCATAGGGATATGGCAGCATTTCACCATCCCTGTCTCGGAGCTGAAGGAGGAGATATTCGAGGAAGGACTGGGTTTTGACGGCTCCAGCATCAGGGGTTGGCAGCCTATCCATGCCAGCGACATGCTTGTTATTCCGGATGCATCAACAACAGTCATGGACCCGTTCATGGAGGAGGCCACACTCAGCCTTATCTGCGACATCATAGACCCTATAACAAGAGAGACCTACTCCAGGGATCCCAGGAGCATAGCAAAGAAGGCAGAGGCATACCTCAAATCAACAGGTCTTGCAGACACTGCATACTTTGGCCCTGAGCCGGAGTTCTTTATATTCGATGACATCCGTTTTGATCAGCATGGCAACCACGGGTTTTACTACATAGACTCCATAGAGGGACGCTGGAACACAGGAAGGGAAGAGGGCCCGAACCTTGGTTACAAGCCAAGATACAAGGAAGGTTACTTCCCTGTTTCCCCGACTGATTCCCAGCAGGATATCAGGACTGAGATGTGCATGATAATGGAAAGGATGGGGATCCCCGTCGAGAGGCAGCACCACGAAGTTGCTTCCGCAGGACAGGCAGAGATCGATATCAGGTTTAACTCCCTCCTGAAAATGGGCGACCAGCTCCAGTGGTTCAAACATATAGTAAAGAATGTGGCTTACATGCACAACAAGACCGTTACATTCATGCCAAAGCCGATCTTTGGGGACAACGGGAGCGGTATGCATGTTCACCAGAGCCTCTGGAAGGATGGAAAGCCCCTGTTTGCCGGTGAGGAATACGGCGGGATGAGCAAGATGGCCCTTTATTACATCGGCGGTATCCTGAAGCACGCCAAGGCCCTCAACGCCATCTGCAACCCGACAACCAACTCTTACAGAAGGCTTGTCCCAGGTTTTGAGGCCCCTGTGAACCTGGCTTACTCAGGAAGGAACAGGTCTGCATCCATAAGGATCCCTATGTACTCACCTTCTCCTAAGGCGAAGAGGATTGAGGTCAGGTTCCCAGACCCTGCATGTAACGGTTACATGGCATTTGCCGCCATGTTGATGGCCGGCCTTGACGGAATCCAGAACAAGATCCACCCTGGCGATCCTCTCGACAAGGACATCTACGGTCTGTCCCCAGAGGAGCTCTCAAAGGTTCCTTCATGCTGCGGCTCACTCGAAGAGGCCCTTACGGCGCTTCAGAATGATCATGAGTTCCTGCTGAAGGGGGATGTATTCACCAAGGACGTTATTGAGACCTGGATTGAGTACAAGACGGACAAAGAGGTTAAACCAATGGCCATGAGGCCTACGCCTTACGAGTTCGCCCTTTACTACGACTGCTAATAACAGTTTATCGTAAACAAAAGGCCCCTGGAGACCCAGGGGCCTTTTTTATTGCCTGTGGAGCCTTCTTTTCTTATGATTCCTTATATTGAAGACTTCGCCAATCGTCTTTGTTATCCTCTTTCTTTCCTCCGGCCTGATGTAAAGCATCCCAAGGACGGCGACAACCGTTCCCCCTATGACGTTGTTGATCATGTCCCACATGGTGTTGTCGAGGCTGTATTGGGTGTTTCTGTCTAAGAGTTTGTCGAAGGTGAACTCCCCTATCTCCCATAATCCTCCAACTGCCATAGCAAATGTGATGGTAAAGAGGCCGGTGAAGGGTAGGGTTAGCCGGAGTTTCTTGGTGGCATGGAACGTATAGACTATCATGAATGCCATGATGGCAATTATACTGGTCCCGTAGAGGTGCATGAACTTGTCAAAGAACCATAACTTATCGTAAAACCTGAGCCACTCGCCAAAAAATGTGTGAAGGAAAAAGGCCAGGGTTATGAGAAAATCGAGTTCCCATGGTAGGGTAGCGTTATAGTTCCTTCCGAGAAGGCTGGGAAGCAGTGAAAGGACGATTGCAATTATGGCCGCCGCAGCCAGGAGGTAATCACCTTTATATGATGCGTAGAAGAAGAGTCCCGTCAGTATAAGCTTCATCAGCCAGGAAAGGGTGGCGCTGATGGTGGTGCGTAAAAGCCAGCTATTTGATATGTCTTTAGGCAATGGCGGACTTTTTCCTGCCGAGCTTAATAAGCATAGTTAATGCAACTATGGCCATGACTATGCCTATAAACTGGGAGGTTGAAAGCAGTTTGTCCAGGGCAGACCCTCTCGGATCACCCCTGAATAACTCCACAATGAAACGTACGACGGCATAGAGAAGTGTATAGAGCCATATCAATTGGCCTTCGAAGGTCTTCCTCTTCCTGAAGGAGATCAGGAAAAGGAATATCCCGAAGTCCAGGGCAGCCTCGTACAGCTGGGTAGGATGAAGTGGTATCCCGATCCTGGCGAGGGAGTTGGGGTCTGTAAATGTCACTGCCCAGGGTACTTCCGTCTCTCTGCCATAGCAGCACCCTGCAGAAAAGCAGCCTATCCTCCCCAATGACTGACCAAGGGCAATGGCAGGGGCAATGATGTCAGCGGTTTTCCAGATAGGCATCCCGTGCCTCTTTACATACCAGATGCCCGTAATGAGGGCTCCGATAAACCCGCCATAGAAGACGAGACCTCCCTTCCAGACCTTGATGATCTCCAGGGGGTTTTCCAAGAAGTCATGAGGTTCGACAATTATAAAAAGGAGCCTTGCTCCAACAAGGGAGGCAATTATAAGATAAAAGGCAAGGTCAGATATCTTCTGCGGGTCCTCCCCGACCCTTCTGGCCTCCCTGGTGGAATAGAAAATTGCAAGGAGAAAGCCTATGGCGAGGAAGAAGCCGTAAGAGTATATGGTAAGGGGACCGATCTTGATTAAGATGGGATGCATAAACCTTTTATACTTATATCCACAGATTACGCAGATTTCACAGATTATTTCTTAGGCGATTTTAATCTGCGCCAATCTGTGAAATCTGTGGATTATATGTCTTTCTTCTTTTTTTCTTTCAAAATCATGTCTAAAATCATAAGCCCGACACCTATGGTTATGGCGGAGTCAGCTACATTGAATGCCGGCCAATGATTATTATACCAGTGTACGTCGATGAAATCAATAACCTCGCCAAGCCTTGCCCTGTCTATCATGTTCCCTATGGCACCACCCAGGATAAGGGAAAGGGCCACCTGAACCAGCCTTTCCTCTATAGCCCTGTAAAAAATGATTATCCCGACAGAAGCGACAACTGAAAGGGTCAGAAAGAATGGGATCCTGAATGAAGCAGCACTCCCTGCAAATATCCCGAAGGCAGCCCCGGGATTCAGGATGTAGGTTATGTGGAAGAAGTTGTCAAATACAGTGATTGACTCATAGAGGCTGAATCTTGAGACTATGTAGAGCTTTGTTAGCTGATCAAGAAGCAGAACCGGCACAACGATGGCCATTAACAGGATATATTTTTTTTTGCTGACTCCTGACGCCTGCCTCCTGGCCACTTAACTCACCGCCTGCACGCATCTGTTACACACTGTAGGATGACTGCTGTTGATTCCCACGGATACTTCGTAGTTCCAGCACCTCTCGCACTTCTGTCCCTGCGCCCTGGCCACCGTCACTTCAACAGGTTTCCCCCTGTCTTCGCTGTAAAGGATGACACCGGAAACTATGAATATGTATTTAAGCTGCTCTTCATAACCCTTCAGGAATTTGTAAAGCTCTTCAGGCGCATAAAGGGTTACTTCCGCTTCAAGGGAGTTCCCTATCATCTTCTCTTTTCTGGCTATCTCAAGGACCTTTAATGCCTCTTCTCGTACGGAGCGTATTTTTTCCCATCCTTCCAGAAGGTCTCCTGACTTCCATTCCTCCTTTGGTTTCGGAAACAGGGCCAGGTGTATACTTTCTTCCCTGCCCTCAACCTTTGGCATCTGCCTCCATGCCTCCTCGCACGTGAAGGAGAATATGGGGGCCAAAAGCCTTAAAAGTGAATCAAGGATATGATAAAGTGCAGTCTGGGCAGAGCGTCTCTCCACAGAATCTTTTTTTGCCGTATATAACCTGTCCTTCAGTATGTCGAGATAAAAGGAAGAGAGGTCGTTGACGCAGAAGGCATGGGCTGAATGGTAGATTGCGTGAAACTCAAAGTCGTCATATGATTTTTCTATCCTTGTTGTCAGGTTGTGGAGCCTCTGTAGGGCCCATCTGTCTATCTCAAGCATATCCTTGTATTGGAGCATATCCTTTGAAGGGTCAAAGTCGTAAAGGTTGCTCAGGAGATAGCGGAATGTGTTCCTTATCTTCTTATATGCCTCGGAGAGCTGAACCAGGATGTTTTCCGATATACGGATATCGTCCCTGTAGTCCTCTGCAGCGACCCACAGTCTTAAAACCTCTGCGCCATACTTTTTTATTACCTCCTGGGGGGCTACGACATTTCCTGCGGACTTGGACATCTTCTTTCCTTCGCCGTCTACAACGAATCCGTGGGTAAGGACTGCCTTGTAAGGCGCCCTGTCCCTGGTCCCCATGGAGGCGAGGAGGGAGGAATGGAACCATCCCCTGTGCTGGTCGCTTCCCTCGAGGTATAGGTCTGCGGGAGACTGGAGGTCATTCCTTTTCTCAAGGACTGCCGCATGGCTTACCCCTGAGTCAAACCAGACGTCAAGGATATCCATCTCCTTCTCGAATTCGCTTGCGTCGCACTTCTTGCATTTAACATCTGGTGGAAGGAGCTCTTTCACATCCTTTTCATACCAGACATCAGCCCCTCCTTTTTCAAAGAGGGATACCACATGGTCAAACGCGCGCTTTTCTGAAAAAATCTCACCGCACCCCTTGCAGTAAAAGACGGTTATGGGAACTCCCCACGTTCTCTGCCTCGAAATGCACCAGTCGGGCCTGTTGGTTATCATCCCCAGAATACGGTCCTTACCCCAGTGGGGTATCCAACGGATTTCGGTGCTTATCGCATCTATGGCCTTCTTCCTTAGATCATTCCTCTCCATAGATATGAACCACTGCTCAGTGGCCCTGAATATGATTGGCCCCTTGCACCTCCAGCAGTGGGGATATGAGTGCTGGATAGACTCCTCCTTTATCAGGGCACCCACCTCACTTAACTTCTCTATTACTGACTTATTGGCCTTGAATACATACTCTCCTGCAAAGAAAGGGACATCAGAGGTAAATTTACCCGCCTTGTCCACAGGGGTATATATCTCAAGTCCGTATTCAAGGCCAATCCTGTAATCGTCTTCACCGTGGCCCGGTGCAGTATGCACGCAGCCTGTTCCTGCATCCAGTGTGACATGGATTCCTGTTACAACAACAGAGTTACGCTCTATGAAAGGATGCTTACATACGATCCCCTTAAGTTCCTCACCTTTTATTTTTCCAAGGGTCTTGTAATCTGATATCCCCCATTTCTCCATGCAGGAAGGGACAAGTTCAGTGGCAAGGATCAGTAACGAGTGTCCAGTGGCCGTTGGTCGGTGGTCAGAAACTTCTATAATTGAATACTCATAATCTGGATGGACTGCAATCGCCATATTGGCCGGGATGGTCCAGGGTGTAGTGGTCCAGATAACAAAAGCGAACTGCCGCTCTCCTATCAAATCCTTTAACCGGCCACTGACCACCGGCCACTGACCACTGAATTTAACATAAATCGACGGCGACGTCTTCTCATTGTACTCCACCTCAGCCTCTGCCAGGGCGGTCTGGCAAGAGGAGCACCAGTGGACAGGCTTTCTACCCTTGTAGACGGAACCTTTTTCAAAGAACTTTCCCAGTTCTCTTGCCGTGGCTGCCTCATAGGCATAGTCCATGGTAAGATAAGGATTATCCCAGTCGCCGAGGATCCCAAGCCTCTTGAACTCATCCCTCTGTATATCTATGAACTTCCCTGCATACTCCCGGCAGTGTTTTCGGATATCTACCTTGCTCATCCCCTGCTTCTTTGCACCGAGGTCCTTGTCCACCTGAAGCTCTATGGGTAGGCCGTGGCAGTCCCAACCTGGGACATATGGGGCGTCGAAACCCGACATCTGCCTCGACTTTACGACTATGTCTTTCAGAATCTTGTTGATGGAGTGCCCTATATGGATGCGGCCGTTGGCGTAAGGAGGACCGTCATGCAGGACATATTTCGGCCTTCCTTGAGACATCTCTCGCTGTTTTTTATATATCCCCTTTTCTTCCCATTCTTTCAGGAATTCCGGTTCCTTCTGATTCAGGTTGGCCCTCATGGGGAACTCTGTTAAGGGCAGATTTATTGTTTCCTTATAATTCAATTAAAAGCCTCCGAAAATAAAATGCAGGTAAAGGTAAAGGTAAAGAACTGCTTCTCTCTACCTCTACCTGTTTTTACGCTGCTACAGTTCTGTCTCTCCCGTTGTTCTTTGCCTTATACAGGGCGTTATCAGCCAATCCCACCAGGTCATCTGCCTTGTTTATATCCGGTGAGGGGAATGTTGAAACGCCGAGGCTGATAGTTACCATTATGCACCTGTCCTGTTCTGAGCACCTGTAACCTTTTACAGCAGTTCTGATGCGTTCGGCCTGCATGAATGCGCCGTCCTTGTCAGTCTGGGGCAGGAGGACCACAAACTCCTCTCCTCCATAGCGGGCTACCACATCTGTCTTCCTTGCGTTATTTTTTATGACGTCCGTTATCTCTTTAAGGACTATGTCTCCCTGCTTGTGGCCGAAGGCATCGTTGATGCTCTTGAAATAGTCTATGTCCAGCATTATACAGGAGAGGGGGGATTTGTATCTTTTTGCGCGGTTGAACTCATCGTCCAGCCTTGCGCGGAAATGACGGTGGTTAAATGCCCCTGTAAGGCCGTCTGTTATGGCAAGTTTCTCCAGTTCCAGGTTCGCAAGTTCGGTAGATTCAAACATGTGCGCATTCGCCAGTGCGTTCCCCGCGAGGTTGGCTATGATCTGGCACAACTTTACTTCCCTCGGAGTGAAGCTCTTCTCCTTCCTGGAAGTCCTGAGGAAAAGGGTCCCCACCACCTCCTCCCTGACCATTATAGGGATAACGAGGAGTGAGCTGAAATTAAGTTTTATAAGACTATCCCTCACATCAACCATCAGCGGGTCGTTGAAGATGTCGTCTATTATCACCGTTCCCTTTATATCAAGGGCCTTTTTTATTTCAGGATATTTGTCAAGTTCAATAGGGAGGTTCTTGATGTTGGGATTCTCATAAGTCGTGACGACATACCCTATCCCATGCTTCTTGCCTATCTTGACTATGGAACACCTGGCGACCTCTATTATCTCCGCTACCCTCTTGACTATGGTGTATAATATCTCGTTCGAGTGAAGAGTGGAGGAGACCGCCTGAGATATCTCAAGGAGTGTCAAGAGGTCCTTTTTTTCCGCATGGGCATCGTCATAGAGGCTTTTCAGCCGCAGATGGGCCTTTATCCTCGCCTTTAGCTCAAAAGGTTCCACCGGCTTCAAGATATAGTCGTTTGCCCCGACCTCCAACCCTTTAAGGATATCCTCTTTCTCGGCCTTTGAGGAAAAAATGATGATAGGTACAGCTACAGTGTCCAACTCCGTTCTAAGTCTCCTGCAGACCTCAAACCCATCCACCCCGGGCATTATGAGATCAAGGAGGATAAGGTCGGGATTGGCTACCACCGCCTTGCGCATGGCTTCATTCCCGTTCGATGCCTCTATTACCTCGTAGCTTTCGCTGCTGAGGATCTCCTTGACTATATTCCTGGAAATGGCATCATCGTCTACCACCAGGATCTTATGCCTGTCGCTCATAGCCACCTCTTTCAAACTCTTTCATCGCTTCGGTATAAACCTCCCTGATGGGGACACCTTTCTCAAGAGCCAGCTTCCTGCAGTCATCATACTCCGGTTGGGCCTTATCATTCCAGGGGGTCTTGGCCACCTTCACGTTTACTTTCCCGAACCTTGTCTGGACCTCTACCGATTCCCTGCAAACCTTTAATCTGTCGGTCCTGTAAAACCTCACACCTATGGTCGATGTTTCCCTGAGGAGTATGTCGGCCATCTCCCTTTCTTTCCCGACCTGGCAGATGACCTTGAGAAGGGTTCCGGGTCTTCCCTTTTTCATATATACAGGCGTCAGGGAGACATCCAGTGCCCCTTCGTCTAAAAGCCTGTCCATGACAAAGCCGTAAATCTCAGGGTTCATATCGTCTATGTTGGCATCGATGACCATGACAGAGTCAACTTCCAGAGGGTTCGAGTCGATGTCTTTGACCCCTGTGCTTTCGTATTCTTCCCCAATCATGACCCTGAGCAGGTTCGGGAGTCCTTCGTTTTCCCTCTCCCCAGCCCCGTACCCTGTAGATTTAAGTCTCATGGGCCTGATTGCGCCAAACCCTTCGCATACAACAGAAAGGAACGCCGCTCCCGTCGGGGTTACCAGTTCACCTCTAACCCCTGCCTGATATACAGGCACTCCTGTAAGCAGTTCCATTACCGCAGGCGCCGGTAACGGCAAAAGTCCGTGGCTGCATGAAACAGTCCCCTGTGATAAAGCTACCTCTGATGAATAAACTCTGTCTATCCTCAGATAAGAAAGGGATAGTGATGACGATACTATATCGATTATGGAGTCAATCCCTCCAACCTCATGAAAATGTATCTCGTCAACACCGACCCTGTGAACCCTTGCCTCTGCCTCCGCAAGCCTTTCAAATACCTTTATGCTGAGGTCTTTGACATCATCAGAAAGGGTACTGTTCTCTATTATTTTCTTTATATCACCAAGTTTTCTTTCAGATTGCTCTACCTCTACAATTACTCGGAATCTCTTCCCCCCAATTCCCCCCCTTTTAACATCCTCTACCTCCAATCTATAACCGTTCAGAGGAAGCTTTCCCAGTTCATCTCTCAGCCAATCGAACGGGACCCCTGCATCCAGAAGGGCCCCAACGATCATATCACCACTGATGCCTGAAAAACAATCGAAGTATGCAATCACAAAAACCTCAGGTAGAGGTAAAGGTAAAGGTAAAGAAAATCTTTCTCTACCTCTGCCTCCACCTTTCTTTTAGTCCTTTCTGTTTATAAGGCTCGCAACATACCCCGCCCCGAATCCATTGTCAATATTTACAACTGTCACTGCAGGAGCGCACGAGTTAAGCATACCGAGAAGGGCGGCAATGCCTCCAAAATTAGCCCCATAACCAACACTGGTCGGGACGGCGATTACCGGCCTTGCCGCAAAACCTCCAACCACACTCGGGAGAGCACCTTCCATCCCTGCGCATACTATCAGGACATTGGCGGATGTAATCCTTTCCGAGTGATGGAACAACCTGTGAATTCCGGCCACTCCCACATCATAAAGCCTGTCAACCCTGTTGCCCATGACGGAGGCAGTTACCGCAGCTTCTTCTGCTACAGGGATGTCCGAGGTCCCAGCTGAGATTACCATGATCACACCTTTTCCGGTATCTTCAATCTCCCTTTTTAAAAGCGTGATGGTCCTGGCATCCTGGTTGTACTGGCTTGACGGGAATACCTGGATAACGGCCTCAGCCTTTTCCGGGGTCATCCTGGTCGCCAGGACATTGGAGCCGTTTGAGTGCATCCGTTCAATTATCATCACTATCTGGGTTGCGCTCTTCCCTTCGCCCAGGATGACCTCGGGAAAACCCTGCCTGAGCTCCCTGTGGTTGTCTATTACTGCCTGTCCCATATCCTCAAAGGGGAGGGTCTTGAGTCTGGCAAGGGCTGTTTCCGTTGAAACGATTCCGTTTTTTACGCCGTCAAGGAGTTCTTTTAGTGCATTCGGATTCATCAGGTGACCTTTGTTGCATGTCTAAGCGACTTTATCAGCATATGGCCGTTCTCCGTATAAAACTCCACTGTCCTGCCGTAATTCCCGCCGGTATCTTCGGCCATCAAAGGGATTCTTCTCTTTGCGAGTTCAGCCAGTACCGCGTCACGGTTTCTTTCCCCTATCCCCAACTTTTCTTTGTACTGGAGTTCGAACATCTTTGCGCCGCCTGCTATCTTTGCCACCATCCTATCTGTCTTGCAGCCGTTATCTTCCAGCTCTCTCAGCATATCCCTGATGCACAGGTCTGCAAACTTTTTAGGGTTTCCAGATTCCCTGATGCGGTTGCCGTTAGGAAGCATGATGTGCCCCATCCCGCCGGTCCTTATTTCAGGATCATAGAGGACAACGGCCAGACAGGAACCAAGGCCGTAAGTGGTCAGGATTGAGGAACCGCTGGCAATCCTGTAGTCAGCTATTTTGACTACGATCCTATCCATTTTTCCTCTTTATGGCTTTCATTATAACATCTATGGAATCAGGGTCGGGAAGAAGGAAAAAATGCCCCTTTATATCCTCTGCTATATCGTAAAACTCAGTCTCGAAGACAAATGCTGTATCGCCAACCTCTCCTAAATTTATCAGCACAAGGTCCACAACGGCCCCGACCATGTCATGTGCCAGGGAGGGGATGGATGGGATCAGAGTTATGTCGAGCATATTCCCGAGTACGCTTAAATATGCTGATGCCAGGATATTCCCGACCTCCTTCAGGGTCGACATACCCATCTCCGAAAGAGGGTCCTCCTCACCTTTCAATAAGAGCTTTAACAGCGCCTTGGAACTTTCGTCGGGGAATATCAACAAGATACCGCCCCTGGCATCCCCCAAGACCTGGAGGTATACCCCGCTCACTATTTTTTCGCTCCCGCCCATTAATTCAGGAACAGACGATAGGTCCACAATAGTTACCTTTGGGACCCTCATTCCTACCTGTCTTCCAATAAGCTGGGAAAGGGCAGTGGCTGCATGCCCTACACCGATATTGGAAAGTTCCCTCAGGAAATCAAGCTCGCCTTCGGATAACTTTTTCATCTATCCCCCTATCTTTAAATCAGGTTTCCCATGTCCAGCAGGAATATCGTCCTGCCGTTACCGAGGACTGTCGTACCTGAAAGGCCCGATATCTTGTTTAAAGGCCTTCCGAGTGGTTTAATAAAGGTTTCCTGCTGACCTAAGAACTTGTCTACCACGAGCCCCACAATCCTTCCCCTGACCTCTGTTACGACAACCGGTATGAATCTTTCCTGCGCGGGTAAAGACGGTAGTCCGAGGATCTTTCTAAGGCTGAGAAGCGGTATCAGGTATCCGTTAAAATCAATAAGCTTCTGCTTTTGACTCATCTTTACATCGCTCTTCTCTACCTCCAGCGTCCTCAAGACCCTGTTTATGGGTATGGCAAATGTTTCAGGCGCCAACTCCACCAGCAAAGACTGGATTATGGCTACCGTCAGTGGAAGCCTCAGTGTAATAGTGGTCCCTTCTCCTACCCTTGAGTTTATATCAATGCCGCCTCCCATGGATTCCACCGCAGACTTGACTGCGTCCATGCCGACTCCCCTTCCCGATACATCGGAGACCTTTTTTGCCGTGCTGAAGCCGGGGAGGCATGTAAGAAACAGTGCCTCTTTATTGTCCATCTCTGCCGCCTGTTCCTGAGTTATAACGCCCTTTTTTATTGCCGCGTCTTTAAGTCTTTCAGGGTCCATTCCCCTGCCGTCATCAGAGACCTCTATGGATACCTGATCCTTTTCCCTGGAGGCCTTTATGGATATCCTTGCAGTTCGTGGTTTCCCCGACGCCCTTCTCTCATCGGGCAGCTCAATCCCGTGATCTACGCAGTTTCTGATTAAATGTATCAGGGGATTCCCCAGTCCTTCAATTATGGAGCGGTCCAATTCTATGTCCTGCCCCTCTATATCAAGATCAACCTCTTTTCCCTCTTTCCTGGCCAGATCCCTAATTACCCTTGGAAATCTCTCGGTTATACTTTCTATCTGCATCATCCTGACGCTCATTACCTGGGTCTGCAGATCCCTGACAAGTCTGTCCAGTTGATTAAGCCCGTCCTTTAACTCCTTGGAGGGTATCCCCTTGGAAACCTGATGAAGCCTGGACTTATTTATGATGAGCTCGCCTATGGCGTTTACAAAATAGTCGAGAAGAGAGGTATTGACCTTGACAACCTTTGGAAGTTCATGTTCCTTTACAGTTTCGGCCTTCAGGTTCGGGGTCTCCGGTTTAGATTGTTCAGCGGGTTCGGCAATAGAAACCTCAGCGCTGATTGGCTCAAAGGCCACCGAGACCACTTCCCCTCCTCCCCTGATTGCCTCTTCAATCTTATCCTGTGCCGCATCTGTTGAGATTTTTGCAGACAACCGCCCCGAGAACTTTCCGTTCTTTATCTCTGCTTCGGAAGGGATTGTTGATAAGAGATCTCCAAGTTCTTTTATTCTCCTGATAATCAGGAAGGCCCTGACAGATGGCGCCTGAGAATCCGGAGAGATTTCTATGGATATATTAAAACCAGTAGTCAGTGGTCGGTGGGCAGTGGCCGGTGGCTCGACTTCAGTAGCAGGTTTCTCACTGACCACAAGCGTCTGGCCACTGGCGACCAGCTTTTGGGCTCCGTAACCCTTAATCTTTTCTATTATCTTTGCAATATCAACATCGGCTGGCCTGTCCTGCTCTACCGCTTCAACAAGTCTTTCCAGGGCATCTATCCCCTCAAGCAGGATATCAGTGGCCTCAGGTGTTACAGACATCTCTTCTTTTCGGAACCTGTCCATCATATCTTCCATCTTATGACTGAGTTCCGATATCTCCTGGTAGCCCATAGAGGCTGCCATGCCTTTAATAGAATGGGCAGCCCTGAAAAGCGAGTCTATATCCTCTTTTTTACCAGGTTCCTTTTCCAGGGCGAGGACAAGCTGGTTCATATTGTTCAAATGCTCCCCGGCCTCCGCCAGGAACATACCTTTGTATTTGGACATATCCATTTAAAACCCCAGTGAGACAGGCGAACACAAGGTTCGCCTCTACATCTTACGCCTTTATTCCCATCACCCTGTTGACAACTTCCTGAACCTTCTCAGCCTTGAACGGTTTGACGATAAAGTCTTTGGCCCCGGCCTCTATAGCTTCCATGACCAGACTTTCCTGCCCCAGGGCACTGCACATTATTATCTTGGCCTCCCTGTGCGCAGAGGTTATTTCCCTAGCCGCCTCTATGCCGCTTTTAAGCGGCATAACTATGTCCATGGTAACCAAGTCGGGCTGAAGGGCTTTGTATTTCTCCACAGCCTCTACGCCGTTGGATGCCTCCCCGATTACGGAAAACCCGGGTATTGCTCCAAAGACATCTTTGATCATATTTCTCATAAAGGCCGCATCATCCACAATAAGGATCTTGTAAGACATATTACCTCCATAAATTCCGACTGCTTAATGTGTAGTCGTTAGTGTTCTAAAATCTAACATCATAAGGGTCTTGCAAAACTCTAAAGCCAGGTCATTTAAAAACTGTTTTTACCACAAAGGACACAAAGAACACGAAGAAAAATCAAAATATAGAGGCATTTGAAGCCTTTTCTTTAACTTTGTGTCCTTCGTGCCCTTTGTGGTTAAATCTATGAAGCATTTTGCAAGAGGCTCATCTAATAACGGTTATTCAAAATAACTATCCAGGTCATTTAACAGCTTGTCGATGTCGAATAGATTTACTATCCGGCCCTTTGAGATGAGAACGCCGGCAACATATCTGTTTTTCACAAATTCGGGCTCTCTTGATATTTCTGCCTTTGTTTCCCATTCGGAAATGACCTCCAGCGGCTCTTCCAGCAATATTCCGACATCCATAGACGGGTCATCGATTACAGCGATCTTTTTCGATCCCTTCCTCCCCTCTGATGGAAGGTCAAAAAAGGAAGAGAGGTTTAACACGGTTGCAACCCTCCCATGGTGATTTAATACCCCTTCCACCCAGTTAGGGGCGTTGGGTGCAGGTGTTAACGGGACAAGCTCAACTATCTCCCTGATTTTCAGGATATCTACACCGTAATTCTCTTCCCCGAGCTGGAATATAAGTACCTGATTCATAAAATTCTCTTTTATATCTTGAATTTCGATATAACATCTTTCAGCTTATCAGACATGTCAGAGAGGTCCTGGGCAGAGCTCGCCATCTCTTCCATTGAGGCGGTCTGTTCCTCTGTGGCTGCCGAAACTTGTTGAGTTGACGCTGCATTATCCTCCGCCACCCTTGCAATCTCATCTATGGCCTTGACCATCTTTTCCGCCCCTTCTGTGCTCTTCTCGGAGAGGTCAGATATCTTCTTTACCTTTGCGGTCGTTTCCACAACTATCCGGACCACGTCCTCAAAAGACCTGGTTGTGGTGTTTATAACCTCTTTCCCTGCCTCTATCTCTCTGGTGCTTTCCTTCATTATCTCCAATGTCTTACCGCTTTCCTTTTCCACATCCTCTATGATCTTTGTAATCTCCTCCGCAGAGTTGGCAGTGCCTTCCGCCAGCTTCCTCACTTCTTCGGCAACTACGGCAAAACCCCTTCCATATTCACCGGCCCTGGCTGCCTCAATGGTGGCATTCAGGGCAAGGAGGTTGGTCTGTTGGGCTATCCTTGTTATTACGTCGGCAATCTTGGCAATTTGAGATACCTTCTCCCCAAGGCTTATGACGGAGGTACTGGATGAATCGATGGTTTCAAAGACTTTTTTCATTTTGTCAGTGGCCGCCCGGGCCATATTCCCGCCATTTTCCGCAGTCCGGCTCGTGGCAGTGGCTGAATCCGAGGCATCCTTTGCGCTTATTGCTATCAGTTCTATGGATGAAGCCATTTCTTTTATGATCTTTGATGTCCTTTCCGCTAATTCGGCCTGCTGTTCAGCCCCCTTGGATACATGTTCCATAGTGGAGCCTATCTCTTCGGTTGAAGCGTTCATCTCCTCAGCCGTTGCCGAAAGCCCTTGTGCAGACTCAGAGACCTTGTCGGATACCTCCTTTATGTGTCCCACCAGTGCATGAAGGTTTGAGGCCATCTTGTTCAGTGCCTCTGCAAGGTCCACTGTCTCATCGGGAAATATTTTATAAGACATATCCATCTTGCAGGTAAGGTCTCCGTTGCTTATCTGTTCCGCCGAGGAGGTAAGCCTTTTAAAGTCTCTGCTGACGTCTCTGGCCATTAACGTCCCTATGGTGAGCCCCACTATTATCGCTGCAAGGGTTGAAATGATCTGATTTATCCAGCCCTCCATCTGTAGAAACCCGATCAGATATGGAACCAGCACCACAGATGCTATGATCACAATAAAACCGATAATAAACTTGTAACCCCACTCTATCCTCATACGTACCTCCTGATTGCAAATTTAAAATTGCAAATTTAAAATGGTTTTCTGTATACCCTCTCCCTTGGGCATACTGTCAAGAAAAATTTCCTGCTCTCTCCCACCAGTATTTCCGCCCTGCCGAGAAGCAGGAACCCGCCCGGGTTGAGGTTTTTCCAGAACTTATTCTGCACCCATTCCTGCTTTTCTTTTGAAAAATATATCAGCAGGTTTCTGCAAATGATAAGGTCATTCTCCCCGTTCAGTCCTTCATGAAATATATCCTGTCTCTTGAAAGAAACCATCCTCTTTATATCATCGGAGAGCCTGTAGCCGTCTCCGCTTTCCTGAAAAAATTTGGCTCTCAGGGGAGGGTCCAGACCGGTCAGCTTGTCACTTGTAAAAACCCCGGCTGCTGCCTTATTTATTATTTCTTCATCCACGTCGGTTGCTGTTATCGATATGTTAAACCTTTTCAGCTCCTCGGGGAAAGACTCTTTCAGGATGATGGCAACAGTGTAAGGTTCCTCCCCGCTGGCGCAGCCTGCGCTCCATATCCTTACCGATCTTTCCCGCTCCTTCATGGCGAATATATCAGGCAAGACAACGTCCCTCAACTTATCGAATGTTGAGCGATTCCTGAAAAACTCAGTGACATTTATAGTCAATGCGCTGAGGAGCCTCTTTACCTCTTCTTCTTTCTTCCTTAGGGTTTCTATGTAGTCTTCTACGCTCTTGCAACCTGAGGTTCTTATCCTGTATGATATCCTTCTTTGGATGCACTTGTCCTTATATGAATCTAAATCGAATCCTTCCTTTTTAAAGATAATATCCCTTATGGCCTTTAGTGTGCCCTCCGTGTAATGGAAAGGCAAGGAATCCTTAAGGATGAAAGGCTCCGGCCTTACTTCCTCTTTATCCCTTGAAATGCTCATATCCACTCCTTTGGGGGATATGCAACTGCCCATCTTTGCCGACCACCCGTACCCCTTTCCCCTTTGTTATCTCGCCAATATGGGTGGATTTTACTCCCTTTGCCTCGCTCAAGAAGTTCTTAACTTCCTTCCCGTTTACGGTAAATAAGAGCTCATAATCTTCTCCCCCGCTAAGGGCGAGATCTATTCCCCCAAACCTGTCTGACAGGGACTTAAAGCCTTTGGAGAGAGGAATTTTATCTGCCCAAACCGTGGCGCCTACCTTGCTTTCTTCACATATATGCCCCAGATCCGCCAACAGACCGTCGCTTATGTCTATCATTGAGGTTATCGTCCCGCTGTTTGCAAGAAGTATTCCTTCTTTAACCCTGGGAACAGGTCTTAGATGGCGATTAATAATAGTTTTGAGTTTTAAGTCCTTTACTCCCAACTCCCAACTCCCAACTCCCGACTCTTCCAACATCCTCAATCCCAGCGCCGAATCTCCCAGCGTTCCGGTAACGAATATCTGGTCCCCTGCCTTGGCGCCCTTTCTCAGCAAGATATTTTTTGAGGCCTCCCCTATCACTGTTACTGATATGTAAATCCTGTCAGGAGAGGATGTAGTGTCTCCACCTATCAGAGAGAGACCGTGTCTTCTTGCTGCATCAGTCATCCCGGCGAAAAGTCGGTCCAGATAATCTACAGATATCCCTTCGGGAACGCTGAGTGAAAGGAGATAATGTTTTGGCATCCCTCCCATGGCGGCTATATCGCTGATATTTACTGCCAGGGCCTTCCACCCGAGTGCTTCCGGCGGGGAATCCCTCCGGAAATGGACATCCTCCACAAGGGAGTCGGTAGTAATTAGTAGGGGCGCCACCCCCCCCATCCCCCCCTTATTAAGGGGGGGCGAAGGGGGGGTAATAACTGCCGCATCGTCCCCAATCCCAACCATAACCGAAGAATCTCTTATTCTGGACCTTTTGGATATCCTTTTTATCAGGCCGAACTCACCGAGATCTCTTAATCCCCCCTCGCCCCCCTTTGATAAAGGGGGGATGGGGGGATTTTTCTTACGCCTCACGTCTCACGGCATTTAGTATCCCAACCACCTTATCAGCCAGTTCCTTGGGGCTGAAAGGTTTTGTGATGTATTCTAATATCCCGAGAGCCATCGCCTTTTCCAGGTCAATCTGCTGCCCTCTGGCGGTAAGCATCAATATCGTGGTGCCGGATGTCTCTGAGTTAGACCTTATTGCCTCACATGCCTGGAATCCGTCCATCTTTGGCATCATAACGTCCATTATTATCAGGTCAGGTCTTTCGGATATGGTTTTTTCTACGGCATCCGCCCCGTTTTCTGCTTCAATGACTGTGATGCCAGCTATCCTGAGTCTGACCTCTATCATTCTCCTTATAAAGACCTCATCGTCTACAACGAGGACCTTTTTCATATGCCTATCCCTAAATCCTTTTTACCCATTACCTTCCTTTTCCAATTGGCTGTAAACACCCTGACTAGTTCAGGGTCGAACTGACTGCCCTGGTTTTTCCCAAGTTCCCTCAACGCCTCCTCGTTAGAAAGCGCCTTCCTGTATGGCCTGTCCGTCGTCATTGCATCGAAGGTATCGGCTATGGAAAGGATCCTGGCTGCCAGTGGAATATCTTCCCCCTTCAGGCCGTCAGGGTAACCGCCCCCGCCATACCTTTCATGATGGTGCTTCATCGCGGGAATTACATGCTTCAGGGCATTAATATGTCCCAATATCCTGACCCCTATCACGGGATGGTCCATCATAGTCTTGTACTCTTCATCCGTAAGGCTGCCAGCCTTACTCAGGACAGATTCAGGTATGCCTATCTTCCCCACATCGTGGAGGAGGCCGGCCAGCTTCACCGTTTCCACAAATTCAGGAGTGGCGCCGATTGCCTCCGCAATCACCATTCCGTAATAGGTAACCCTCTTTGAGTGGCCGTGGGTGTAAGGGTCTTTCGCATCTATGGTGGCAGCCAGGGCGTCGATGATGCTTAAGAACATCTTCTTCGTTTCTTCATAGAGCCTGGCATTTTCCAGGGCCACTGCCGCCTGGCTGGCAAGGGTTGAAAGGAGCTTCTGTTCAACGGAAGTAAATATCTTTCCCTTTTCCCCATGGGCCACAGAGATCACACCTATAACCTCATCCTTTGCTTTAAGAGGCACACATAGGAGGGCCGTTATCGGTTTACCATTTTCTATTCCGGCAAACTGTATATCGTTCTGTATAATGGGGTTGCCGATTGCAGCCACTTTTCCAACAGTCCAATGACCTATGCGGACTACATATTTTTCAGGGTCAAGCCAGTCTATGCCGTACATCCCCTTTATGTTTAATACACCTTTCCCTTTATCGAGAAGGAACAGGATTCCATTATCGGCATTGGTGTGTTCTACTGCCTTCTTCAGTATAAGGTCTGTAAGCTGGGAGACATTCTGAAGGGAGCCAAGGGACTCGCTTATATCATATAATAGGACCAGCTCCTCATACTTGTTAGAAAGCTCTGTAACGGTGGCGTCCAGCTCTTCCCTGCATTTATCCAGATCTTTAACGAAATCATTGCGCCTATTGTCCACTCTAACTCCATTAGTAAAACCTGTAGCCTTGAGTTACAATTGCCTCTTCTTTGCCAGAATGGCTTCCACCTCCTGTGGAAAGGTCCTTGTGTCTATCGGTTTTGCTATATAGCCGTCGCACCCAGCATCCAGGATTTTTTCCCTGTCCCCCTCCATGGCATGGGCTGTGAGTGCTATGATGAGGGTGTTCCCAAGCTCCTCCATCTTCCTTATCCTTCTTGTCGCCTCAAGGCCGTCGATCTTAGGTATCTGGATGTCCATCAGTATCAGGTCAGGCCGCTCTCTGACAACAGCCTGGAGGGCCTCTTCCCCATCTTTGGCCTCCACAAGGATATAATCCTTGGTCTTAAGGATGGCCTTAATAAGCTTCATATTTATCTCATTGTCTTCAACGATAAGTATTTTCTCGTTCACAAGGTCTCTCCTTTAAAGATTTATAGTCTGCGTCCCTGCATCCACCACCCTGTTTCCTCCCATCCTTGCCGCCTCGTCAACGCCTCGTTCCAGCCTTTCTATCAGTTCCTCGTCACCCCTACCATCAGCCGGAAATGAAGCTACAGAAATGGTTACCGTCAGCTTCCCAAGGGGCTGGCTCTCCCGCCTCGGAAACGGATATCCCTCAATGAGGGCGCAAAGTTTCTCGGAAACAGAGATAGCAGCACCCTTCCCGGTCTCGGTGAAGATGATCGCAAATTTTCCTCCGTTGTAACGCATGGCTATATCGGCCTTCCTGAGGTTTTTGTTCAGCAGCCTGGTTGTCTCCCTGAGGACTATATCGCCTTGAAGGTATCCGTTCACCTCATTGTAGTGCATGAAGGAATCTATGGCTATAAGGGACACGGATAATTCCCGCCCGTATCTATGAGACCTGTTGAGTTCGTGGGAGAGGCGGTTGACAAAGTAGCGATGGTTGAAAAGCCCGGTAACGCTGTCAACCAGTCCAGCCCTTTCAGGATAGTGCATCTCCATCTTCTTTATCTCTTCTACCAGCCCTTCCCTGGCCATGCTCCCCTTCTGGAAAATCTTGGAGACGTCTGCAAGGAGCCTCTCTTTTTCATCCCTGGAGAGGTCCTTTGCTGTGCAGACGAATATCGGGACATCTCTGCCGGCGGGGTGCTTCCTGAGTTCCCGTATCACATCAAATCCGCTTACGTTCGGCATCATAAGGTCCAGGATGATGAGATCAGGGATCTCTTCCAGCGCCATCCTCAGCCCCTCTTCCCCGCCCGTGGCTGAATCTACATGGAACCCCTCTTTCCTGAGGATAGTGGTAAGGAACTCGATTATCTTTGGGTCGTCATCCACCACCAACACCTTGACACGCCCTTTGGTTACCTTGGTCGTGAAGGTAAATTTCCCGAGGCTTCCGAGGAGCTCCTCCCTGTTTACTGGTTTCACAAGATAGTCAGCGGCCCCCAAGGAGAAACCGATCTCCTGGTTTTCCACCATGGACACTATGGTCACCGGAATGTCCTTTGTCTCAGGCATTCCCTTCAACTCCTGCAAGACCTGCCACCCGTCCTTTTTGGGGAGCATGATGTCGAGGGTAATTGCAAAGGGCTGAAGCTCCCTGGCCTTTTTTATCGCCTCCTCGCCATCCATGGCCGTTTCCACCCTATATCCGGCCTGGTCCAGATATACGGAGAGGAGCCTTGAGAGTTTCGGATCATCTTCTACTACAAGGATAAGAGGCTGAGTCTCCGGCCTTGATTGCGGCCTTCTCACGTCCTCTTTCTCAAGAGGTCCCCCCTCTGGTTTAATTCCAGTCTTTTCCTCTTTTGATGGCGGCCGCTTTTCAGTGCTCAACGGCAGATAAGCAATAAACTTGCTTCCCTTGCCAACCGAGCTCTCCACCTCTATCTTGCCGCCGTGCATCTCTGTAAGCCTCTTGGTTAAGGTGAGCCCCAGACCGGTACCGCCGTATTCCCGCGAAGTGGACCCTTCCGCCTGCTGGAACTCCTGGAATATCCTCTCCCTGTCCTCCGGCTTTATCCCTATCCCGGTGTCCGTTACTGAAATGGCAAAGTAATTGTCCTTAAAATCAGCTCCAATAGTGATTGTCCCGCCGTCTGGTGTAAACTTTATGGCATTCCCTACCAGGTTAAGAAGGAGCTGCTTTATCTTTCCAGGATCTGCGTAGATATCAGGGACACCATCGGTTACCTCGACCTTCAGGGTCTGTCTCTTTCTCTCCACAAGCGGAGACACGGTCTTTTTGACGAAACCTATGATGGTTCCCAGTTGAAAGGCCTCCATATGGAGTTCCATCTTTCCTGCCTCTATCTTCGAAAGGTCCAGGATATCATTTATAAGTTTCAGGAGGTGCTGGCCGCTGGTTAAGATGTTTTCAACGCATCCAGCCTGCTCCTCGCTCATATCTCCCATTACCCTGTCTACCAGAAGCTCAGAGAACCCTATTATTGCAGTAAGAGGGGTTCTGAGTTCGTGGGACATGTTGGCAAGGAACTCGGACTTTAGGCGGTCCATCTCCCTGAGCTTAAGGTTTGCGCCAGCCAGGTCATCGTTCCTCTTACTCAACTCTCCCCTGTTTGCCTGCAATTCGTCGTTAAGCGTCATAACCTGATGGAGAGAATCCTCAAGCTCCTCCTTGCTCTCCTTCAGCTCCTCCATTGCCTCTTCAAGCTCGGATGTCCTTTTGGAAACCTCCTCCCTGAGGTCCTCGTTCCAGCTCTTAAGCTTCTCCTGGGAGGCGCTGAGATTCTCAGCCATTGTATTGAACTCATGGGCGAGACCTTCAAGTTCATCCCCTGTCTTTATGTCAAGCCGGTGGTCAAGGTGACCACGACCTATCTGGTCTGCTCCCTCGCTCAGTTGGGATATGGGCCTTAATATCATCTTCCTCGACATGTTAAACCATATTATTGCAAGGATTAATACGGTGAGGAACCCAGGACCGGCTGCCCCCCACATAAGGGCGTTTAATGGGGCGTATATCTCATCGAGATCCTGAGTCAGTACGACACGCCAGTTATTGAATTTGGTGGGGGCAAAACCCTTGATAGACTCCTTTCCGTGTTCATTAACCCCAACGGCCCATCCCATTTTCTTTAGGGCGATCTCCTTCATCAGCCACTCTGGCGCAGATCCTTCTTCTTCCCCCCTTGCCTCAATGACAAAAGAGCCTTTGGTATCAACTATCTCCAGATGACCTGTCTTGCCAAATCTGAAATTTATCAAGGGGGCAAGTACTTTATCCACTTGCTGTTCTATATACAATACGCCAATGAACTTCTTATTATCAGGGTCTGATATGGGGACTGATAAGGAAAAGGTATTAAACCCTTTCCCTGCCCCGCACTGGTGCGGGCCGCCAATATGGCTCTTACCCTTTATAGCCTCCTGCCACCATTTTTCATCTGTGCAAGAAAATTTAGGAAGAAAATCTGTTGAGGCTATGATCCTTCCTTTTTCATCGGCAATGACGATGTGGCAGTATCCAACAGGCTCCGCATTCATACTTTTAAGGAACAGTGCTGCCTCGTTTTCGAGGACCGCCTTGAGTGTCTTGGGGTCACCTGTGATCCAGAGGGCTTCCATCTTCCTTAAGGTTTTATCTGAGTCTTTTACCCTGTACCCTTCATTGGCGTTTTTAGTGAACTCCCGGATATTTGGAAGACGGGAAAGTTGAGTGGCATGGTTGAGGTTATACTGGAAAATAGTGTCTACTTCAGATGCTGCCTTTTCAGCAGTCCCGATAATCCCAGGCCCCACAGACTGCATCACGAGCCTGTTGCCCATGAAGTAGACCGCAGTTATTCCCACCAATCCAGGGAATACACCGACTACCAGCATAAGGATGACTATCTTACGCTGAAGACCGCCCTTCTTTAGCTCCTTTAACAAATAGTTTCTCCTTACGCCCAATACGGTTCACTTAGGCATATAACACGTTCCCCCTCCCCTCAATCCCCTCCCGCCAGGGGAGGGGAGATTTATTAGAGTTCCCTCCCCCTTGACGGGGGAGGGATAGGGTGGGGGT
>JAUSKU010000028.1 GCA_030646755.1 Deltaproteobacteria bacterium
GGAAATATGGTCTGTTGTATCATCTCTTTAACCCTCCTGGATTTTTGGTTTCACCACACAGGTGAGGATTATACCTCACTGAAACCTTGGATCCAAGAGGGTTTTTGCGTTTTATGGGGCAGCTAACGCGGAATTTGGGTCACATCCAGGTCATATCCTTTTTATTGACCTTTGAGGCAGTTTGTGTAAAAATTATCTTCCAAATTATGGAGGGACAAGATGAAGATAAGGTTTTTCAAGATGAGCGGAGCGGGAAACGACTTTATAGTCATTGATAACCGCCTGGGTCTTATAGACCATTACAACTGCACTGACTTTGTGGAAAAGGTATGCAGGCGAGGCATATCTGTCGGGGCCGACGGGGTAATACTTATTGCAAAGTCTGACAATGCAGACTTTAAGTGGCATTTCTTCAATGCGGACGGGAGCGAGGCGGAGATGTGCGGCAACGGCGCACGATGCGCAGCCAGGTTTGCCTTCCTTGAGGGGATTTCTGGAGAAAAGCTCTCTTTTGAGACCCTTGCGGGTATTATCCATGCTGAGGTCCTGGGACATAGGGTAAAGCTTGAGATGCCGAGGCCCCACGGCCTGGAACTCGACATAAGGCTTCCAATAGAAGGGAAGGAATATACCGTAAACTTCATAAATACAGGGGTCCCCCATATGGTGAAGCTTGTCCAGGAGCTGGAGAATTATGATGTCCTGAAGATGGGCAAGGATATACGCTTCCATTCTCATTTTCAGCCAGCCGGGACGAATGCCAACTTTGTTATCGTAAGGGACAGGTCCCACATAGATATAAGGACTTATGAAAGGGGTGTGGAGGACGAGACCCTGGCATGCGGGACCGGCTCCGTGGCAGCCTCCCTTGTGGCCTCGGCCAAAGGTTATGTTGACTCCCCGGTAAACCTCAAGACCAAGGGAGGTAGCATACTTACCGTTCATTTTGAAAAGGACGGGAGCGAGTTTAAAAAGGTCTATCTTGAGGGTGAGGCCAGGGTGATTTATGAAGGGCACCTTTGGGAAGAGGGATGGAAGTAATATTAAGGTAGGGGGGAAGGATGTTCAGGGGTTCTATTGTTGCGATTGTTACACCTTTCAGGGATGGAAAGATTGATGAGAAGGCATTCCGGGAGCTGATCGAATTTCATATAGAAAACGGGACTGACGGCATCGTTCCGTGCGGCACAACCGGAGAATCAGCGACGTTAAGCCTCGATGAACATGAGAGGCTTATAGAACTTACTATCGAGGCGGTTAATAAAAGGGTCCCTGTCATTGCAGGTACAGGCTCCAACAATACCGCTGAAGCTGTGAGGCTGACTAAACATGCGAAAGAGGCCGGCGCTGATGCAGCTCTTTTGATAACACCTTATTACAATAAACCTACACAGGAAGGCCTTTATCAGCATTACAAGAAGGTGGCTGAAGAGGTGAACATACCGATAATTCTTTATAACGTCCCTGGAAGGACCGGGGTAAACATGCTCCCTGAAACCGTTGCCAGACTTGCGGTGATAAAGAATATCGTTGGGATAAAGGAGGCTACAGGAGACCTCAGGCAGATAAGCGACGTGATAAACCTCTGCCCGAAGGATTTCCTTTTGCTGTCAGGCGACGATTTTACAGTTTATCCCACACTGGCAATAGGAGGACATGGGGTCATTTCTGTTGTTGCCAATGTGGCGCCGAAGGACATGGCAGATCTTTGTGACTCCTTCTTCGCCGGTGACATGAAAAAGGCCAATGATCTTCATTACAAGCTACTCCCTTTGAACGGGGCCATGTTTTATGAGACAAATCCTATACCGGTCAAGACCGCCCTTTCATTGATGGGCAAGGTCTCCGGAGAGATGAGGCTTCCGCTCTGCTCCATGTCTGAAGGGAACCTGAACAGGCTGAAGAAGGCGATGAAGGATTACGGAGGGTTATTATGATAAAGGCAGTTGTTACCGGTGCCACCGGAAGGATGGGCGCCAGGATTATAAACATCATCCGTGAGACCCCTGGAATAGAACTGTCAGGGGCGCTGGAGAGGGAGGGGCATCCTGCCATAAATAAGGATGCTGGGATATTTTCCGGATGCGGCGCAATAGGAATTCCCATCACATCAAGTCTTGCGGGTGTCATTCACGGCGCAGACGTAGTAATAGACTTTACCTCGGTCGAGGCATCCCTTGTGAATGTCAGGGTCTGCTCAGAGGCTGGGAAGGGGATTGTGATAGGTTCTACCGGTTTTACAACGACTCAGGTGCAGACCATCAAGGATATGGCGGAAAAGATACCATGCGTCCTCTCCGCCAATATGAGCGTAGGGGTGAACGTGCTGATGAAGGTGCTCAAGGATGCCGCCAGGATCCTGGGCGATGATTACGACGTGGAGATTGTCGAGGCCCACCACAGGCTTAAAAAGGACGCGCCGAGCGGGACGGCCATGATGCTTGGAAGGGCCGTTGCCGATGCCCTCGGAAGAAACCTGGACGAGGTGGGTGTATACGCGAGGCATGGCATCATCGGGGAGCGTACTCAGAAGGAAATAGGTATTCAGACCATTCGCGGTGGCGACATAGTGGGCGACCACACTGTCTATTTCGCCGGAATTGGCGAAAGGCTTGAGTTCACCCACAGGGCGCACACAAGGGACAACTTCGCAAAAGGGGCTGTCAGGGCGGCTCTTTGGCTTGCCGGGAAGGAACTAGGACTGTATGACATGCAGGACGTGCTGGGGCTGAGGTAGGGAATATGCCAGTGCAAGCCCGCATGCGACTGCAACGGTAAAACTTTTTCCGAGACCGCAGTCGGTTTATATTGCGTTTTAAACCCCTAAATATTATCATGTAATTTATGAAGCGTGTAGTAGTCGCCATGAGCGGAGGGGTGGACAGTTCCGTTGCCGCGGCCCTTCTGAAGGAGCATGGATACGATGTCATAGGCATCTCCATGCGCCTCATCGGGTATGAAGAGGGGATGGAAAGGGTAGGGGGGTGCTGCTCCATTGACGACCTTCATGATGCCAGACGCGTGGCAGACCAGCTTGATATCCCGTTCTACGTTGTAAACCTCGAAAATGCATTCCGTGAAAAGGTCATAGAGAAGTTCATTTCCGAATACTTATCCGGCAGGACTCCAAACCCTTGTGTCCTCTGCAACCAGCGGCTAAAGTTCGAGATACTCCTGAATAAGGCAAGAGAACTTGAGGCCGATTACCTTGCCACAGGTCATTATGCCAGAATATTATTTGATGAGGGATTGCAGAGGTATCAGCTCTTAAAAGGGATTGACCCAGGAAAAGACCAGTCGTACTTCCTCTTCACACTGACCCAGGAACAGCTTAAAAGCGTCCTCTTCCCCCTCGGAGGGATGAAGAAAGAGGAGGTGAGGAGGCTTGCCCAGAAATATAACCTTAAGGTTGCTGAAAAGGTGGAGAGCCAGGAGATATGCTTTATTCCTGATGACAACTATTCCAAATTCATCCTCGAAAAGGTATCTCACAACGCTGTTAGGCCAGGAGATATTGTTGACGGCTCAGGGAAGGTTCTCGGCAAACATTCCGGTATCCACAACTATACCATAGGGCAGAGGAAAGGGCTCGGGATATCCTCACCCAGGCCCCTTTATGTCACAGGGTTTGACTTAGATAAGAATCATGTGGTTGCCGGAGAAGAAGAAAGTCTTTATTCAGGTGTCCTTGTTGTTGATGATGTGAACTGGCTTTCTATCCCCAAACCAGATGAAGAGATAGAGGTAAAGGTAAAGATACGTTACAGGCATGACGGAGAAGAGGCCGTGCTGATGCCCATTGATTCCGGGAAGGTCAGGATCGAGTTCAAGAGACCCGTAAAGTCCATAACCCCAGGCCAGGCTGCCGTTTTCTATGACGGCGACAAGGTGCTGGGGGGAGGGTGGATAAAGGGATAGGTATCAGTTTGCCGTTACCATTATCCTTTCTTTGTCCCTGAATATTGCCGTGCACTTTTTAGGGGATACCTGAAGCACCACCCCTTTACCAAAAAGTTCATGGCCTATAACATCTCCAACCTTAAAAGCCTTGCCCATTCCATAAGGGATTTCAGTTCCTTTTGCTTTTGAAATGCGCTCTTCCCACAAGACCTCTGGCGGCTTACCCATATCCTTCTGTATCTTGGGAGTAGATGTTTTTTTCGCGGGAGTGGCCTTCGGAACCTTGTTAACTGCCCTGTAGTTGTGGATGCTGCCACAGGTATTACACTTCACCTTTGCGATCTTATCACCAACCATCGCCACGATCAGGTGTCCCAGCTCAAGTTTGCACTTTGTGCACATTGAGTCGATTTCCTTCCCTGCTGAAAGCTTATTCACATTTTTCTCCTTTAAGAATGGAATCACTAAAGCAGTATATCACATTTCATTCAGAGGCGATGAAAAGAAAAGCGTTCGGCAGAGACCTAATACCAATTCGCATTCAAATAAAGACATTGAATGACCGTGCATAATACCAAGTGAGCTTTCAGTAATGGCAATAATTATATGTTTGAAAGCAACTTGGTATAAATAATTATAAAAAAATAAAAATAGTTTGACATTTATTTTAAATGTGGTAAAGTTAACAAGTCTGGGTTAACACAGATAAATTTAAAAGTAGGAGAAACAAAGAATGACAAAAGGTACAGTAAAGTGGTTCAACGACAGCAAGGGTTTTGGTTTTATCTCGTATGAAGGCGGAGAGGATGTATTTGTACATTTCTCTGCAATAACTGGAGATGGTTTTAAGTCTCTAGCAGAGGGCGACAGCGTTGAGTTTGAAATTACCAAAGGTCCTAAAGGTAATCAGGCAGCAAACGTTCACAGGGTTTAAATATATTTAAACAAGCCTCTAAGGTTCCGGAGAAATCCGGGGCCTTTTTTTTTGTACATTTCCTTAGATATCCCATTCATCAGAAAAGGCCTTAGCCTATCTCTTACTCTCCAGCAGCCTTATAATCCGGTCAACACACTCTTCAACAGTCAGTTTATCAGTATTTAAGACAAGGTCAGGTGACTTTGGAATATTGTAGGGCGCCGATACACCGGGGAATTCTTTTAGCTCACCTTTCTCAGCCTTCTGATATATACCCTGGATATCGCGCTTGCGAAGTTCTTCTGTTGAAGCGGTCAGATAGACCTCGATGAACCGGTTTTCTCCTATCAGCTTTCTGGCCTTTTCCCGGACATCTTCACTTGGGGCCACAAAGGCGCAGATGCAAATGAGTCCGGCATTATTGACCAGCTTGGCAATCTCTGACCCCCGGCGCAGGTTTTCTGAGCGTTCTCCTGCGGTAAATCCGAGGTCCTTGCTGATCCCAAGGCGCATGTCAGCCCCATCGAGGACCGTAACAGCCCTTCCGTTGTCAAATAGACGGCGCTCCAGGGCGTTGGCAATGGTCGTCTTTCCGGTGGCTGTCAAACCGGTCAAGAGGATTGTCATTGGCTTATGACCATATCGCTCCAGTCTTTCCACTTCCGACACACGGCTTGTCTGCCTTTGAAGGAGCTCTCCTGATACCTCAATATCCCAGAAGCTTTTGGTCTCCCCTCCTACTGCCTCGCGGTCAATGATCATGCCGGCGCCCACGGTGTTGAATGTGAGCCGGTCTATGATGATGAATGCCCCTGTTGTGCGGTTCTTTTTGTACGCATCAAACGGTATGGCTCGCTCAAGAGCGATATGACAGCGTCCCACCTCGTTCATCTTCAGATCGAAGGCCTCTTCGCTGTCAAGGGTGTTGATGTTGACCCTGTATCGCAGGCTTGCAACTGTGCCGCCTACAAGGTTTGAGGTATGCTTGAACAGGTATTTATTTCCGGGAACCATAGACTGTTCCGTCATCCACACAACCATTGCCTCCAGGTCTCTTCCGACCTTTGGCGTATTGTCTGGGCGGGCGAACATGTCTCCCCGGCTGACGTCTATCTCGTCTGCGAGGGTGACGGTCACAGCAAGAGGAGGGAATGCCTCTTCAAGGCTTCCGTCAAAGGTGACTATATCCTTTACGCGGCTCTTCTGCCCGCTGGGGAGTGCAACCACCTCGTCCCCCGGCCGCAGGATGCCGGATGCCATTGTCCCTGCAAAGCCGCGGAAATTAAGGTCAGGGCGGATCACATACTGAACCGGAAGGCGCAGGTCAATGAGATTACGGTCTGAACCTATATGTATAGTCTCAAGGTAGTTGAGAAGGGGGCCTGACTTGAACCAGGGCATGTTGCCGCTGGCCGTAACTACATTATCTCCCCTGAGGGCAGAAATTGGGATGAAGTGGATGTCGTCGATGCCGAGCCTTGCAGAAAAGGCTGTGTAATCCCTGCATATCTTGTCAAAGACCTCTTCTTCATAATTTACAATATCCATCTTATTGATCGCCACAACGATGTGCTTTATTCCGAGGAGGGCGCAGATAAAGGAGTGCCGTTTTGTCTGAGGAAGTATTCCGTAACGGGCGTCAACCAGTATAACAGCGAGATCGCAAGTAGACGCGCCTGTTGCCATGTTGCGGGTATACTGCTCGTGGCCTGGCGTGTCGGCTATGATGAACTTCCGTTTCTCTGTTGAGAAATAGCGGTAGGCAACATCGATAGTGATCCCCTGTTCCCGTTCCGCGGCAAGGCCGTCAAGAAGGAGGGAGAGGTCCAGTTCGTCGCCTGCCGAGCCTTTCTTTGCGCTGTCCTTTTTAATGGCTGCGAGCTGGTCTTCGTAAATGAGCTTTGTATCGTGGAGGAGCCTCCCGATAAGGGTGCTCTTCCCATCATCCACAGAGCCGCAGGTGAAAAGCCTCAGAAGCTCTTTGTTTTCCTGGCGCTTAAGATAGGCCAGAATATCCTTTTCTATAAGTTCCTGTTCGTTAACCATCTAAAAATAACCCTCCCGTTTCTTCTTCTCCATGGAGGCCGCCTCGTCATGATCTATCATCCGTCCCTGTCTTTCAGACTGCCTGGTCAGGAGCATCTCCTGGATGATCTCAGGTAGGGTGGTGGCGGTTGATTCTATGGCTCCGGAAAGGGGGTAGCAACCGAGGGTGCGGAAGCGGACCATCTTCATCTCAGGTTTTTCCCCTGGGAGGAACCTGAATCGTTCGTCATCTATCATAACAAGGTTCCCGTCCCTTTTTACCACGGGCCTTTCCTTGGCAAAGTAGAGCGGGACGATCTCAATATTCTCAAGGTATATATACTGCCAGACATCGAGTTCAGTCCAGTTGGAAAGGGGGAATACCCTTATTGATTCGCCTTTTTTGACCTTTCCGTTGTATATATTCCAGAGTTCGGGGCGCTGGTTCTTGGGGTCCCACTGGTGTTTTCTGTCCCGGAAGGAGTAGATTCTCTCTTTGGCTCTTGACTTCTCCTCGTCCCGCCTTGCTCCGCCAAAGGCTGCATCGTAAGCTCCTGCATTGAGGGCCTGGCGAAGTGACTCGGTCTTCATGACGTTGGTGTAGATACTGGAGCCGTAGTCAAAGGGGTTGATGTTCTTTTCAATCCCCTCCTTGTTTATATGGACTATGAGTTCAAACTTGTGCTTCTTGCAGAAGTTATCGCGAAAGGTAATCATGTCCCTGAACTTCCAGGTTGTGTCAACATGAAGGAGAGGGAAGGGGAGAGGCGCGGGGTGAAACGCCTTCCTTGCCAGGTGAACGAGTACAGACGAGTCTTTGCCTATGGAATAAAGCATGACAGGGTTGTCAAATTCAGCCACCACCTCGCGGATGATGTGGATCGATTCCGCCTCCAGCTGTTTTAAATGAGTCAGGTTATAAGAAGTCATCTTTTTCCCTTGATTAAATTTAGGGTTAAATCCTTTAAATACAAGCTTATAAAATAAAATACATCGCCATGTTTGTCAAACTATTATTTGTCCCGCAAAGGAATCCTTCTCAAAAACCTTCCGGGTATCTGGCTATTCCTTCAGGGTTGCGCCAGCGACCCTCTGTAAAAGACTTCGCATCTGCCCCCTTTGAGCATATCGTAAGATTTCGTTGCGAGCGAGATGACAGGACCCATGAGCGAACGGAAGATGTTCGGCTTGTCTATCCTGGGTTTATTGAAGCTGCCGCGTATCCTCTGGCTCTGCGTGGCGCAGCCGTTGGCGTTGAGCACGGCGACCGTCACGTCCTCGAACCTGCCGTTGACGAAATCGAGCTTTCCATTAAGGGCGACGCGGTTCTTGCTTGTGATAAAGGCCACGTCCGCTGCCTCAGCTATGCCGTTCCTGACCTTCCAGTCAGAGACGAGTTTTAATATCGTGCTCTCCCCCCCCAGGGATTCCTTGTAGGCACTCCCGAAGTCGTAACCCTTTGTCAGCACCGCGCCCAGAGGGCCTACGACAAAGAATGCTCCCAGGTCGACCAGATTAAAGTTCTGGCTTTTTTCATACTTCTTTAACATTGTGTCTATGTCGAGGCTTTTGATTGAGAGGTTATGTCCCCGGAGCGAAACATCTCCCTGTGCAGTCCTCGTGAGTTCAGTCGTATCTTTCCCTTTCATTGCGAGGTGCGATTTAATATCCAGCTCGCCGTGTGCAGATTTTTTCTGATTAAACGCCCCAAGGACCTCTTCGAAACGGAATTTTGTGATAGCAACGTCAATCGAGTATTCCCGGCTTTCGCCTGTCATCACGCCCTTGATTGTCCCTTTGCAGTTTCCGCCAAAGATATTCATAGAAAAGGGGTTTGCCTCAAACTTCCCTCCGCGGGCTTTCATGTCAACTTGAACATCCGCGATTCTCAACTCTTTTGACTTCACATCTTTGCAAGACATATCTCCATCGAAGGAGAGGGCTTCAAAAGACCCTCCCCCGCTTGAAGAGAGGTTTTGGATCGAAAGGTCGCAGTCCTTCGCCTCGGCCTTTATGCCGGTTATTTCCTCTAAATACTGGGCATGCCCCCCCTGGATAATGATTTTTTTTATCTCAAATGGTTTCTTTTTATCTCTTTCAAAGTTAAAGCGCCCGTTTTTGTCTTTGGTGATGAAAAAGCTTGGCGCAACTAGTTTGACCTGCTGTATGAGCACCTTCCGCCTGAGAAGAGGGAGCAGTCTTATTTTCACCTCCGCCTTTTTCGCCGATGCGACATCCGCACCCTTTTTTTGAATCATAATATCTTCAAGCGATATGCCTGCATCTGGAAAAAGCGAGAGCTTAATTTTACCATTAATGCGGACCTTCATCCCGGAGGCCGTAGAGGCCGCGGCCTCGATGCGGGGCTTGTAAGAGTTTATGTCAAAGGTGAGGACGAAAACGACCGCAGCTAAGACAAGGGCCACCGCACTTCCGCCAAGGGCAAGGACTACTTTTTTCATCTTCGATTTCATTCGTCAGGCCTCTTATTAAAACTTAACCTATTTTTTTGAAAGTCAACACCAGATCAGGAAGCTTTTTTTGCATTTATATTTTGGGTTGACATTGCGGGATTAAAATATAGCCGTCATAGGGAAAATAACTATAGTTAGCAAAAAACTTTGTGTAACATTTGTAATACTCCTGATAAAGCTATAGCCATCTGCCTATTACTCCGGCAACTAATATAAACTCCCCTCCCCAGGCGGGAGGGGATTGAGGGGAGGGGGATACCGTTGTAAACTCACGATCTTTCACCCCCACCTTAATCCTCCCCCGTCAAGGGGGAGGAGATACAATTTAGATATTTAATTGCCGTTTTAATAACCCAGCAAAATACGCGGGGAAAGTCATTGGTTCTATACAGGTTTCACGGCGGGGAACCGAATGGTTACCGTTGTCCCTTTGCCTACTTCACTTTCCAACGTGATGCTGCTATTGTATTTATTAACAATCTTCTGCACAATATACATGCCCAAGCCTTCGCCTTCGTCCGGTCCCTTAGTGGTAAAAAATGGGTCGAATATCTTTCCAAGGTGCTCTGTCCGAATCCCCGTTCCAGTATCCCTGATGCGTATGCAAACCTGGCTGTCCTCAAGGGTAGTCGTTATCTCCAGAATGCCCTTATTCCTCACCATGGCCTGGATGCCATTGCGGATAACGTTGAAAAATACTTGTTGGATCTCCTCCGGCTTGGCAGATATTTTGGGTACAGGCGCGAAGTTTTTACGGATTTCAATTCGATCGTCCAGAAGTGCAAATTTCGCCATTGCAAGAGCCTCAGCGAGTTTCTCATGCACGTCGATTTCTACCAATTCATGCTGACTGGTAGGGCGGCTGTATCCCGAGAGGTTATTTACGATGGCCACAATGTTCTTGGTGTGCTTGATGATATTCCGGGCATGCTCGTTACACGCTGAAATATCCTTTTCACCACGTATCACCTCAGCCGTGCCCATGATGACTTGAAGAGGGTTGTTGATTTCGTGACCGATGCCACTGGCTATCGTGCCGATTGCCGCCATCTTCTCCGCCTGAATGAGTTGCTCCGTAACGCGATTTTTTTCGGCCTGGTTCTCTCTTAGCTCCCGAGTCCGTTCCTCAACTTTTTGTTCCAGCTCTTTGCTGTAGTTCTTCGTTTCCCCGTGCAACAGGCGCACTTCCAGCATGTTGTGAACGCGCGCCAGCACCTCGGCCAGCTCAAACGGCTTGCTGATGAAATCCTTCGCGCCGGCCTGGAGCGAGCGCAGCTTGTGCCCCGGTTGAGCGGTGATGACAAGCACCGGGAGGTAACCGTCCGGTTCAATTTCCTTGAGCCCCTCCATCACCTGGAATCCATCCATGCCGGGCATCATGAGATCGAGCAGGATAAGGTCGTAGCGGTTCGTGCGATGTAGCTCGCAGACCTCAAGCGGGTCCAACGTTGATGCGACGGAAGTATAGCCGGCTGTGGCCAGCATTCGCGCTAGCAGAAGGACATTAGCTTCCAGATCGTCAACGATCAGGATTTTGCCGTGAAGAATGTCAGATGAACTTATCATGAGAATCGCAGCTCCTTATTTGCTCTTGGCAGGCGCCCCCGGGGAGAGCCATCGGCCCTATCTCAACTTTCAGCCCTGACCTGGGACACTCTTCTCGCGCAGTTGAAGGCGCTCGATTTCAGACAGCACATCTTCGAGCTTGGTTTCCTTTTCAAGGTCTGCGTCTGCAAGGTTGCTAGCATCGTCGTTGGTGATGCCGATTTTGTTTTGAATGGCATGGAGCATTTGCAACACCCTTGTCAGCTCATGTTCGGTAAGCAGACCGGTATGCAAACCCAAGTCGGTGAGACGCGCGGCTTCCCTGCCTAAGAGGTTCTGGCTGATGAGCACAAGTGTTGTCAGTAAAATCACTTCCAGTGACACAAGCATCAGCAGGATTCCATATGGAAAGGGGTCGAAAGGAGGCATGCCAACAAGTCCTGCGTTTAGAAGAATCCAAACGCCAAACCACACGATATGCATATAAAGGAAGGGCATACTGCCAAAAAATGAGGTCATGACGGTGACGATACGGTCTTGAAAGCTTTGCTCACGGACTGCCTTCAGGCGGACTTGGATAATCTTGCGAATATTCCGCTGAATGATGTTGGACAGTGCCGGATTGTCTTCTTCGTGGTCTGCCATTTCCTTCTGCAACAAACGCGCTTCCAGCATGTTATGAACGCGCGCCAGCACCTCGGCCAGCTCAAACGGCTTGCTGACAAAATCTTTAGCGCCGGCCTGCAGCGCGCGCAGCTTGTGGCCCGGTTCTGCGGTGATGACAAGCACCGGAAGGTAGCCGTCCGGTTCAATTTCCTTTAGCCCCTCCATCACCTGGAATCCATCCATGCCGGGCATCAGGAGGTCGAGCAGGATCAAGTCGTAGCGATTATTGCGATAAAGCTCGCTGACCTTGTGGGGGTCCATAGTGGATGCAATGGAAGTATACCCGGCGCCACGCAGCATCCGCTCGATCAGAAGGACATTGGGTTCCTCATCGTCAACGATCAGGATTTTCCCGTGAAAAATGTCAGATGAACTTATCATGAAAATAGCATCTCCTTATTTGCTCTTATTACTCCGGCAACTAAATATATAAACTCCCCTCCCCTGGCGGGAGGGGATTAAGGGGAGGGGGAACCTGTTGTAAACTCAGGATCTTTCACCCCCACCTTAATCCTCTACCCATCCGGGCATAAACCCCGTCAAGGGGGAGGAGATACGATTTAGATATTTAATTGCCGGAGTAATAGCATATTATTTTCCCGCAAATTCCAGCGCCACATCCATCGCCTCCATAAACTCATTGACCTTGATGGGCTTGGTTATATAGCGGAAGAATCCTGCCTCCAGGCCCCTCTCTATGTCAAGCGGCATTGCCTTTGCACTGAGGGCAACGACGGGGATGTGAGCCGTTATCGGATCTTCACGCAGGATTTTCAGGGCGTCGAAGCCGCTGATGCCGGGCAGATTGATATCCATCAGGATCACCTCCGGCTGTTTGTCGCGCGCAATCTCGATGCCGAGATTCCCGTTCACGGCGGTCAGCAGGCGCATGTCGGGGTGGCGCGCGATGATTTGCTCGACCAGTTTCAGGTTCGCCGGGTTGTCCTCTACATAGAGCAGGGTGTGTAGCCGCGGTCCGCGAGGCACATGAGATTGGGCCAATGCCGCTCGATCGCCTCCTTCCACGGAAAGGCGTGGCTCGGCAACAGAGATGAATTCGAACCAGAACACGCTTCCCCTCGCGACGGTGCTTTCCACGCCGATTACGCCCCCCATC
>JAUSKU010000042.1 GCA_030646755.1 Deltaproteobacteria bacterium
TGGTGACGGAGTCATAAAAAGCTCCCCCTCAATAAGTTCGTACCTCTCATCATCAGGAGTCTTCAGGTAATCATCGTATGTGTATCTCTTTTTTGCTAAAGCTGGTTCTGCCATAATTTGCACCGAAAATACCTTGTTTACCCCATCCCCACCCTAACCCTCCCCTTGAAAGGGAGGGAATAAGAGAGATTTCCTCTCCCTCAGGGAGAGGATTAAGGTGAGGGTGGGGTTAATTTTCATGTCTTTTTTAAAAATCTGAACCCGTCCCTGGTTTTTTACTTGCAAAGTTTAACTTACTATTCTTTGCCTCTTTGAAGAACCCCTGTCAGTAAACCGTTCACAAACGTCCTCACCCGCCCCGCCGCTTCATATGCCTTTTTCCCTTCCACTACAGTATATTGAGTAGGCCAATGTACGGGATATCTTGTATCAGTATAAAATCTATTCAAAAAAATACAATCTTCCCTTATTCCTTCAAATGATGATTCTTCCTCCCGGCAAATTTCAAGAAGTTGAATAAGGTCATGAATCCTTTTAAACTCCAATTCAAAGGCGACTATAAACGCCTTGAGATACTTTTCCGCCGCCTGCTGGAAATGAAAACATATCTGAGAGTAAAATCCTTCGATTTCTTTAAGGCTTGCCTCTGCATATTTAAAATCCTCATCGGCCTTTCCAATCCATTCCCGCGCAAGGGCTTGGTCAACCATATAGTACCTTTCCTTCTTTGAAAATCGCCTTTATAAATGGATCTCCCATCTGAAGGCGCTTTTCAATCTCTTCCGGCCTGTATACAAGAAAGTCGGCGGCAACCCCTTTTTTAATCATTCTGTCAAGCTCTCTCATCCTGTCAATCCCGTAAAAAGGTGTATCCTTCTTGATTATCAGCATATCCAGATCGCTATCGGGTGTAAACTCACCCCTTGCTGCGCTTCCAAAGAGAATAACTTTTTCCGGCTTATACTTATCTACAATCTGCTCGGTGATGTCTTTTATTTCTTTTTCTATGTCTATCATCATTCTGCACCCGTCCCTGATTTTTTGCATCTTATCATCAAAAAATCTCTTTCAAATCGTCAGGAGTCTTCAGGTAATCCTCGTATGTATATCTCTTTTTTGATAATGCTGCTTCTGCCATATTTTCCTATGCGTGACTATGTCCCTCATGCACATAATCCCTTAAAACACTATTCATTAGTGTCTGATACCCTATCTTCTTTTCAGTGGAAAGTTTTTTAAAATACAGCAAGATATCGTCATCGAGCCTGAGGGTGGTAGACACCTTTTTCGGCTGGTAGAAACGACCTCTGATTCCCTTAGAGAAATCATATTCTTCTTTAAGCTCAAAGTCTTCATGCAATCGTTTCATATTGTTCCCTCTCTTTCGTAGAGGCCTTTCTTGCCGTTATGATCCTTATAGTTTCCTCATCATTCTCTGTAAAGCAATAGAGATGCCCTACCACAATGCACACTCCGTTTTTTGTGGCTCCTATCGTGACCCACCTTTCATCGAAATAATCAAACCTGTGGTCCAGGAGTGAGACATGTAGAGGATCGTCAAAGACCTCTGCCGCTTCCTCAAAGGATACGCCATGTTTCTTTTTATTGGCAGTGTCCTTCTTCTCGTCCCATGCAAATTTTATATCCATAATTTATAGCTATGTAGCTACAATGTCAATACAAATTTATTTTCAACAGCCTCATTGATGGCCTTAAGGATAAGCTCATACCCCCCAACCCTTAGGAGTCTTCAGGTAATCATCGTATGTGCATCTCTTTTTTGCTGAAGCCGGTTCTGCCATATTTTATCCCTAAAATACCCCCTCGCCCTAACCCTCTACCCATCCGGTCACTTGTGCTCGGAGAGTATAAATACCACCAGGGGAGAGGGGACCTAAACACTCTCCCCTCCCTGATTTTTTACTATTTGTTATGCCGTCGCTAATGCTAATTTTTCTTTTGTAACAAGAGGTAACCTTACAGGAGCAAAAAAAGTTTCTGGGTACAAATAGTCTTCGCTTGACTCATCTATAACTCTTATCTGGTGATGTTTTTCAGCTACTCTGTCAGTCAATACTTCATACAATTTTCTCGTTTCCAACGACGATTCGTAGCCGTGATTATCAACGCATATCATAAAATGTTTCTTCATCGTCTTTCCCTCATAAATATCTTTTGATTTTTATTTCTTTTTTCCCGATGCCATGTCCCTCGTACCAGTGCAATTCGGCTTTAAGAACAGCGCCGGCCTCAAGTATTATTTGGCTGATGCCTTTCAACTTTCTCCAATTTGCTTTTCAATGCACCTTATTTAAACGATTCAAATTCTTTATTCCATGCCCTGTTGCAATAATTTCAATTTCCCGAATTTCCCCTTTTATCTTGAAATGCATATCTCATTTAACCATTTTTTATGATTTTTGTATAGGCCAATAACAGCCTCATTAGATGGCCTTAGAAGTTGGCATGTAAAGTTTAACTTGCTATTTGCAAGTTAAACTTTGCCTCTTCAGGTAATCCTCGTATGTATATTTCTTCTTTTCTAAAGTTGGTTCTGCCATAATTTGCACCGAAAATACCTTGTTTACCCCATCCCCACCCTAACCCTCCCCTTGAAAGGGAGGGAATAAGAGAGGTTTCCTCTCCCTCAGGGAGAGGATTAAGGTGAGGGTGGGGTTAATTTTCATTCCCTTTTTTAAAATCTGAACCCGTCCCTGATTTTTCTTTTATACCGTTTAATTCAATCTGTCATTCCGAACGAAGTGAGGAATCTTAAGATTTCTCCCTCTGGTCGAAATGACAATTGTCGGTATATTAAATTCTTCTATGTCCCTTAATCTTTCAGTCCTATCTTAACAATCCTTTAGTAAGAAGACTGGAGAATAGAATCCCCTGCTGCCACATATTGGAATCCCGACCAGGCAATACTGTAAAGGGACCCTGTTATACCTGATGTCGCGGTCGTCCACGTTAAACCGTCTGCGGAGATAATTATAGTGCCATTGAGCCCGACTGCGGCGAAGTATGAGCCTGTCCAGGTTACAGCATACAAGGCATAAGGTGTTGGTGGTGTTAAATTGCTGGTCCAAGCTATACCATCAGGCGAGGTAAGTACAGTAGTAGCCCCAACAGCTACAAACTGAGTTCCAGACCAGACAACACTGTAGAGTGAATTAGTCGTATTTGATGTCCGGGCAGTCCACGTGACCCCGTCAGGTGAAGTGAGTATGGTACCGGATAACCCGACAGCCACAAATTGAGTTCCACTCCAGGTGATACCGTAAAGTGATTTAGTAGATGGGTTTGCCCGTTTAGTCCATGTGGTACCGTCAGGGGACGTAAGTATAGTTGCATCAGTACCGCCAACCCAGATGTCCCCGACTGCCACAAATTGAGTTCCATTCGAAGTGACACCGTAGAGTGAAGAAGTCGTTCCGGATACTCGAGCGGTCCAGTTAATTCCATCAGGTGAGGTAAAAATACCGCCAAGTGTCCCAACGGCGACAAACGTGTTTCCTGTTCCAGCCAGGTTTGTGCCAAAGGCCACCCCATAAAGAATGCCGGGGGCTGTTCTCGGAATTACCCCTGTCGTTGTCCTGGAGGTCCACAATACCCCATCAGGTGAGGAATAAATGGTATCATCGAATCCTACAGACACAAATTGTATTCCTGACCAGGCTACGCACCTGGCTGGAGTACCTGCCAATGCTTGCGAAGTACTCCAGGTCGTGACAGGTCCTCCAGTATAAGCGCCCCCAGCAGTCACCGTCAGGGTCGTACTGCCTGATATACTCCCGGATGTTGCCGATATCGTAGCTGAACCTGCTCCTACTCCTGTAGACAGCCCCCCGCTCACAATGGCAACCAGTGTATTAGTAGAGCTCCATGTAGCAGTTGCAGTTAAATCTTGTGTTGTGCCGTCTGAATAAGCTCCGGTGGCTGTGAACTGTCTTGTGGTACCATTCGCAATGGATGGCAGAGCAGGGGTAAGTGAAATGGAACTCAGGGTCGCTGAGGTAACAGTAAGGGTCGTATTGCCTGAGATGCTCCCGGATGTTGCCGTAATTGTGGCTGAACCTGCGCCAGAGCCTGTGGCCAGTCCGGCAATGCTTACAGTGGCAACTGGTGTATTAGATGAGCTCCAAGTCACTGTTGCCGTTAAATCCTGCGTTGTACCGTCTGTATAAACACCGGTGGCTGTAAACTGATTTGTAGTACCCTTGGCAATAGACGGCGCAGCAGGGGTAACTGAAATGGAACTCAGTGTCGCAGAAGTC
>JAUSKU010000050.1 GCA_030646755.1 Deltaproteobacteria bacterium
AACAATCAAAAAAGATAAAGAAAGAGACGACTGCCTTGCTTTGAACGGATATAAGGTATTGAGGTTCTGGAATAATGAAGTTATTGAAAATATGGAAGGTGTATTAGAAGTAATAAGGATAAATTGTTTGAATCGTTGACATGGGAGTTCACCCACCCCCAGCCCCCTCCCGTCAAGGGAGGGGGAGTTTAAAGAGGCTACCCACTCAAAATGAGAAAGAACCATTTTTTTCTGTGTCCATCATATCCTAATCAGTGCAAATCAGTGTCAAAGTTTTCAAATATAGCACATATTTTCATCCTGTCAAATGGCGCAGCAATTCCGTTAAAAAACCACTTGACTTTGGATGGAGCCTTTTGATATCGTTATATCAAACATAAGGTAATCATTAGAGTTTTTTAATCTCGAAAGGGACGGCATTAAGGATATGGATATTAATCAGGATAACCGAATCAACGTTTCAATTGCCCAGCAGAGGCCTGCTCTTTCAAAACTGAATATTGCCTCTACTTTTTTCTCTACCTCTACCTCTACCTTGCTCTTTACCTCTACCTTAATTTTTATTCTTTTTCTGACCGGCTGCGCCGGCACACAGGAGGTAAAGCGCAGGTATCTCTGGCCGCCTCTTCCTGATACCCCGGTTATAGAATGGGTCGGGACCTATTCAAGTCAACTTGACTTTCCTAAATCCGGCACCGAGGCTTTTCTGGAGTCTGTGGTGGGAAGCGAGCCGGACTATCTCAGGAAGCCATGGGGTGTTGCAAGCGATGGGAACGGGAAGATGTACGTCACCGACCCGCAGAACGCAGATGTCAAAGTATTTGACATGAACAAAAAGACAATGACGCCCTTTCTTGAGGAAGAAGAAGCGCTGTTCAAGGTCCCTATAGGCGTGGCCCTGGATGCAAGCGGCAACATATATATATCTGATTCCAATAAGCACCGCATTTTTGTCTTCAGCTCAGATAAAAAGCCTCTTTTTAACATAGGGGAAGATGGAAAATTGAACGGACCCACCGGCCTGGCTGTTGATGATGAAAGGAAGCGGCTTTATATTGTCAATTCACGCAACAACAACATAGCAGTATACGACCTTAAGGGGAATTTCCTCTTCACGTTCAGCGGCCCTGGCACATGGCCAGGACGCATGAACTACCCTACCGACTTGGACATAGACTCCAAGGGTAATATAGTGGTGGCAGACGCAATGAACGCCAGGGTGCAGATATTCGGACCTGACGGCAAGTTTATAAACAGGTTTGGCCAAAGAGGGGACGGCCTCACCGACTTCCAGCTGATAAAGGGGATCGCTGTAGACAAAAAAACCGATAACATCTATGTAGTAGACGGCAGGGGAGACAGATTTATCATATTCAGCAAGAGCGGTGAACCCCTCCTCGCCGTCGGAAGGACGGCTTCGGCATCAAAAAGGCAGTCTCCGGGTGGATTTTCAATTCCTCAGGACATCAGCATAGACAAGAACGGCGCCGTATATGTGGTTGATTCCATAAACGGCCGGGTACAGGTATTCCAGATAATAGACGAAGAGTGGTTGAGGAAGAACCCTCTTAAATAAGGTAGAGGTAGAGGTAGAGGTAATAGGAATGAAAAGGCAGAGCTAAGGTTTTTATTTACCTTTACCTTTACCTGTCTTTTATTCTGGCATGATGATTGCTTATATTATTTTAATCTAAATTCAAAAAGGAGGATGAAATGGAAATGCAAACAGGTTTATTTAAATCCAATTTAGTCAAATCCAAAAAGAAAGGGGGTGAAACAATGAAAAAAATATTTATGCTAACCGCACTTGCCGTTCTCTTGGCTGTGCCGGCTATGGCGGCGATCAAGAACACGAGGCACAACCTCGGTAACACTGGTGATTATACCTATAGAACAACCAGTGAAACCACACAGGTCTGTATCTTCTGCCATACGCCTCACAATCCAACACAGAATGTTCCTATCTGGAACAGGAACAACCCAGCTGGCGGATTCAAGATGTACACCGGTAGCCCGACCATAACTGTGGCTGCAAAGGGTGATCTGGCTGCAGACAGTATCTCAAGGTTCTGCCTGAGCTGTCATGATGGTGTTACCTCCTTGATCAACGTCAGGAACAAGGCGAGCGAGACCATGACAACTGACAAGTACGTCAACAGGGGCGCAGGAAGCAGGACCAACATCGGTGGCGGTGCACTTGCTGACCTCACCAATGACCATCCTGTGAACATCAACTATGATATAGTTCAGGCTGCTGATCCGTACTTCAGGTTGCCAGCTGATGCCTTAGCCAATGGCGTCAGGTTCTTCAAGTCTTCTAAGGGTGCAGGTGCGAACTTTGTTGAGTGCGCATCATGTCATGACCCGCACGGAGCTGGACACAAGAGGTTCTTGAGGAAGTCCAACGACTCATCCTCTCTCTGCCTTACCTGCCACACAAAGTAATTTTACTTAATGTGCAGAAGGGTTTATTGCGCCTCCCGGAAACGGGGGGCGTTTTTTTTGTTTTATTACTTGATGGTCTCGTAAAAAGTCTTTTCTGTGGTTCGACAGGCTCACCACGAACGGAATAAAGCCAATTATTTCAACCAGACCACCGTTCGCCCTGAGCATGTCGAAGGGTGATTTGAGACTTTTTACGAATGCATCATTACTTGGCACCCAAATATGTAAACTCCCCCTCCCCTTAATCCCCTCCCACCAGGGGAGGGGAGATTTAAAGGATTCCCTCCCCCTTGACGGGGGAGGGTTAGGGTGGGGGTGAACTAACTAAATAGGCCCTATCTGAACAGTATCCACCCTACAGGTCATTTTATTTATTCTGTCTATCATGTCCATCATCCTGTCCATCCCTGTAAAATTAGATTCTTCTAACCTCCCCCTAATCCTCCTGTAACATCTGTTCCTATATAATCCTACTACACACTACTCCATAGGGTATGGATGTGGTAGGTATAATTCTTGCAATAAACCATGCAGATGCCCGTCATTACAGAAAAAAACAGGTAAAGGTAGATATGAAAGAGCATGTAAAAGGGAAAGGACAGGCAAAGGTAAAGGGGTTCCTCTACCTCTACCTCTACCTTTGCCTGTTTCTCTTTCCTTCCCCGGCATCCGCTCGCCTCGCCTTTACCGGCCTTGCCGGGCTGGAGTATACAGCGTTTCAGGAGAGCAACAACGAGAGGGACGTCGAGGCCTCTCAGTTCCAGCAAAGCTACAGTCTGGGCTGGACTGCCGGCGGCACTGTGCTGGACAGGAACTTCGGCAGGTACTCCATCTCCCTCAAGTATCAGCGTATGGACTCCGCAGTCTCCTTTGACGCGGAAGACATGGGGAGCGACGACTTCCATGCGGTCGGCAACAAGTTTATGTGGAACGGCGACCTCGAGATATCCCCCAGGAAGCTGCCATTCACGCTATATATCTACTCAGGCGACACAAGCCCACTGGCGGCTTCATCTGTCACTGTCCCAGGGGCCGTGTCCTCTCTAAAGCCGTCTTGGAATGAAGAATTTACCGAAGGGGTCCAGAGGGTGACAGGGTTCAACCTCAAAAGCCGGGGGGGGAGTGGGAGGAACGGAAACGGAAACGGGAACGGAAACGGGAACGGAAACGGGAATGGGAACGGGAATGGGAATGGGAATGGGAATGGGAACGGGAATGGCGGGAACGGTGTACTCTCCTTTTTCAGGTGGCTTCCCGCGTTCACCCTCGATTACAGGAATACATATACAGACAGGGACGACGTCAATGAAAACACCGATGAGCTGAATTTCTCCCTCCACGAAAAGATGAACTGGCTTATTTTTAACTGGAAGGGGTATGACAACCTCTCCGGCGGCGGGGACTATTCCACAGAACAGTTCAGGGTAGGGAATGCCTCTCCATACGGGAGAAGGGAGTGGTCCTACCTGGGCAACTGGGTACTCCTTTCAATGGACGGCGGCCTCAATAGGGCAGACGTTGAGGATTCTCCCGGAACCAACGATACATACGACATCAACCTCTTTGCAAACGCCTTCAGGTCAAAGTGGGACGCCGCCATATACGGGACATACTATCAAAACCTGAACGGGGAAGGGAAAAAGGGCCTGAGCCAGATTACTGTCCCCCTCTACCTGTCGGTCTTCCCATCCCAGGATGCGACCATAAACTGGAAAAGCTCCTTCAGCCAGTGGAAGGAGTGGGAGATGGACGACCCGGCAACCCAGCTTGACGAAGAGCAGACAACAAAGGACAGGCAAGCGGTCATAGAGGACATATCCTCCACCCACCGCAGCCTGACCGGATACGACCTTACATTCAAGCCGAGGTATCAGCTTATCAAGGAGTGGGGCGCCGGGGAGTTCGACAGGACTTTTCAGTCTCTCGGCTTCTACCTCGACAGCAGCCCGGCAAAAAGCTACAGCTACGGGGGGAACTATACATTCACAACGACCGCGGATGATGACCCAGGCGATATAACCGATGACTTCATGTCCCATAACTTCTCCATAAACGGGCGCTATGCAATAAACCAGCGCGTGGGTATCTCCGGAAGCCAGTCGGTAGCAATTTCCGAGGACAGGGACAGGACCCCGACGAAGGATACTCGTTCCTACAACACCGACATAGGGGTAAACCTTTACCTCCACAGGACATTGACCATGGACCTGAGAGGGACAAGGGGCTATACGGATAACGTAGGGAACGGCCATGACGAAAGCATGTCCTACGCAGGGAATATCAGATATACCCCTGCTTACTGGCTGAGCATGACGTCCGAAAACAGCTTCATTGAGCAGACCGGAGAAGGTTCAACCGCCAGCTCGTCAATTTCAGGAGGCGCAACATCCAACAGAACGGACCGCACCGCCTTCTCCAGCTCGAACCGGATGAATATAAAGATAGACAGGTCCATCTCCTCCCGGACCAACTTTACATATTCGGATGAGAATGACCGCCTGCTGGATACCAAATCTTCCACAATGAGTATAGAAGAGGGTTTCGAATATAGCATCCTTTCCAGAGGGTTCAGGGTAAGGACCCTGTTTAATCTTACAGGAAACATCAACTATACTGAAAGCAGGACCAATATCACAGAAAACGTAAGCGAAACCGCTGCCCTGGGCTTCAATCACTCTCCGTACAGGTTCTTTACCTGGGGAGGCTCCGGCAGATACGCCGTGGATGTGACCAATGACGGCGTTACCCTGGGAGGGGGCGCATATATCGCATTCCCGTTCCCGAAGATGCAGCTCAATGCATCATATTCCTTCGATAAGATGGATTCAAAGGATGAAACCAATGACTACGAGGCCCACAAGGTTTCTGTAAGGCTGACGAAGGTATTTTAAAGGCAGGTAGAGGGAATGAAGCAGGTAGAGGGAAAAAGGCAGGTAGATGTGCTGATTTTGATATTTGGTCTTTTCCTGTTCACCCTCCATCCGTCCATAACGGCCGGGGACAGCGGGGAGATATCAGCGGCGGCATTTTCCCTGGGGATACCTCACCCTTCGGGATACCCTTTCTATGTGATAATTGCGAAACTTTTCACCCTTGCCCTTCCCTTCGGCAACATTGCATACAGGGTGAATATGGTATCTGCCATATTTGGGGCACTGACATGCATGATGGTATATATGATAACGAAAAGGATACTGCAAGAGGCAGGTAAAGGTATAGATGTAAGAGATAAAGAAAGTTCCCTTTCTCTACCTCTACCTGTATCTTCATCTCTACCTGCCTTTTTCGCCGCTTTCTCCCTCGCCCTTTCATACCAGTTCTGGTATCGCTCAACTGTAGCAGAGGTATATACCCTGAATGCATTTCTGATGCTTTTAATAATCTATATCTTGCTGGTCTGGAGGGATAGGGGAATCAGTGGTCAGTGGTCAAGTGATTCTCGAACCCTCTATCTTGTGGCTTTCCTCCTCGGCCTCGGCATCGGAAACCATCATACAATAGTCCTCGTTGTGCCGGGAGCGCTGTTATTTGTGCTGTTGACAGGTAGAGGTTTTTCTTCACCTTTACCTCTACCTGCTTTTGCCTTTGCTGTTGCTTTCCTCCTCCTCGGCCTCTCTGTATATCTTTACCTTCCGACAAGGTCTGCCCAAAACCCGTTCATGGACTGGGGGGACCCCCAAACCACGCAAAACTTCTTTGATGTATTTACGAGAAAGACTTTCCTGCCGGAAAAGATAGGAAGGGATTGGGGGATGTTTATCACCCAGTTTAAGAGCTTCAATCCCATTAGCGAATTTACCATCTTCGGTCTCTTCTTCGGCCTGACAGGCATTTGGGGGGTATGTAAGATAGATAAAAGGACAGCGGTCATGCTTCTTACAATAGCTATATTAACCAGCTATGGGCTGATCGTCCTGGCAGGTTCATCTAAGGCAGATACGGGCCTTTTCAGAAAGTTCTATCTTCCTTCACATGCCGTCTTTTCTATATTTATGGGCGTTGGGGCTGCTACAGGACTGAAACTGTTGGAAGGCGGGAAGTTCTCAACCTCTCGACCTCTCAACCTCTCAACCTCCATTGTTTTTATTCTGGCAGCGGCCTCCCTCATCTGGCAGTTTTCAGCTCATTATCCATGGATCCGAAACTCCGGCAACTACCTGGCCTATGACTACGGGATGAACGAGCTTAACTCCCTCCGTTATGGTGCTGCCTATATAAGCAAAGGGGAGATAAAGACCTTTCCCCTCTGGTATTTGCAGGGGGTGGAGGGGTATAGGGAGGATGTAAATGTTGTTACTGCCTACTTTCTTACCCAGAGGTGGTATCTCAGGGAAGTTCTGAAGGTCGCCGGGGTCCCCCGTGAAATCCGGCAAGACCAGACCTACAAGCAGATGCTGATCGATGCCATATATAAGAGAAATGCGGATAAGGGGGTTTATACCGGTTTCCTTGATGAAGAGTATCTACCGACAAACCTCCTTACCTATACCCAGGGGATAACCTTTCAGCTTTATAAAAAACCTGAAGAGAGGTCCGCAGGAGATGTGTGGCCGATATATCGCTTAAGAGGTGTAGAGAGAGTTGAGGAATGGATGGGCAGGGGGATGGTTGATATCCTTAAGGACTATGCCTCAAGTCATTACAATACGGGTCTTGAGTATTACAATGAAGGGGATATAGACAGGGCAATTACGGAGTTTGAGAAGGCCCTTGCCATAAACCCCGACGAACCCGACTCCCTGCACAACCTGGCAGCCCTTTATGCAAAAAAGGGGATTAAGCTAAAAGAGGCCGAGGGTCTGGCAAAAAAAGTCCTTGGACTTTATACGGAAGAGAAGGACAGAGAGATGGCAAGGGAAACGATTAAGGAGATAGAAAAAAAATGAGGGGTTCAATATGAGTTATCCATTAGTCAGTGTCATAATACCGGTGAAACCCGGTAAGACGGTAAGCGCCCTTGAGTGCGTGAAATGGCTTGACTACCCTGAGGAAAGACTGGAGGTCTTTGTGTCAGAGGGTACCCAGCCTTCAAGGCAGAGGAACGAGGCAGCCAGGAAGGCCAAGGGCGAGATACTCTACTTTCTGGACGATGACTCATGTCCTGTTCCAGACGTCCTTAAAAGGATGGTCGGGCACTTTGAGGACGAGAAGGTGGCGGCTGTCGGAGGCCCATCTATAACCCCTGAAGGGGATAGTTTCATGCAGAGGTCTTTCGGAGCCGCTCTGGGCTCATTCCTCGGAGGGTTCAGCATAAGGAACCGTTATAGAAGGGTTGGAAAGGCCAGGATATCATCTGAAAACGAGTTGATCCTCTGCAACCTCGCCTTCAGAAAGGACCTCTTTCTCAGAGAGGGCGGCCTTAATGAGAAGCTCTATCCAAACGAGGAAAATGAACTCATGAACAGGCTCCAGGAGAAGGGTTACAGGCTGGTCCATGACCCTGATGCGTACACCTTAAGAAGCCAGAGGAAGACCATGACGGCCTTTGTCAGGCAGATGCTTAACTACGGGAGGGGAAGAGCGGAGCAGACCCTTGTCTCCCCATCCTCCTTCAGGCCTTCACACCTTGTTCCTACCATTTTTCTTTTATACCTATTGTCCACTGTATTTTCAAAAAACATCCTTTACTTGGCCCCTCTGGGATGCTATCTTCTTGCCAATATCTTATCGTCCATCCATTCCAGTTTGAATTGGAGGGAGTGGAGATTCCTCTATATCCTCCCCCCTGTTTATCTGATTATGCATATCTGCTATGGGGCAGGGGTGATATGGGGATTTTTAAGAGGCCTGCGAGGTGTCGGAAGAAAGCCTCGGGGAGAGGTGGTAATAAGGCAGGTAGCAATAAATAACAGGTAGAGGATGAATAATGGGAAATACAGACATCGACATATCCATAGTGATCCCCCTCCTGAACGAGGAAGAAAATGTCGAAGAGGCATACAGACAGGTAAAATTGGTCCTCTCCGGCATGGGCAGGCCTTACGAGATGGTCTTTGTTGATGACGGAAGCAGGGACAAGACCCTGTCCATCCTGAAAGGGATAGCATCCAGGGATGTATCTGTCAGGGTCATCTCATTCAGGAAGAACTTCGGACAGACTGCTGCCATGTCGGCAGGGTTCGATTACGCGCGGGGGAAGATTGTTATCCCGATGGACGGGGACCTCCAGAACGACCCTAAGGACATACCAAGGCTCATCGCAAAGGTGGAGGAGGGTTACGATGTAGTGAGCGGCTGGAGGAAGGAGAGGAAGGACACATTCCTGACGAGAAGGCTCCCTTCCATGACTGCAAACTGGCTTATCTCCAAGATAACAGGGGTCTATCTTCACGATTACGGTTGCACCATGAAGGCATACAGAAAAGAGGTCGTGCAGAATCTGAACCTCTATGGAGAGATGCACAGGTTTCTCCCTGCCCTTGCCAGCATCTATGGCGTTACTGTTGCAGAGGTTGTGGTTCAGCACCACCCGCGCCTGAGGGGGAAGTCCAAGTATGGCCTTTCAAGGATACTGAAGGTATTCCTTGACCTGATGACAGTAAAATTCCTACTTTCCTATTCTACAAAACCAATAAGACTTTTCGGCCCATTAGGCCTCGGCGCCCTTGCTCTGAGCCTCCTTTCAGGGGCGGCTGCTTTATATATGAAGTTTTTTGACGAGCTAAGCCTGAACAGGAACCCCCTGTTTTTGCTCTCAGTGATACTCCTCTTCATGGGGATACAACTGATCTCCCTCGGCCTTATAGCGGAGATGAATGTCAGGACATACCATGAATCCCAGAATAAGCCGATATATGTGGTGAAGGAAGTTCTGGGAACATGAGAAGTTGGGAGGGTGGGAAGATGGGAAAAGGGAAGATAAGCAACGGGGCCTACGACAAATTTGTTGGTGCATTCGATCCGCATCCTCCCCTCCCCTTGCGGGAGGGGATTGAGGGGAGGGGGAACTAAATTGTAACACCTTGATATTACAGTCCAATTCACCCGCCCCCTAACCCCCTCCCGTCAAGGGAGGGGGGATATAATAGCTTCAAAATGGAAACTACCAACAAATTTGTCGTACACCTACTTCCCAACCTCAAGGTACATAATGAAGAGTAAGCTTAAGGTCCTTATGATCGCCCCGACTCCGTTTTTTGCCGACAGGGGTTGCCATGTAAGGATATATGAAGAGATAAGGGCCTTGCAGGAATTTGGTTGCGAGGTGGTCCTCTGCACTTATCACATAGGCCGCGATATGGAAGGGGTGAAGACCGAGAGGATAATTAATATCCCGTGGTACAAGAAGCTCGAGGCCGGGCCTTCATGGCAGAAGCCTTTCCTCGACATCCTCCTTTTGATAAAGTCTTTTAGTATTGCAAGGAGATTCAAACCAGACATCATCCATGCCCACCTTCACGAAGGCGCCTTCATCGGCAGGTTTATAAGCCAGTGGTTTGGCGTCCCTCTCCTTTTTGATTACCAGGGAAGCATGACAGCAGAGATGGCTGACCATGAGTTCCTGAAAAAGGAAGGTCTCTTCTTCAGATTTCTGAGGAGGCTTGAGAAGTGGGTAGACATGGGGGCAAAGATAATTGTCCCAAGCTCATCCGGTTCAGCAGAACAGTTGGCATCCGAGTTTCATATCCCTCAGGTAAAGGTTAAGGTTGTAACTGACGGTGTGGATACCGACATATTCAGGCCTGGATATCCGGTAGATGATCTAAGAAAGAGGCTTGGCATCCCGGAAAGAAGAAAGGTGGTCGCATACCTCGGGCTCCTTAACGAGTACCAGGGTGTTGACCTACTGCTAACTTCTGTCGGAGATGTGATAAAAAAACTACCAGACACCCATTTCCTTGTAATGGGGTACCCTGATGTGGAAAAATACAAGGAAATGGCGGACAAGTTAGGTGTAGCAGCAAATATCACCTTTACCGGAAGGATAGATTACGGGGAGGCTCCGATCTATCTGTGTCTCGGTGATATAGCGGTATCAGCAAAGCTTTCGAAGAGCGAGGCCAATGGGAAGGTTTATAACTATATGGCGGCAGGACTTCCAACCGTATGTTTCGATACGCCCGTGAACAGGGAGATATTGAGAGACACAGGCATTTATGCTGAATTCGGAAACAGGGAGTCCCTGGCAAATAGAATGGTTGATCTGCTCTCTGATGAAGAAAGGTTGGCAAGGCTTAAGAAGTGTGTCAGGGAGAGGGCGGTAGAAGAACTTTCATGGAGAAAGGCAGGAGAAAAGTTCATTGCCATATACAATGAAATCTTAAGGTCTTGACATGAAAGGCAGATATCCATATAATGTTCATATCATGAACACTAAAATCAACACAGAAGACTCCTACCACTCCCTTTTGCTCCTTGAGGAGCTTTCAAAGGAAGAAACCCTTTCTCAAAGGGATTTGAGCAAGAGATTGGGGATAGCTCTGGGGCTTGTGAATTCTTACGTCAAGAACATGATAGCCAAGGGTTATGTAAGGGTCTCCTCTTTTCCTAAAAACCGCTATAATTACCTATTGACCCCCACTGGTATTGCGGAGAAGTCTCGTCTTACCTACCAGCACCTCCATTATTTCACAAATCTCTATACAACTGCCAGGAAAGACTTCAGTGAACTATTTAGTAAACTGGAAAAAACCGGTGTCAAAAAGGTTTTATTCTGTGGAGTAGACGAGGTGGCGGAGATTGCATATCTCTCTCTTCAGGAGACTGATTTGCAGCTGTCCGGGATAATGGATGAAGAGAAGATGGGAACCAGATTTTTCAGTTACACGGTCTCTCCTATCGAAGAGATAGGCTCTTTCGACTTTGACATGGTTATTGTTACCTCTTTTAAAAAGAGGGGATTTCTGGTTGAACAACTCAAAGGTTTGGGAATCGCCAGGGAAAAGATTTGCTGTATTAAGGACTAAGGCATATTTTAAAAAGGATCGACTATGCATTTCCCCTCATTTGATAGAACCGCCCTTGAAATCAGGCCGCTGTCTCTTAGAAAACACGATCTGGATATTTCAAATATTATTGAATTGGATGCAAGAATAGCTTCAGTCGTTGATGAGAAAAAGAGAACAGTTGCAGACCGCATAATTGGCGCTAAAAAAAAAGGGGCCGCAGTAATATTGATGATAGGGGCTCATGTATTGCGTGCCGGTGTTCAAAAGTACCTGATAGACCTGATGGAAAGAGGGTATATATCTTGCATAGCAATGAACGGCGCAGGTGTGATCCATGACTACGAATTTTCACTTATAGGGGCAACAACGGAGAGTGTTGCCAGGTATATAAAGGATGGACAGTTTGGCTTATGGAAGGAAACTGGACAGATCAACGACATTATAAATGAAGGGAATAAAAAGGGTTTGGGATTAGGCGAGTCAGTTGGGCAGGCAATATATGAAGGAGAGTTTTCATATAAGAGCATAAGTCTGTTAGCTGCCGGCTATCGGTTAAATATACCGGTTACAGTGCATGTTGGTATCGGTTGCGACATTATACATGAGCACCCGAACTGCGACGGGGCAGCAACCGGGGCAACGTCATACCGTGATTTCCTTTATTTCACAAAGATTATAGAGAATCTGGACGGCGGGGTTGTAATGAATTTCGGCAGCGCAGTTACGGCGCCTGAAGTTTATCTAAAGGCATTAAGCATGGCAAGAAATGTGGCTCACCAGCGGGGAGAAGCGATTAGGCGCTTTGCAACGCTGGTGTGCGACCTCCACGACCTGCCTGAAGATTTCAGCAAGGAACCGCCAAAAGACAGCCCTGCTTATTATTTCCGGCCATGGAAGACCATGCTTGTTAGAACCGTTGCGGATGGCGGGGAGAGTTTCTATATAAAAGGAAGGCATTCGGAAACTATCCCCGCTCTTTGGTCTGCAATAAATAAAGAGGAAAAAGCCAATGGATAGGGCCAAGATACTTGAAATGGAAGCTTTGGCGAAAGAGATTCAACGCCTGAAATCTGGAGGGAAAAAGATAGTTCATTGTCACGGCTGTTTTGACCTTATGCACCCAGGGCATATCAAATATTTTCAGGCAGCCAAGAAGATGGGGGACATTCTTGTAGTAACAATTTCTCCAGATGTTTATGTGGACAAAGGGTCTGGAAGACCTGTATTTAATCAGGATTTGAGGGCTGAATCCATAGCTGCTCTGGAATGCGTCGATTATGTGGCCATTAACAAATGGTCGACTGCTGAAGAAACTTTGAGATTGTTGAGGCCGGATATATATGTAAAGGGGCAGGAGTTTGAGAAGTTAGAAGACAAAACAGGCAAGATTCAGAAAGAATACGACGTTGTAAAAGAGATTGGGGCAGAGATCAGATTTACTCATGAGATAGTTTTTTCTTCAACCAAGCTACTGAACCAATATTTTAAGTAGGATATATGAGTATGGAACCAAAAAATAAGATACTGCTTATGGAAGACCTTATAAAAAAGGTTGAAGAATTAAAAAGTTCCGGGAAGACAGTTGTTCAGAGTCACGGAATATTCGACTTGATACACCCTGGGGTTATAACTCATCTGAACTCTGCAAGGACACAGGGAGACATCCTGATTGTCACTCTTGTCAGAGACCATGATGTCAGGAAAGGAACGGGAAGGCCCCTCTTCCCCGAAAATTTGAGGGCGGAAAATGTGGCATCTCTGGAGCAGGTAGATTATGTCTCCATCGTAGGCGATGAAAGACCATTTGAATCCATAAATAAAATTAAACCGGATATATTTGCAAAAGGCCACCCATATAAAGAGCGGGATTCCAAGATACACACAAATCTATTTGAAGAAGACAAGGAACTATACTTCGGACAAAGTAAGATCTTTGAGACGACAGGGTTTTCATTCAGTTCATCCCGTATAATCAACAATTTTCTGGACGTATATCCGGAAGATACAAGGGAGTTCCTGCATAAGTTTGCCAATAAATACAGCTTCAATGATATCGTGGAAAAGTTGAGCAGCCTTAAAAAGTTAAAAGTTCTGCTTATCGGGGACGGAATTATAGACGAATACCATTATTGTGAGCCGCTCGGTAAGTCTGCAAAAGCGATTTTAGTGGTTAATAAGTACTTGACTCACGAGGTCTTTGCCGGCGGTGCATTTGCAATCGCAAATCATATTGCAGGGATATGCGATGATGTCCAGTTGATTTCGCTATTAGGCAGCCAAGAGTCAAGAGAAGGTTTTATTTCCGATAATCTTAGACCCAATGTCACATCGAAGTTTTTTTACAGGGAAAACGGCCCTACTATTGTCAAAAAAAGGTATATTAACCAGTATCTAACTCAGAAACTGTTTGAAGTCAATTATTTAAACGATAATTATATTAATGATGACCTTGAGTTAAAGGTCATTGAGTATTTGGAATCAGCAATCCCATTATATGACATGGTATTAATCTCAGATTTTGGCCATGGCTTTATTACTAATAAAATAATACGTTTTATTGAAAAAACCGGTGTAAGGTATGCCGTTAACACGCAGACAAATGGCGCCAATGCAGGGTATAACATGATTACCAAATATCATAACCCGGCTTTTGTCTGCTTAGATGAGCCTGAGGTAAGGCTTTCTGCTCAGGATAGATACGGGGATATAGAAGTTATTGCAAAGGATGTTGCAAGAACAGTGAATAGCGACTATTTCATAGCCACAAGGGGCAAAAACGGCTCAATAGGCATAGATAGAAACGGCGAGATAAACAGGACGCCAATATTCTCCACCAAGGTTGTGGATACCGTAGGGGCTGGAGATGCCTTTTTTGCTTTCACAGCACCATGCGTAGCCTTGAATATGCCCCTTGACTTAGTCTCATTTATTGGAAATGCAGTTGGGGCATTGGCGGTTCAGATCGTGGGCAATAAAAAGCCTGTCGAAAAGTATGAGCTTTTGGAATTTATAGATACTCTTTTGAAATAGATCTACAGATTTGGCAGATAGACCTGAATTTTGCAATCGTTCACAGATTTAACAGATAGATCTAAATCGTGCAAGCGTCCACAGATTTCACAGATTAGCACAGATTAAAGATATTAGAATCTATATATAGTTCCTATCCGGAAACTCCCCCTCCCCTGGCGGGAGGGGATTAAGGGGAGGGGGAACCAAATTGATAACGTTCACCCTCACCCCGACCCTCTCCCGTCAAGGGAGAGGGAGAGTTAAGGAAAGTCAATGTCTATTTTTGGGTTTGTTTAAATAAATTCTTGACATCAACTGGCATGTAAATTATACTGTTCATAGAATGAACGCTTCTGGTTGAGCGCTGGTAGAGTAAGGAGCAAAAATGGATGACAGAAGATTTATAGAAAAACACCACAAAGAGTTTATAGGTCTCCTTGACTCAATTAGGGCTACCGACATTACAGGTAGCAAATTAGATATTTATGAGGGCATTGAAAGGGCCTGTAATATTATTAAAGAAAGAGCAGGGGGTAAACTGTTTTTTATCGGGAATGGCGGCAGTGCCGCCATTGCGAGCCATATGGCCATTGATTTCTGGAAGAACGGCGGGATACCCGCCACGGCATTCAATGATAGTTCTTTATTGACCTGTATAAGTAACGACTTCGGGTACAAGCATGTCTTTGAAAAACCGTTAGAGATGTTTGCCAATAATGGAGATGTCCTGTTTGCAATAAGCAGTTCGGGTAAATCCGAGAATATCCTGATGGGTACAGAAGCCGCAAGGTTAAAGGGATGCAGTGTTATAACCCTTTCTGGATTCGGCAGTGACAACCCCTTAAGCATTAGAGGGAATATTAATTTTTATGTTCCATCTAATGAATATGGGCCGGTAGAGGTTGCTCATCAGTATATATGCCACTGGATATTAGACACGCTTATGGCAACTAAGGTCAACACTGTTCACTTAGGGCTATAACCTACCCTCACCCTAACCCTCTCCCTGATGGAGAGGGGACATTTAACTCCCTCCCCTTCAAGGGGAGGGTTGGGGTGGGGATGGGGTAAATTGGTTAAGTGAACAGTATTGCAACTAAGGTGGGAAAAAAGTAAATGTCAGATATATACAATATTGACAGTCATAAATTAAATTATCATCCTGAAAGGGTGGCTGAATGGCTTAAAGAGCATGAAACCTGGGAGAAGGCAAAATCCATCTACCCTATATATATGGAGGTATCTCCCATCGGTATTTGCAACCACCGGTGCATATTTTGTGCATTGGACTATATGGAATACCGGAATAGGAGTCTCGATAAAGATATATTTAGAGAAAGGTTGACCGAGATGGCGAGACTTGGCGTTAAGAGCATCATGTTTGCTGGCGAAGGAGAGCCGACCTTGTGGAAGCCTCTGCCTGAGATACTTGATCATTGCACAGAGGTAGGAATTGACACCGCATTGACCACAAATATGGTCCCTTTTACGGAGAAGAATATTGATGCATTTGTACGTAACTGTTCCTGGATAAAGACCAGCATAAATGCAGGGACAGCCGAGACATATTCTAAGGTGCATAGGACAAAGGCCGAAGATTTCGATCGGGTCATGGAAAATTTCAGGACGTGCGTCGAAAAAAGGGCAGGAAAAGGCTATTCATGCACTATCGGCGCTCAGATGGTTCTTTTGCCTGAAAATGCCCATGAGGCCGTGACGCTTGCCGAAAAACTCAAGGGCATTGGTGTTGATTACCTTGTAATAAAGCCTTATTCTCAGCACCTCTTCAGTATAACGAGAAAATATGAATCAACAGATTACCGCTCATATCTTGAGCTTGAAAAACAGCTAAAAACCCTGAACAGCGACAAATTCAACGTCGTCTTCAGGATACGGACCATGAGCAAGCTCTTTGAGACAGAGCGCACTTATGAACGTTGCTATGCTACACCGTTTTTCTGGGGTTATATAATGTCCGATGGTTGTGTTTACGGATGCAGCGCTTTTCTTGGGGATGATAAATTCAACTATGGAAATATACATGATAAAACTTTTAAAGATATCTGGGAAGGCGAGAAGAGAAAGGCCAATTTTGAATATATCAGGAATGAAATGAGTATTGAGGAGTGCCGTAAAAATTGCAGGATGGATGAAGTTAACCGGTATTTGTGGAAGCTGAAGCATCCAGACAGGCATGTGAACTTTATTTAACTAGTCTTCATCCGGAAACCCAGTTTTTCCCCTCCCCCTTGACGGGGGAGGGTTAGGGTGGGGGTGAATTAGCTTATAATTTCAGTCTGTTACAATTTGGTTCCCCCTCCCCTTACTCCCCTCCCGCCAGGGGAGGGGAGTTTCCGGATGGGAACTAACTAATTAGCGGCAAATATCGGAAATTGGAAAGGTGTAAAACATGCCGGAAATATCAAGATTTCTTGGGATTATCATCTCAATGTACTTTGATGAACACAACCCACCTCATTTTCATGTACAATATAATGAGTATCGGGCATCAATGGATATCAAGAATCTAAATATTACGGTTGGTTCACTTCCAGCGAAAGTTCGTGGTCTTGTGGAAGAATGGGCAGAATTGCATCGCGAGGAACTCTTAACTATGTGGGAAACGAAGGAATTTCATCGTGTTCAACCACTCGTATAAAGGGAGAATAAATTATGGAATGTATCTCAATTTTAGAAGCAAGGTATGTTAAAGACTATCGGGTATTTCTAAAATTCAACACAGGTGAAACCGGAGAAGTAGATCTCCGGGATATTGTCTATAAATATCAAATAGCGGAGCCATTGCGTAATCCTGAATTTTTTTCACGTTTTTATCTTGATTCCTGGCCCACTCTTGTGTGGGATTGCGGTTTTGATGTTGACCCTGAAGCGCTTTACTTCAGAGCCACCGGTAAATCACTATGGGAAACGAAAACAACCTAATAAAGCATCCAGGGGATGGCAAAGCTCAATTATGAGCACATAAAATGAATCAGTATTGATGAATGCAGGAAAAACTGCCGGATGGATGAAGTAAATCGTTATCTTTGGAAACTGAAGCACCCAGATAAACATACGAACTTTATCTGATAATCGATATTATCAGGAAAAGAGTAGTGATGGCAATATTATTATATGTGTAAGGGGAAAAACGAAATGGATTTGATAGATATTTCCAAGTCGATTAGAAGGACGATAATCGAATTGGCACATAATTCAAAGGGGCCGCATGTGGGATCTTCCCTTTCTTGTGTCGATATCTTGGCCACGCTTTACTTTAACGTAATGAATTTTGAACCATGGGAAAAAAGGGATATTTTCATATTAAGCAAGGCACATGCTGCTATGGCTCTTTACAGTACTTTAGCTGCCAGAGGCATTATCGATAAGAGCCTTTTAGATGGCTACTATCAGAACAATGGGACCCTACCTGCGCATCTTGACAGATTTTCTGCAAAAGGCATTGAGACATCAGGTGGAGCTTTGGGTCATGGGTTCAATATTGGACTGGGAATGTCATATGGATTTAAAAATAATAAAGAGGACAGGAAAGTCTATGCGCTTATAGGAGATGGCGAATCCCAGGAAGGATCAATATGGGAGGGTGCTCTATTTGCGCCCAAGCTTGGGTTAAGTAATTTTACAGCAATTACAGATTATAACAACTTGCAAGGGTATGGACGAGCCAGAGATATTTGCAGCTTTGAACCTCTCCGATCAAAGTGGCAGGCCTTTGGATGGCACACGATAGAAATTGATGGCCATGACCACAAGGCAATAAACGATGCCCTTAATGAGGACCCGATGGGGAAACCAAAGATGATTATTGCTTGCACAACGAAGGGTAAGGGGGTTTCTTTTATGGAAGACCAGATGGTTTGGCATTACTATATTGTTACAGATGAGCTTAAGAAAAAAGCATTTGAGGAATTGAGATGAGAAACGCCTTTATGAATACGGTAATGGATGCATGCCAAACAAGGGATGACATCTTTATTGTCACTGGAGATGCAGGACTTGGGGTCTTTGATGAATTTAAGGATACCTATCCTGACAAATTTTTAAACCTCGGAGTCGCCGAGCAGAACATGATAGGATTCTCGGCAGGACTTTCCCTGACCGGTTTTAAGGTCTATGTATATAATATCATCCCATTTGTTCTTTATCGTTGCTATGAGCAAGTGAGAAACGACATATGCTATCAAAAACTTCCAGTCACCCTGGTTGGAATCGGCAGTGGCATAACCTATGCGCCCGGCGGAATGACCCATTATTCTGTAGAAGATATCGGGATCGCTCAAACCCTTCCTAATTTGACCGTGATCTCCCCCATTGATCCGGTGGAAGCTAAGCTTGCAGCGCAATATAGCTTGGAAGCAAATGAGCCTGTTTATATCAGGTTGGCGAAAAGGGGAGAACCCGCCATTCATGACCGGGACAAATTTGATATAACCCTCCCCCAGGTCGTCAAGGAAGGGGCTGACGTAGCCATTCTATTTCACGGTTCCATATCGGTAGAAGTGATGAAGGCATATGAGGAATTAATTCGCGGAGAGATATATCCCCTCTTGGTTTCTATTCCTATGCTACAGCCTTTACAGAAAGAAAGCCTCCTCGACATCCTGAAAAAAATGAAACACGTCATTTGCGTGGAGGAACACTTTGAAAATTGCGGACTTGGAAATATCATGAGGAAGGTATCCTTGGAGTCCCACTCTACATGGAAGCTAAAGACCATGGGAATCCCTTACCAATTCATTCATGAAATAAAAAATACTGAAAGCATGAGAGAACATTTCGGGATATCTTCATCTGACATTGTACGTACCGTAAAGGATATAGCCGGGGGCGTAAATGAAAGGAGATAAGGCTGAGATTTTATCATACGTTGATTTTTGTAGAGGGTGGTCTCAGCAGCATAATTCTGGAATGGGAGTCGTGAAATAAACGAGATAGAGGTACAAGATAAAGAAAACTTGGTATAATTAACTACATTTCAGGATTTAATTTCGGACTTTTCTATGGTAACAAGTTCATAAGGAGGCACATTGAAAAAGACAATAAAGATATCAGGCCGTTCATCAAAAGAGGAAATAGAGAACAGGCAGAGGTTGTTAGAATTATTAAAAAACACCCCAATACCGGACAACGAGATTCTAAACAACATGGGCGTTTATCTTACGAGGAACGCCGTATCTAGAATTCTTTTTATGCACGAGATTTATAGAAAGATACTTGATGTTTCAGGCATGATTGCTGAGTTCGGTGTTAGGTGGGGGCAAAACCTATCGCTTTTCGAATCCTTTAGGGCACTCTATGAACCATACAACTACAATAGGAAGATTATTGGCTTTGACACATTCGAGGGATTCCTTTCGGTTGACCTTGAAAAAGACAAGGGCTTTTCGAAAGCAGGTGATTATTCTGTTACCGAAGGATATGAGAAATACTTAATGCAGATTATGGATTATCATGAACGTGACAACCCCATTTCCCATATAAAAAAATATGAGTTGATAAAAGGGGATGCTCCGACAGAGTTGAAAAAATATCTTAGTGAAAATCCTGAGACAATATTCGCTTTAATTTACTTAGACATGGATGTTTATCGGCCGACGAAAGACTGTTTGGAAGCCATATCGGGACATATTACAAAGGGAAGTGTAATAGTATTTGACGAGCTTAATTTTCATTTGTTCCCTGGTGAAACCCTCGCGCTTAAAGAAGTTTGGGGACTTGACAAGTATAGGATATACCGCTCAGCCCATAGCCCTCTGGCTGGATATATTGTTATAGAGTGAATTCAAGGCTGATCTGGATTAAAATAAAATCAGAGACAATGGTATAAAGGGATACAATGGTTTTTTTAAAGAGCAGAGCTACTGGAGGAGTTAAATGAAAAAGGATTTGGATCAGGATAAAACGACTTCGTTTAAAGAAATAACCACAGTAAAACATGGTGGTCATAAAATAAGAACGGGTAGAAATATTATTGATAGGAGCAAGATTGGCAAGGCTGATACAACTTTTCAAGGCGAGAAAATCCCCAATCAGTTTACAGGACATACTTTCAAAAATAAGATTGAAAAGTATAGACTGGACGGACATAAACTTATTTACCACCTTGACAGAATACTGGAGTGGCAGAGGGGAGAACGGATCGCACCCATTCAGATAGATATGGGTCTAACAAAGTTCTGCAATGTCGGATGTATCTATTGCATTGGCGTTACTCAGGGTGGAATGACCAAAGGAGAGATGATAGAACCCGATGCGCTGATGCGTTTCATTGGGGATTGCGGCAGACTGGGTGTCCGCAGTATAGCTTATATCGGCGATGGAGAACCTACATTAAATCCAGGCCTTTATGATTCAATCATTCTTGCAAAAAAACTTGGAATGGATATTGGCATGGCCACAAATGGGATCCTTCTTGATATGAATCATGCACATGAGATGTTGAGAGACTCAACATTTATTCGGATCAATTTGAGTGCTGCTGATCCGGACAGTTTTTTAAGAATACACCAGTCTTCCAAGAGTAATTTTTCTATGCTTATAGAAAAGATAAAGTCATTAGTAAGCCTAAGAAACCAAAATAATTATGATTGTACCATTGGTATACAGATGGTGCTCATTCCTGAAAACTTTGACCAGGTTGTTAAGCTCGCAAAACTTGGTACGGAAATAGGAGTTGACTACCTCCAGATAAAGCAGTGCTCAGATACCGAATACAAAGAAATAGGAATAAACCCAGATGACTATAAAAAGGTAGAAAACGACTTAAAGGAAGCTGAAAAGCTCAGCACTGAAAACTATTTAGTAAAAGTGAAATGGAATAAGATCAATATCTTGGGCGAAACGGATTTATATAAAGGCGGTTTCCGAAAATATGATATTTGTTATGGTACCCCCTTTCTTGGGCAAATAAGTGGAAATGGGGATGTTTATCCTTGCGGTCCCTTTTTTGGGAAAAAGCGGTTTTATATGGGTAATATAAATCATGAATCCTACTACGATATCGTAAAGAGTGATAGGTATTGGGAAGTTCAAGAAGATATTATAAAGAATGTTGATGTTCACTGTGACTGTGCTGTTGGGTGCCGGCAGGATTATATTAACAAGTTCCTCTGGGATGTTAAAAATCCGCCTGACCATATTAATTTTGTATAGACCAATGCCAAATTCATCTATCACAATAGCTGCTAAATGTGCTCCTGAAGAAGAGGTCTTAAGCAACATTGAAAAGGCTGGCCTTCCAGCAGTTGAGATATATACCAGTCTTTCGCATTTGCATAAGATACAGGATGTCAGGCGAATTTGTAGCAAATTCCCTTTTCGATATGCGGTTCATGCTCCTAATGAAGGCTTTGAAATAGAAGCATTAGCCGAGCTCGTAGATGATATAAAAGCTGAAATCGTTGTTTTTCATAATATCTATTGGGAAGACGAGTGGGAACAAATTATTAAAGCTTTTGACGGAGTAAGAACTAAGATATGTCTTGAAAATACAAGCAGTGTCCTTGACCCTTTAAAGTTTATCCGAAGGTATGGGATGGGTCTATGTTTGGATTTAGAGCATTTGCAAATAGAATGTGCGGGCTTTTTTGAAGAGAGTTTTATTCCTTTTATAAAGCAGGCCTCTCATATTCATTTAACAGGCTACACCTATGGTTCTAACCTATGGCATATCCATATACATAATTCTCCTGAGCATACCAGATACATCCTAAACCTGATAAAAAAGACAAATTACTGCGGTTTCCTTGTTTCCGAGGCAAAAACTTTGCTCCAATCATATCAAGAGTTTAAGAGATTAAAGGATTTCATAAATTCATGGGATAATGACGGGGTTTAAGCATCATACGAAATTGCTTCTTATCATAGTATCGCAATACGAAGTTTAAAGTGGGGGCAAGTTGAAACGCGACAATCTTTTCAATAAAGCAGGAAATATTTTATATAGAGCTAAGGAAATTTCTAAAAACAAAGGGCTTTATTACGTCATCAAATCGGGAATCAAAATGGGTGTCAATTCTTTAATACTCCCTTTCTGGTATTGTTATTATAGAACTTCCGAGTCGTCGAGGACTTTTATATTTCAAGGAAAAACTTACAGATATTTTAATAGTTTCCGTAACAGAACCTGGAGAAATGAAAGAGCTGTTGAAATTCCAATTATTTATGAGATTGTGATGGAATACCCTGAGGAGAGGATTCTTGAAGTTGGCAATGTTCTCTCACACTACTTTTCAGTTAAACATGATGTTGTGGATAAGTATGAGAAAAATTATAATGTAATTAATCAGGATGTAGTTGATTTCCGACCAGCCAAGAAGTATGACTTGATTGTAGGTAGTTCTACCTTAGAGCATGTTGGTTTTGATGAAGATCCATGTGAGCCTTTGAAAATCCTCCAAGCTATTGAAAATCTGATAAGTTTGCTTAATCCAAAAGGGAAAATAGTTGTCACTTTGCCTCTTGGCTATAATCCCACTATGGATAGACTAATAGATGAAGATAAATTAAAACTTACAAAAAGGTATTGTTTAAAACGAATTTCTCGTGACAATAAATGGATGGAGACTGATTGGGAAGATGTCAAAACTGCAACATACGATTATCACTATCTTTTTGATACTGCTAATGGCTTGGTCATTGGTATTATTGAGAAAGAATGATGTTGCGACCTCTTAGGGACTTGGAATTTTCTATTATACCGTTTAATTCAATCTGTCATTCCGAACGAAGTGAGGAATCTTAGGATTTCTCCCCTTGGTCGAAATGACAATTACCGGTATATTAAATTCTTCTATGTCCCTTAGCAGCTTTTTTTGCCGCTTCACTCCTTGTTACGTGAGGCATAATTGGGATATGCGGTTTGTTACCCTCCTTTAAATATAGAGAATGAAGAGCAATTATGAAACATCCATGACTTAACGGTCACAAAGAAGAATGAAAATTAACCCCACCCTCACCTTACTCCTCTCCCTGAGGTAGAGGAAACTTTTTCGTTCCCTCCCCTTCAAGGGTTTATGCCCTGTGGGTAGAGGGTTAGGGTGGGGATGGGATAAAAGGGGTATTTTCAGGTGAAAAATAGCATAAATATATTGATTATAATCCCAAGATACAATCTAACTAACGAAATCAATTATCGGTACGCCTTCCCATTAGGATTAAGCTTCATTTCTGCAGCATTAAAACAAGCAGGGTTTCACGTTGATTGTTTAAATCTCAATCACTGTGAAGGACATATTAAAACTATAATAAATGGTGCGCTTAGTAAAAAAGCTTACAACTACGTTGGCACAGGTAGTAACAGCCTTTTATATGCTGTTATTGAGAAGATTTTAAATACCGTTCGAGAACACCCATCTCGTCCAAAAATAGTCTTAGGGGGACCAATAATCACAAGTGAGCCTGAAACTATCTTTAATGCATTAAACCCTGATTATGCGGTAATAGGGGAAGGTGAAAAGACTATCGTGGAACTGCTGGAATGCTTAGAGCAGGGTAAAAATATATGGGAAGTAAAAGGGATCGGCTACAGGGATAAAACTGGAAAAGCTATATTTACCCTGAGAAGAGATGCAATAGAAGACCTGGATGCCCTCCCTTTCCCGGATTTTGAAGGCATTGGATTTAAGGAACAGCTTGATCATATATATACGAATACTGATTATGTAAATAATGTCTTTGACAACCCAAGAGTTTATCCTCTTTTAGCCAGCCGTGGATGTCCGTTTAAATGCACATTCTGCTATCATTATGAAATGTATCGGGCGAGATCAATGGATAATATAATTGATGAGCTTCGTTTGGCTGTTAAGAGTTACGGCAGCAATATTATAAATATCTTTGATGAATGTTTTTCTATTAAAAAGGGAAGAATATATGAATTTTGTGAACGGATAAAGAAACTACAAAAAGAACTATCCTGCGATCTAAAATGGTCATGCCAGATGACCGTAAACTCGGTTGATAAAGATATATTAGAGCAAATGAAAGAGGCGGGATGCGATTCAATTAGTTATGGATTCGAGAGCTATAGCCCTGTTGTATTGCGTAGCATGCATAAGCCTGTAACTGCTGAACAGATAGACAAGGCTTTTCATGAAACACTTGATGCAGGCATCGCTGTCCAGGCAAATTTCATTTTTGGGGATATAGCGGAAACACTTGAGACTGCGACTCATACCCTTAATTATTGGAAGGAAAAGTGTAAGGGGCAGGTCAATCTGGATTTCATACAGCCTTATCCCGGAAGTGAAATATATAATCATTGTTTAAGGAAAGGACTTATCAAGGACAAGCTCGACTTTATAAAAAATCATATCGCATCCGGAGCTACGTTTAACATGACAGAGGGCATGACTGATGAAGAGTTCAGGCAGCTAAAAAAGGATGTATTCGATGCGGAAAGTAAAGGGAGAGAGCAGGTAAGGCCTATTTCTATAAAAAAAGTAAAGAAAACCATCTACTCTTTAGATGTCAAATGTCCTTATTGCAAACAAACTGTCAAGTATAACAATTGTTTCATCAAGAACAGGCTCACTTACGGGTTTAATATTATTTGTAGAAACTGCCATATGCGGTTTTTTATTGTGAGTTTCGCCCAGAAGCTTGCATATTCACATTATTCAAAGATAAGAGATATGAGAGTTTTCCAAAAAAATATGATAAAGCGGATTAAGAAAAAACTACAATGACATTACCTTGCGACGGCATAAATGATATTATATAATTATTTAAGGCAAAACTTACGTGGAGTTGACCCGGCAGTTTTTTGGGGAGGCATGACAAGAATATCTCTCTTCGTTGCCACTCCTTTAATCATACTATCCATAGCTTCCTACTTTACTCCGGAATTACAGGGGTATTATTACACTTTCAGCAGTCTTCTTGCCCTCCAGGTCTTCGGTGAATTAGGCTTAGGTCAGGTCGTCTTACTGTTTACAAGCCACGAATGGTCTAAGTTGAGATTCGATGACTCTGGTTTTGTTGCAGGTGACCCGGATGCTCTAACAAGGTTAGTAAGTTTAGGGCGGCTTGTATTAAAATGGTTTGCAGTTGCGGCACCTCTTGTCTCTATTGTTTTAGGGTTGGTAGGATTCTTCTTTTTTTCTGAAAAAGCAGGTTCTGAAATTAAGTGGCTTGCTCCATGGCTTGTATTATGTGTGCTTACCGGGATAAATTTTTGTTTGATGCCGGTTTGGTCATTGCTTAACGGGTGCCATCAGGTTGCCCAGGTCAGCTATTATAAATTATGGGACAGCATCTTTTTTAACATTGTTTTATTATTGTCCATCGTAAATGGAATGGCATTGTGGTCACCAGTACTTGCACTTACAACACGATTGATTTGGGGCGGAATATTTTTAAGTCGTAGATATCCCAATTTTATTAAGACTTTTTTCTCGCCGCTTATAGCTTCGGAAGGCTCGTCTATAAGCTGGGGGCATGAAATATGGCCACTACAGTGGAGAAGTGCGGTGTGTTGGATTAGTGGTTATTTTGCGGTGTTCATTTTTACACCGGTTATGTTTTATTTCCACGGCCCTGTTTTAGCTGGGCAGACTGGAATGACATTGCTCTTAGTTGAGGTGATATCGTCAATTTCAGCAATCTGGATAACAGCTAAGGCCCCTCGCTTCGGCAGTTTAATTGCAAAGAAAGATTATGAGGAATTAGATAAGCTTTTCTGGCGTATCACAAAAATAATTGCTGTTGTTTCAGCAGCATCGGCCTTAACACTTTGGGTCTTTGTATATTTACTGTATTCCCTCAACACTCCATTTGCTTTACGTTTTCTTTCACCCCTGCCTGCAGGAATATTTTTCACAGCCCAAGTCTTAAATATGCTATCAACTCCTATGTCGCTTTATTTAAGGGCCCATAAGAAAGAGCCTTTTGTAGCGCTGTCTTTATTACACGCCGCACTAAGCGTTGCTTTGATCTTGACCCTTGGCAAATATTTTGCTGCCATCGGAATCGCACTCAGCAGCTTGTTGGTAAATATCATTGTTATGCCATTTATCGCTGTGATATGGTATAGATACCGTAGAATATGGCACGCTGATGAGGTGGTCAAGGGGTTGCTGACATGAAGAAACCGATGCTTTCAGTCATATTGACAAATTATAATCATGCACAATATCTGGAAGGGGCCTTGGATGCTATTCTTACTCAAAGATATGAGCCGATGGAGCTTGTCATAATTGATGATGCATCAACCGATAACAGTGTTGAAATTATAGAAAAATACATGGCTAAGCATCCAAATATCAGATTGATAAAGAACAGTCAAAACAGGGGAGTAGGTGAAAACTGCAAAGAATTGCTGCGGCTTGCTCAGGGTGAATATATTTATGCGGCAGCATCGGATGACAGGGTTCTCCCCTGCTTTTTCGAAAAGACGATGAACTTATTGTCTCAGCACCCTCAGGCTGGATTGTGCTGGGTAGATGCTGTTTTCATCAATGAGAGTGGGCAAAAAATTGGTGAAGACAGATTCTATTTGAGCAGTACGCCAAGGTATTTTTCCCAGGAAGAAGTGGTCGAAATATTGAGAAAAAAGATGTTCCATATTGGCGGACTAATTTATAAACGCTCAGCGTTAATTGAAGCAGGTGGGTTTTTTCAGGAACTGAAATCTTACGCCGATTATTTCTCAGTCCTTGTAATGGCATTCAGGCATGGGGTCTGTTATATATCCGAGCCGTTAGTAGTTTATAGAGTACAACAAACGCAGTATTCAGCCATGCTTCTTAAAGATAAGAAAACCCATTCTGAGATTATATACCTTATATTGAATCTGTTAAATTCCCCTCAATACGCCGATGTACGTCATCGTTTTAAGAGGAGCCTTGCGCTTGCTTATCTGTTTTCGCCAGTCATCGGCGTTTTATTAAGAACTCCAGAGTTCCGATATTATTTCACGTTTAAGCTGGCCTTACATACATATTGGCGTACAATAAAAAAGAAGATTAACCCCTATCTACCACTTTCATTGAAAAACGTTTATTATTATTTCAGGAATATTCATAGCAAACGTGTATTCAGAAGTTCTTTAAAATAGGGCTTATGGCGACAAAGCATAGGTAACCGCAAAGATGGAAAAATGTTGAACCGCAGAGCATTTACCACGGAAAAGGCCACGGAGTATCACGGAGAGGCTAAGCCGTCGTAAAAAAATAACATGAACACCAGAACAGCGGGAACGGCATAAAGGGCCGTAAAGGCTTAACCAGAAAAGCACAGGTTATTCCTTAACGGCCCCTAAATAATGAATAATTCCATTTCTAATTCAAATATGTAATAATGGTCTCATCCCATTGGAGGTGAGACTATGGCACGAATTGCAAGTGGCAAAAAGTTGCTTGAAAAAGCAAGGGAATGTTTGGCAAAAGCCCGTACTGTTAGCGAGT
>JAUSKU010000098.1 GCA_030646755.1 Deltaproteobacteria bacterium
ACTCGCTAACAGTACGGGCTTTTGCCAAACATTCCCTTGCTTTTTCAAGCAACTTTTTGCCACTTGCAATTCGTGCCATAGTCTCACCTCCAATGGGATGAGACCATTATTACATATTTGAATTAGAAATGGAATTATTCAGTGTCAAAGTATTTTATGTTTTCATGTTTAGATCGTATAACGCCTTGCCTACAAAAAAATCACCCCATGCTATTCCAATGTCGGGAATGGTAGATTTTATCAGCCAGTCCTGGATCGGAGCAGATTTGGCGGTCAACTCCGCAATACTGAAATGGGCCATGAATACCGTTCCGTATATGACAATCATCCCGTTCAGCACGTATCCGTATACAGAGGTCTTCTTTGATGCAAAAAGTATTGTTACCAGGACCACGTCAATAAAAGGGAACAGGTTTGCCAGGAAATATGTAGGGCTGAACCCCGGATGCGCCGGGTCATGGTTGATGAAGTTGTGTATCCTGTAATGAAGCATAAGCCCTGAAACAGCTATCAGGAAGAGAGCTAAAAAGAGAACTCTCTTTGTCCAGATCAATTCTTTTGCATCCACTCCTGCCCTCCAGATCAATGTTTACTAAAATCAACAAGGTGCCCCAAATAAAAAGTCAGGCTTATCATTATTATGTGAAGAATCCACCACCCAGGCTTGTATCTCAGGAAATACTGAATCATCTCTACCTCCACAATAGATGGCCGAGGGCATAGACCGTGGCTATCCCGGTAAGATGTATGACCCACCACCATCCCCTGAGAAATCCTATCTTCTTATTAAAATTCTCCCAATCCATAGTTATGCTACGTTCCTTATCTATCCGTAAGATGAGTTAAACTTAAACCAGGATTTTAGTTTGTCAAGCTTTTGGGTTTTATTGTATAAACGGTTAGCGATAGATTGTTTAGATTTTACAGCCATATCCGCAGACATCGCCTTCCTGTCCGGATTCGCTGTCTTAATGACCGTCATTGCCATAGCCACATTCAAAAGGACCCTTTAGCCTCTTCAATTCCTTATGGAATTATGGTATAAAGAATCCATTATGAAGGGATCAAATATTGTCCTCCTCATAGTTTCAATCATTGGCGCGTTTGCCTTAGGCGTTGTAACTCAGGTTTTTCAGTCTGCTGAGAAAGTCAACGCCCTCTGGCTTGTCATAGCTGCCGCCTGTTTTTTCACAATCTCCTACCGCCTCTACGGCACGTTCATTTGTGCAAAGGTATTGAGCCTTAACGACAAGATTGTCCCCCCGTCAAAGAGGCTTACGGACGGGAGGGACTACCATCCTACCCACAAATGGGTATTATTCGGGCACCACTTTGCAGCCATTGCCGGGGCAGGGCCTTTGATAGGGCCTGTCCTTGCAGCCCAGTTCGGATATCTCCCAGGTTTTTTATGGATACTGATAGGCGCATCCATCGGCGGTGCGGTACATGACACTGTCATCCTTGCGGCATCCGTAAGGAGAAATGGGAGGTCACTGGCCCAGATTGCGAAGGATGAGGTCGGGCCTGTTGCAGGTGTGACTGCTGCGATAGCCATCCTCTTTATAATCATAGTCGCCCTCGGAGGGCTTGGGCTTGCCGTTGTCAACGCCCTTTCCCACAGCGCATGGGGGACATTCACCATAGGAGCCACGATCCCCATAGCCCTCTTTATGGGTCTTTACCTCTACAAGATAAGGCCCGGAAAGGTTGCGGAGGTAACCATCATCGGGGTTCTCCTCCTTATTGCAGCGGTGTTTTTCGGCGGCTTCATCCCAGGCTCCGCCCTGGAGCCTTATTTCAACCTCGACAAGAACCTCCTCATACTCCTTATGGCCATTTACGGGTTTGTGGCGTCTGTCCTTCCCGTCTGGATGCTGCTTTGCCCAAGGGACTACCTTTCAACATATATGAAGATAGGGACTGTCATGATCCTTGCAATCGGGGTCATATCTCTTGCCCCTGACCTGCAAATGCCGCCTGTTACAAAGTTTGTTCACGGCGGAGGCCCTATAATCCCCGGAACCCTGTTCCCATTCATGTTCATTACCATTGCATGCGGGGCCATATCAGGGTTCCACTCCCTCGTCGCTTCAGGGACTACGCCAAAGATGATAGAAAGCGAGTCGGAGATAAAGATGATCGGCTTCGGCGCCATGCTGACGGAGGGGTTTGTGGCGGTAATCGCAGTGATTGCGGCATCCATCCTGGTTCCCGGCGATTACTTCGCAATAAATACAACCCTGTCTTTTGACAAACTTGCGGAACTCGGTTTTCCGGTAAGCAGAATTGCGGAACTTTCCCAGGCAGTAGGCACAGATGTGGCCGGAAGGCCCGGCGGGGCGGTTTCTCTTGCGGTAGGGATGGCATCCATATTCTCATCCCTTCCCGGAATGAAGGGGCTTATGCCTTACTGGTACAACTTCGCCCTTATGTTCGAGGCACTCTTTATCCTGACTACTGTTGATACAGGTACGAGGGTGGCAAGGTTCATACTCCAGGAACTGGGGAGTTACGCGTACAAGCCCCTCGGAAAGACAGACTGGATTCCCGGAACGATATTTACAAGCTTTCTGGTTGTCGGTTCATGGGGCTTCCTGATATATTCGGGGAGCATCTCGACCATATGGCCGATGTTCGGCGTTGCAAACCAGCTCCTGGCTGCCATTGCCTTCTGCGTTGGAACTACCGTAATCATCAAGATGAACAAACTTAAATACGCCTGGGTAACATTTATCCCGATGCTCTTCATGTTCGTGACCACCCTCACAGCATCCTATCAGCTGTTCTATATGTTCATGGGGAAGGCAGCCGCGGCAACAGTTGCAGGAGATGCCTTTACTTTCAAGCTTGACGCGTTTCTTGTGGCGGCCATGGCAACCCTCGCGGTGATTGCACTTGTCGACTCTGTTCATAAATGGTATGGTTATCTGGCTGGAAAAAGGGAGATTATCACCAGCGAGGTTGTAGAATGGGCAACGGAATTAGAAGTACATTAATGATATTGGACAGAGATTTACACAGATAAAGCCATGATATACACGGTTCAGAAGTTAAGATTATCTGTGGAAATCATATGTAATCAGTGCAAATCAGTGTCAAAGAATATACTTAGGAGGGTTTAAGAATATGTCAGGTCATTCGAAATGGGCGACTACCAAGCACAAGAAGGGCGCGGCGGACGCAAAGAGAGGTAAGGCTTTTACAAAGCTAACCAAGGAGATCATGGTTGCTGCCAAGGCTGGAGGAGGCGACCCTGGAGGCAATCCGAGACTGAGGACCGCTATTGATGCCGCAAAGGCGATAAGCATGCCAAAGGATAATATAGAAAGGGCCATAAAGAAGGGCATCGGCGAGTTAGAGGGTGTGAGTTATGAGGAGATAAACTATGAGGGTTACGGCCCTGGTGGTGTTGCTATCCTTATTGACGCTATGACAGACAACAGGAACAGGACTGTGGCTGAGATCAGGCATATATTCGGCAAAAACAATGGAAATATGGGCGAGGCCGGGAGTGTGGGGTGGATATTTGAAGTAAAGGGATACTTCGTGTTTGAGAAGGGTTCTGTCACTGAAGATAAGCTGATGGAAGTAGGCCTTGAGGCTGGGGCAGAGGATATCAGAGAAGATGACGGTTCCTTTGAGGTCATAACAGCTACCTCTGACTTTGAAAAGATAAAGTCGGTATTTGACCAAAAAGGGTTGAAATACACTATGGCTGAGATAACAAAACTGCCGCAGAACTATATTGAGCTTGGCCCAAAGGAGGCGGAGCAGATGCTGAGGCTTGTGGATGCCCTGGAGGACAACGACGACGTCCAGAAGGTATATGCGAACTTCAACCTGTCTGCTGAAGCAGAAGCGGCATTAAGTTAGATGAGAGTCTTGGGAATAGACCCCGGAAGCAATATAACTGGGTACGGCATAGTTGAGCAGCAGGGAAACAGGCTGTTCCATATAGATAACGGCTGTATAGTCACAAGCACAAAGAGTCCGCTGCATCTAAGACTGAAGGAGATATACTCAGGGCTTCAGGAGATCATACAAAGATACGAACCCGAGGCAGTATCTATAGAAAACATCTTCTTTTCCGTGAACGCCGGCAGCGCCCTTAAACTCGGACAGGCGAGGGGGGCCGCGATACTGTCCGCAGTGAATGCCGACAAAGAGGTCTTTGAATATACGCCAATGCAGGTCAAGAGCGCCGTGGTGGGATACGGGAAGGCTTCAAAGGACCAGGTTCAGAAGATGACCAAGGTATTGCTGAATCTCCCTGAGGTCGCCCAGGCCGATGCAGCGGATGCCCTGGCAGTGGCCATATGCCATATAAATTCCGCAAAAATCTTAAATGCTGTGAGGGGCAAAAAATGATAGCCCAATTAAGCGGTAAGTTAATTCATAAGTCCCCTGAATATTCCATTATTGACGTCAACGGCGTCGGTTATCGGGTCTTTACGCCGTTTTCCACCTTCTATGAACTTCCGGATATTGAAAATCAGGTAACCCTCCATACATATACCAATGTCAGGGAAGATGCCCTGCAACTCTTTGGGTTCCTCACGACCGATGAGAAGGAGATATTCCAACTCCTCATAAGCGTATCAGGGATAGGGCCGAAGCTTGCAGTAAACATTCTTTCCGGGATAACGCCGGAAGAGTTAAAAGGGGCGCTCTTAAGCGGGAACTTAGTCAGGCTTACAGCTATCCCCGGGATTGGGAAAAAGACCGCCGAGAGGATGGTATTGGAGCTTAGGGACAAGGTCCTCAAGCTCCACAAGGAAAAACCAGGAGTTCAGGCCAAACCGGTATTAACAAGTGATGAGGTTCTTGAAGACGCTATCTCCGCACTTGTAAACCTGGGTTACAAGAGGCCCCAGGCTGAAGGGGCGCTGGAGAAGGTGAGAAAAGAAAACCCTGACTCCGACATTGAAGAGATGATAAGAGGGGCGCTGAAGATACTGGCAAGATAAAAAGGGGCGAACATAAGGTTCGCCCCCACTAACATCTAATCTCTAACAACTGCTATTAGAAAAGTCCCTTAACCTTTCCTGTTTCTACGTCCACATCAACCCTTCTATAGGCTGGATCGGAAGCGGTACCAGGCATAAGCTTTATGGCCCCTGCGACAGGGACAACGAATCCTGCTCCCTGATATGTGAGGATGTCTCTTACGAAAAGCTTCCATCCCTTCGGGACTCCCTTGATGTTCGGGTTGTCCGAGAGGCTCAGGTGGGTCTTGACCATGCAGGTGCCGAGCTTTGAAAGCTCAGGATCTGCCTCGATGGCCTTGGCCTTTGTGAGGGCCTCCGGTGAATAATCGACCCCGTCTGCTCCGTAGGAGAGCTTTGCAATCTTGTCGATACGCTCACGGAGAGGTGTTGACAGCTCATATAGATATTTGAAATCAACCTCTTCGTTGCATGCATCTATAACTGCATCAGCAAGTTCAACGGCTCCCTCGCCGCCATACTGCCAGTGCTTGGAGAGGGCGAACCTTGCTCCGCTTGCCTCGACTATCCTGCGAACAGCTGCAACCTCTGAGTCTCTGTCTGTATAGAAATGGTTCAGGCAGACAACAGGCTTAACGCCGGAGGCCTTGACTGTGTTTATGTGGTGCAGGAGGTTCTCGCATCCCTTCTCAACCCATCCCACGTTCTCTGCCTTATATTCTTCAGGGATCGGCTTTCCCGGGACAGGAATAGGCGCTCCACCGTGGCATTTGAGGGCCCTTATTGTAGCTACAATAACAGCTGCATTGGGCTTGAGGCCGGAGTAACGGCACTTCAGGTTCCAGAACTTCTCAAACCCGATGTCGGCTGCAAACCCTGATTCAGTTACAACATAGTCTGCCATCTTGAGGGCAACCCTGTCTCCTATGATGGATGACTGTCCTATTGCTATGTTGGCGAATGGCCCGGCATGGACTATTACAGGCTGTCCTTCTATGGTCTGCATCAGGTTCGGGTTTATGGCGTCCACCATCCATGCGGTCATGGCTCCGGCAACATCGAGGTCTTCCGTAGTCACAGGCTTCCCGCTCTTGCTGTAGGCCAGAACCATCTTTCCCATCCTCTCGCGCATGTCCTTAAGGTCGTTGGCAACGGCCAGGATGGCCATGACCTCGGAGGAAACTGCGATTGCAAAGCCGGAGTGCATCATCAAGCCGTCGTCCTTGTTTCCAAGGCCGATAACGATGTTTCTTAATGCCTGGGCGCAGAAGTCCATAACCCACTTGGTCTCGACCTTCCTTGGATCTATGTCAAGCCTCTTGAGGCTACGCTTTGCCAGCTGTTCGTCTGTGTAGTTGAACTCGTGCTGCATACGGGATGTCAAGGCTACCATCCCCAGGTTGTGGGAATTGATCACTGCGTTTATGTCGCCTGTCAAACCAAGGGAGAACGGCGTTAAAGGTACGCATTGCGAGAGTCCGCCGCCTGCCGCACCTCCCTTGACATTCATGGTAGGGCCGCCGGAAGGCTGTCTTATGGTTGCTATGACCTTCTTCCCCTTCTTCCCAAGTCCCTGGGTAAGGCCTATAGTTGATGTTGATTTACCCTCACCCAAGGGGGTGGGGGTGATGGCAGTAACGTCAACATACTTGCCATTAGGTCTATCGGCAAGACGCCTCAGGACACTGGCATAGTCGATCTTGGCCACATAGTGGCCGTGGGGAAGAAGTTCCTTCTTGTCAAGGCCCAGCTCCTCTCCGAGCTGGTAGACTGACTTCATGTTGGCTTCCGCAGCCTCCGCGATCTCCCAATCTGCATGCTTAGTAGGATCTAATGGCATAGCAACCTCCTTTGGCTAACATAGTTGAAATAAAAAACCGCCTGGACAATCAAGTGGCCAGTGGTCAGTGGTCTGTGGCCAGTTTAACACTGACCCCTGACTGCTGAACACCGACCACTATATTTGCCCAGACGGTCGACTTATCATCTAAACCTGCTCCCCGGTGGTTAGCCACCTTAATTCCGTCAGTTGCAGGCTGGTTAAGCTGTAGGGTACTTTTTACAATAAGAGAAAGGCGTTGTCAAGGTATTTTTGGAGGGTATTTTAAGGGGGCGAATCCTGAAAATCTCTTGACTATATTCAATCCTATAATAGATAATCCTCCAAGGTTCATGGCCTATACTTCCTGTCAAGGCGGTGTAAATGCAAGCAGTACCCTTTCACGGACGGCGTAACTACAAAATACAGTCCTTATCTTTGTTCCATTCCATTTCTAAAATCTGAAAGCATAAACTCGACTTCAAGCGGGGTGACGCCTGATGAAAAAATGGAGGTGGTCACAAATTGTGACCGCCTCTCCAAACTCAAATTTTAAACCGCCTTGCCATATGCCTTCACGGAGCACGGCGCAATAATGGCGGCAAGCATCCTGAACAGTAAGCGCGCCATTTATGCCAGCATATACGTTGTGCGGGCCTTTGTTAAACTCAGAGAAATCTTTTCAACGCATAAAGAACTTGCCCATAAATTGCCTGAACATGAAAGGAAGATCGAGAAACACGATGGGGAGATAAAAGTAATCTTTGACGCCATCCGCGGACTAATGACGCCGCTTGAGGCGAAAAAGAAGAAGATATGGTTTTTAGGGTTCCCCCTCTTATTTTAAGAGCAACTGTGTTGTCAAGGGGTACATAAAGCATAATTTGGGTTCCAAGGTATATTATGTTTAAACATAGCATTCAAAATTATCAACAACTTTCTCATGCAAGCTGTGATAGCCACTTTAGGTGGTTTCCCAGCTTGTCGCAGCCGATCATAAAATATCTTTATGATCGGATTGAAGCGAACGGCAGAGATAGTACCCATGTAAAGTATTGTCCGCAGGTGACCTCTGCCGCCCCAGACACTACGTTTGCCTTTAAAAGTGCCGCTATCTCGATTCAAAGGAGCGACCCCTACCAAAGCCGCAATCTGTTTACGATTAAGCCGCCCCAATTCTGGAAGGTAGGCGATAACGGAAGCTGTCAGAACAGGTCCGACACCGGGAACACCACGCAACAGTTCTTCTTTTTCCCTCCAAACAGGACTTTCTCGAAGCGATTTTTGCAGGTCCTTATCAAGGGCATTAAGACATTGAGTCAACCATGCAATATGATCGTTAATACCACTGGCGACCATACCCGAGGTTTGGGCCAAACGGTTCTTTTCCATAGTCAACATTTCGACTATTTGCCGACGTCTTTTAGCTATGGAACTCAACTTTTGGACACAGTCATCGGGAATAGGTCTAACTTCCGGCTTTATCGCTTCAGCAAAGCGGGCCAAAATCTGAGCGTCAATCAAGTCAGTCTTGGCAAGAGTTCCTGTTGCACGGGCAAAGTCGCGTATCTGACGGGGATTGACTACCACCACAGGGACATTCATAGTAGCAAGTACACCGGTAACCGCACACTCAAAGCCTCCACTGGCTTCCAAGACAACCAAGGCAGGATTCAAGCTTTGAAGCTTTTCTCCCATAGCCATAAGCGTCTGTTTGACGCAATAACGCTCGGCTGTGGGATGGATGTAGACATCCAACTGGGCTTTAGATACATCAATTCCGATAAAACATTTAACGTTAGCTTCCATAATTCCTCCTATTACCCGTCCTTGCAAGATGCGGGCTCTCTTTTAGAGGCCCCGGCAACTGTTCGGGCTGATTGGATTTGTGAACGTGACGACCCATGCTCTTAATCGGTCTATGGTAACCTGGGGGTCAGCGGTCTATCACGTCCACGATAGTTTAACATACAAGGGGGTCAGGGGGCGTTAAGGTTGGCAGGGCTGGTCGGGGAGAGGGTTTTAATAAATCTGTCCCGATTGTTTCCTGTTAAAGGTTAAAACATAAAGCAGTTGCCATTTTATAAAAAGACGTTATAATGTAACTAAAATTAAATTCTAATTACATTGGAGAGTAAATGGAGTTGCAAAACTTCAATCCCTGGTGGCGGGATGGGAAGGTCCCGGCGGGACTCCTTGGCCGGAAAAGAAAGGCCTTTGACGATGTCATAAGATACATTGACAAGCGGCAGATAGCTCTCTTTACCGGTCTAAGAAGAGTCGGAAAGACTACCCTTATGCACCAGATCGTGGAGGAACTCCTCGGAAAAGGGGTGAATCGGTACAACATCCTGTACTTCTCCTTCGACGAGATGAGGTATGACCTGGATGAACTGATAAAGCAATTCGAGATAGAGGTCCTTCGAAAGGAGATATCGAAGGAGAAGGTCTTCATATTCCTTGACGAGATACAGAAGCTTAAAGATTGGCCCTCAAAGGTGAAGCTGCTCTATGATATGAACCCAAAGGTAAAGATATTCCTTACCGGCTCCGCCCAGATAACCATGTGGAAAGGGATAAGGGAGAGTCTGGCGGGCAGGTTCTTCGACTTCAGGATCAGTCCCCTGAATTTTGAAGAATACCTTGAGTTCAAAGGGGTGAAGGTTGACAAAACGAGGGAAGGAGTATTTGAAAAAGACTTAAAGAGGCATATGGAGGGGTTCCTTAAGACAGGGGGATTCATTGAGGCCCTGGATATGGACGACCATATGCTCAGGAAATACCTCAAAGAAAGCCTCCTTGAGAGGGTGGTATTCATTGACATCCCGCAGACATTCAAGCTCGACATCCCGGAGCTTCTGTTTAAAATAATGACCATCACCGCGGCAAGACCGGGCTTCTACCTCGATTACAAGAGCCTGGGGAACGACCTGAAGATCGACCACAGGACTATCTCCAACTATGTCTCCTATCTGGAATATTCCCTGTTCCTGCAGAAGCTCTACAACTACTCCAAAAACCTCCTCACAAGCGAGAAAAAGGTAAAAAGGCTTTATCTCTGCAACACAGCCTTCACCCTTGCGTTGAACCCGCAGACAGACATTTCTCTTGTGCTGGAGCAGTATTTCGTAAACACCCTTGGCGCAAGGTTTTTCCTCAAAACCCCACAGAAAGAGGAGATTGACATAATCCACACCAACGACACTAAACTCCTCCCTGTCGAGGTTAAAATAAGAGAAAAGATAGGCAAGGAAGATGTAAAGGCCCTCTTCAGGTTCCTGGAGAAGAACAATCTGCAAAAAGGCCTGATCATTACTCTCGGCACAGAAACTGTATTCAGAAAAGAAAATCTCACTGTAGATGCAGTCCCTTACTGGAAGCATTGGAGCATATTGGAAAAGGTGTATGGAAAGAGTGAGTGATTAATTAAAGTTGATTTACAAATAACTCTTGATTTAATTAATCGGGCCTGACGGTCTGATTCAGGAGAAATAAGGTCAGCTCTCTATGGATGAGATATCGGAAACGCAGAGGAAGACACTTGAGAGAGAAGGTATATTGTATTATTATTTGAAAGGGCTGATGCAAGCAGAATAACTTGATCTGACATGAAGACAAATTATGCTTGATTTGTCTTTGAAAAAGAGATAAATTCTTTATATGGAAACATTGCTTGAGCAACTTATCGCCGACTTCCATGAGCGAGACATCCCATCGGGTACCCGGCGCAACGCAGTATTGCCCTGGCTGCCAGGAAAGATCGATACGGTCATCGGGATGCGGAGGACGGGGAAGACCTGTTTTGTATACCAGGTCATCGCTGACCTCCTGACCAAAGGCGTTTCCAGAGAATCGATCCTCTACCTGAACTTCGAAGATGAACGGCTGCTTCCAATGACCGCAGCCGACCTGCACAGAATACCAGACACCTATTACCGTCGTTATCCACACCTTAGAGATGGACAGTGTTTTTTCTTCTTTGACGAAATCCAGAACATTGAAGGTTGGGAACAGTTTACCCGAAGGTTGCTGGATACCGAGAATGTCCACATCTGCATTACCGGCTCTTCGGCCAAACTGCTGAGCCGTGAGATAGCAACGAGCATGAGGGGGCGTTCCATTTCCACCGAGATATTCCCTTTCAGCTTCATGGAGTCGCTTGAACATGCAGGGATTAAGCCGGACGGCGGGCTGCGTCCCGGCGCAAAAAAAAGGGCGCTCCTGGAAAACAGATTGTATGCCTATCTACTGGAAGGGGGATTCCCCGAAGTCCAGGGTATCGCACAAGAACACAGGGTCCGCGTGCTCCAAGACTATCTGGATGTGGTCATCCTGCGCGACCTTGTTGAGCGCCACAAGATATCGAATACAATCCCGGTTCGCTATATGGTGCGCCATCTCCTGAATGCCCCAGCTGCGCCCTTCAGCGTAAACAAGTTCTACAATGACCTCCGGTCTCAAGGCATCCCTTGCGGCAAGAACAACCTGCACGAATACCTCGACCATCTCTCGGATGCCTATCTCTTTTTTCAAGTATCGCTGCATACCCGATCAGAACGCGCCCGCATGGTTAACCCAAGGAAGATATATGCCATAGATACCGGCCTTGTGCAGGCATGCTCACGGAATGTCCACCACGATATTGGACATCTCCTTGAAAATCTCGTCTTTCTGGAATTGCGCAGGCGGAACCGGACCATTGAATATTACAAGACTTCCGGCGGGCATGAAATTGACTTCCTCGTAACCGATTATTCAGGGAAGGAATCACTGATACAGGTGTCGGCTGAAATGACAAATCCTGCGACAAAGCAGCGTGAAATGCGGGCGCTTATTGAGGCAATGAAAGAATGTCACGCAAAGCATGCCACGGTCGTTACCCTCACCGAAGAAGAGCGCCTGGAAACGGAGGCGGGGACAATAGACATCGTCCCTGCCTGGTTGTGGATCCTGCGAGGATGCGGCGTGGAATGAACAGGGTGAAAAGCTTCTCCATGGATGAGGCATCGGAGACGCAGAGGAAGGCCCTTGAGAGGGAAGGGATATTGTATTTTGACCTGAGAGGGTTGTTGAAGAGATGAGTGTAGTAAGTTGAATATTTAGGATTTCACCGGTGTTACTCACTATCTCTCAGTCTCTGTAGTAGTTATGTGCCTTTAGTGGTAATTATCCAAGCCTGACCGATGAAAATGGCTATTCCTTCGCGAACTTCGGCGGGAACAAAGGGAATCGTAGTGCTTTTGTTGGTGGAGTATATTTGCAGCCTAAGTCAAATAGCAGCTTTGTGCTCAATTTCAAGACAAACGATATTGCTTTAAAGGACATAGGGTCTGAGTTTGCGGTTACTATACCTTTTTACCTTAATAACGATGGTACGGCTCGCAAAAGGGCAGAAAGGGTTAGTGTTTCATTCACGAATGTAAAGGCCCAGAGGCCGAGGTAGAATGGAAACTATTACCCTCTTTCATCGAATTCTTTTGATTTTATATTATGCTCGGCTGTCAGGGATTCCAGTTCGCTGAACAGAGAATTGATCTTTTCATTTGTCTCGTGAATAGAGATAGACAGGGTTGATATGGCCTCTCCATCACCCTTTTCAGAAGCCTCCTGCAATGATTGGGTATCCTGCTCCATATCCTTTTCCAACTGCATGATGGTCTTCTCTGTCTCCGCAATCCTCTTTTGCAGCTGCGCCAGAACCTTTGTCCGGCCAGCTGTATCCTCGGCCTTGGCCTTTTTTGACTCCTTGCCTCCAACTGCCTTTTTACCAGGCATCCCCTTCTTTTTGCCGCCTGGCGCCTCAGTGTTCTCCTCGTCTTTCCATCCGACACTATCAAGGAAGTCCTGGTATGTCCCCTCAAACAGGTTGACCTCGCCGCCGTCAAAGACTATCAGCCTTGTCGCAACGGTATGGAGTATCAACTCACTGTGGGTGACGATTATGACGGCCCCTTCAAAGGCGTCAATGGCCTCTGCCAGGGAATCTATGGAGTCCATATCAAGGTGGTTGGTCGGCTCGTCAAGGAGAAGAACGTTTGCAGGGGTTACGAGGAGCTTCCCCAGCAGCACCCGGCTTTTTTCTCCACCTGAAAGTACGGATATTTTTTTCAGGGCAGCGTCCCCGCTGAACATCATGATCCCGGCGATCCTTCTGGCCACCCCCCTGTTGTGGTCGGGGTGGACCTCCATTATCTCCTGTTCCACGGTCTTCCCTGGGACCAAGCGGTTGATATTGGTCTGGCCGAAATAGGCGATCTTCGTATTCGGATGGTGGCTTACGGAGCCCCTCCTGGGCTGAAGCTCTCCTGACAGTACATTCAAAAGGGTGGTCTTCCCCTTCCCATTCTTTCCGATAATGGCTATACGGTCGTTCTTTCCCACGGAGAGGTTTATTCCGTCGAAGAGAGGAGGGTCTTCCTGTTTATAAGAAAAGGATATGTCTTCCGCAGTTATCAGGTACTTTGCGTTGAAAGGGGCCGAGTTGAATTCAAAATCAAGGGTCCTTATGTCAGCAAGCTTTTCACGTTGCCCCATCCTGTCAAGGGCCTTGATCCTGGACTGAACGGCCTTGGCCTTGCTTGCCTTGGCCCTGAAACGGTTTACAAATTCCTCGACCTCCTTCCGCTTCTTATCGTCATTTACACGGGTCTTTTCGTAGACCTCCTCTTCCATAGCAATCTGTTCATAAAGCTTGTAAGTATCCCCGGCAACCTTCTTTATCTTGCTGCGGTGGATGGCCATGGTGTGGGTTGTGACGTTGTCCATGAAGTTCCTGTCATGGGTTATTATCAAAAGCTCATTCGGCCAGTCCCGCAGAAACCTGATCAGCCATCTTACGGAGACGATGTCAAGGTAGTTGGTGGGCTCGTCAAGGAGCAGGAGATTCGGCTCGGAGACCAGTACCTTGGCAAGATTAAGACGCACCTGGTATCCTCCGGAGAACTCATTTGGGTGGCGGTCAAAATCTTCATCGGAAAATCCGAGGCCTGTAAGGATGGCCTTTACCTTGTATGACTCATCGATCCCATACTCGGATGGCTTCAGCCCAAGGCATCCTTCTTTCAGAACAGTATCCTCGGTAAAGTGGATGTGCTGGGAAAGATGGCCGAGGGTGTAGTAGCTGGGGTAGCTGATGACCCCGGCGTCTGGCTGCTCCTCACCCAGAATTATTCTGAAGAGGGTAGTTTTCCCGTGCCCATTCTTGCCGACCAGTCCGACCCGCTCACCTGGATTGATTATAAAACTCACATTGTCAAAAAGATCCTGCCTGCCGTACGACTTTTCTAAACCGCTTACCTTGAGCATTTATACAACCTCACTTTTTATTAATAACAATGTTTACCACAGGCACAGAGAGGTATCTTTGATTTTGTAAGGGGTAGTTTAGCTGAGGAACAAGGCCACAACATTGGATATCGGGCAACGATAACATCTGCCCAACCTACATCTTCCGTCTGTACAAATCACTGTCGCTTAGAAGCGCCTACTTTTGGTTATCTGTGTCAATTATAGTATTCGGTATAGTATACAGATTTTCGGGGACAATTTCAATTAGAATGAGTGTGATGATTCAAAGGCCGCCCTGAACCTTTCACAGGCAACCCTGAGTTCGTCCCCAGAATAGGGCTCTGCCGGGCCTGTCCCCCAGACAGGCCCGGGCCAAGCGCGGTCTGTCCTGAATCTGCCTATGACATGGATATGCAGTTGAGGAACCACATTCCCTAATGCGCCAATATTTATCTTGTCCGGATTATAAAGCATTTCGATTACCTTTGAGGCGAGAGATATCTCTTCCATCAAAACAGCCCGGTCTTTTACGCTCAGTTCGTGTATCTCTCCAATATCTTCCCTTTCGGGAGCAAGGATAAGCCATGGGAAAGAGCGGTCTTTCATCAAAAGTAACACCGACAGTTTCAGGCGGACAACCTCGACGGTATCATCTTTCAATCTTTGATTCAGGACAAACAAGACATTATCCTTTCCACAACCTGTTCATGGTTCAACCCGTAGCAATTCAGCGTAAAATCGGCATACCTGAGATACAGAGGCTCTCTTTCCTTGTAAAGATCGGCAAGAGATTGCCCTGGAGCCCGCACTACCCCTCTGGCATCAAGGTTCGACAGCCTCTTTTCCAGTTCTGGAAGATCCAGGTCGAGATGTACAATGACCCCGGATGACTCCAGGTGATCCATTGCCTTATTACTGTAAACCACACTCCCTCCGGTGGCAATCACATACCCCCGGCAGTTCAGGGAAAGTATGTACCTTTCCTCGATCTTACAAAACTCCTCTATCCCTTGTTCCGCTATGACCTCATTCAGGCGCTTCCCTTCACCAGCCTGGATATAGAGATCGGTATCTATAAAGCTTCGAGATGTATACTTCGCAAGAAGGACGCCGACAGTACTCTTACCGGCACCCGGCATTCCAATAAGGACTATGTTTTGAGCGTTTGTTAATTTAGGCATGGGATGCGTTTTGCGTAGAATAAAGTATCAGAGGAGAAAGAAAACGGATGCTTTACTGTTTTTCCATATCCTGAGCAGCCTTATTTTCTTCCTCTATCTTAGCATCAACAGCCCCTGCTGCCTTTTTTGCCTTATCCTGGGCAGTAGTCAGTGTATTGACATACTTGTTGACTATTTCCCCCGCTGATCCCGGCTGTTGAGACTGTTTTGCGGGGGACGGCTTGTCTGAGCAAGAGGTTATAAAGACAAGAAAAAGTATATACAGGCAGTGAATGATCTTCATTTGAGGAGCTCCATTGAAAGTCTTACATCTCCATGATTATCGGGAATATAACCGGCTTCCTCTGCATCCTTTTGTTGTAATAACGCCTCAGGGCCTTTCTTATCTCGATTTCCATCTCAGACCAGTCGGTCTTGGCCTCAATATTCCCAACCCCAACAGTCTCAAGGACTATCCTCTTGCTCTCCTCAATAAGCTCTGCGCTTTCCTTTTCAAAGACAAAGCCCCTGGTAGTGATATCAGGCCCCATCACAACCTCGCCAGTCTGCCTGTTTATCACCATCACTACTATCACCATCCCGTCCTCTGAAAGGTGCTTCCTGTCCCTGAGGACTATCTCCCCGACATCTCCAACTCCCTTACCGTCAACAAAGACCCTTCCTGCCTCAACCTTTCCGGTAACAGCTGCTGAGTCTTCAGTAAGCTCAAGGACGTCCCCGTCTTCTATGAGGATGGTCCTCTCTGCCGGGAGTCCAAGCTTCTGGATCAGGCGGGCATGGGCTGTAAGATGGCGATATTCGCCGTGAACAGGGATGAAGAACCTTGGATGGACAATATTATACATGAGCTTCAGCTCTTCCTGGCTTGCATGACCGGATACATGGATCTCCGAGACCTTTTCATGTATGACGTCCGCCCCACGCCTGCAGATGTGGTTTATCAGGTTGGAGATCGTCTTTTCATTCCCCGGTATGAACTTTGAGGAGAGTATTATGGTGTCGTCTTTATCAACCTTCAGGTATTTATGCTCATCCATGGCCATCAACATCAGGGCGCTCATAGGCTCCCCCTGGCTGCCTGTGGTGACAATGGCTATCTCGTTTGACGGATACCTGTGCATATCCTTTATCTCAATGATTGACTCGTCAAGGATGCTGAGATAGCCCAGTTCCCTTGCAATCCTGACGTTGGCCAACATGCTCCTTCCGTTAAATACGATCTTTCTCCCGTATTTTACAGCCACATTGGCTACCTGCTGTACCCTGTGGATGTTCGAAGAGAAGAGGGCAACGAAAATCCTTCCAGAGGTCTTTTCCCTGAATATCTCGTCTATGGCTACACCCACCTCCCTCTCTGAGAGGGTATAACCCTCCTTTTCCACATTGGTGGAATCGGACATAAGGGCCAGAACGCCTTTTTCACCGTATTCGGCAAACTTCTTGAGGTCCGTAACCTGCCCGTCCACAGGGGTCTGGTCAAGTTTGAAGTCTCCTGTGTGTATTACAACCCCGGCAGGCGTTGTAATGGCAAGCCCGACTCCATCAACTATGCTGTGGCTTACCCTTATGAACTCAATTTCAAATGAGCCAAGGACAACCTTTTCCCTTGGTTTTAAAGGGTTCAATGATACCTGGGAAAGGAGCTTGTGTTCCGTCAGCTTTTCCTGGACAAAACCAAGCGTAAGACGTGTGCCGTAGATGGGCGGATTTATATCCCGAAGTATGAATGGAAGGGCGCCAACATGGTCTTCATGGCCGTGGGTAAGTATTATCCCTCTAATCTTTTCGCTGTTCTTTTTCAGATAGCTTATGTCGGGGATGACGATGTCCACGCCAAGCATATAGCTTTCAGGGAACATGAGGCCAGCATCAATGACGATGATATCATCGCCATACTCCATGGCCATGATGTTCATCCCTATCTCCCCAAGCCCTCCGAGGGGGATTATCTTTAATGGAATTGTTTCAGAAATAGTGTTTCCTCCGGCGGGGATTTCTGCAGGGGCGTATAGCTATACGCCCCTGCCTAAGGTTTAAAACGGTATATCGTCCTCAGACCCAAAGGCCTGCGGCTCTGAAGAGACTGAGGACTCTTTCCCTCCCCCTCCCCCTTCGCCGGAGCCGAGCATAACCATATTATTTACATTTACCTCAGTAGTGTACTTCTTGTTCCCGTCCTTATCTTCCCAGGAGCGGGTCTGGAGCTTCCCTTCCACATAGACCTGCTTGCCCTTTGAGAGATACTCGCCGCATATCTCTCCGAGCTTTCCGAAGGCCACAACCCTGTGCCATTCAGTCTTTTCCTGCTTGCCCCCGTCCTTGTCCTTATATGTCTCAGAGGTCGCGAGGTTGAACTTTGCCACTGCGGTCCCGCCGCTTGTATATCTTACCTCCGGGTCTGCGCCCAGCCTTCCGAGCAGAATCACTTTATTAACACCCGACATACTATATCCTCCTCACTTATAAATTATCTCAAATCCTTTAAACTCGGCCTTATACTCTTCCCACTTCACGTCTACACCCGATACACTGGCCCCTGGAGGACCATCTTTGCACCAATCAATTATGGATATTACGTCCTCTTCATCACCTTCAAATACAGCCTCTACCCTGCCGTCAGTCCTGTTTTTGACCCAGCCCCTTAGTCCTAATTTCCTTGCAAAATCTCTGGTATGAGCCCTGTAGAAGACTCCCTGAACATGACCTGATATGATGACATGGCCCCTGACTTTAGGCATTGTTATGGTTCTAACTTGTAATGGAAGAGCCTCTCTACAACCTTCCCCTTCTTGATATGTTCATCAACTATCTCACTGATATTGCCGGCATCTACCCTTTCGTACCATATCCCCTCAGGGTAAACGGCAACGACAGGGCACAGATCTGCATTCTCTGCGGTCTCCTTGCATACCCCGAAGCAACCTCCCTTAGAGGTCTTTACGCCAGTAATGCCGTCCTCATCAATCTTTTCACGCAGCCTCTTAAGCACATCTTCCGAACCTTTGGCTATGCAGCTCTTCCCTGTGCATACAAAGATGTGCTTCTTGTACGGTTTCATTCCCTTACATCTCCTCCACTGTGACGACATTGGCGATGTTCACAGCCACAAACTTTCTTTCCACAGTATCTCCATTAGTTACTTTGGCATCCGTTATGGCAACGAACTTGTCCTTGCTATCCAGGATATCAAGGGTTCTGGAACTTTCTGTCTTGTTCAGATAACCTTCAATTACGTTCTTGATTGTTGTGACCCTGACCATTATCCTTGTTTTTTCGATGGGAGACATATTTTTTACCTCCTTAATAAATAAAGGGAGGCAATGCCTCCCTTTGAATGGTGTTATGCTGCATCGCAGCTTCCACAGGAAGCCGCCTTGCTGTCACAAGCCTTGCCAGCGGTACCCTTGCCTGAGGAATACCCATCGGCATACCACCCGCCGCCTTTAAGGACAAAGTTCCCGGATGATATGAGCTTGGTTACCTCTCCACCGCACTTTTCGCATATCTTTATGGTGGGGTCACTCATCTTCTGCTGCACCTCAAATTCGCGGCCGCAACTATTGCATGCATAATCATAAGTCGGCATATCCTCACCTCCTTTTTACAAATCAGTATAGAATTTATTACCACAGAGCGGTTGAAAATGCAAGGTGATTCTGCAACCCAAAAAGAGACATTGACTTCCTCTAATTCCCCCTCTCCCTTGACGGGAGAGGGTCGGGGTGAGGGTGAAACATCACCAAGCTGGATCCCCCTCCCCTCAATCCCCTCTCGTCAGGGGAGGGGAGATTCCGGGTGTTGACATTTTCAATGTCTATTTTAAGGTGCAAACGCCACCCATGCTTAACCAAGAAAATAGATTGATTTTCCTTATTCCTTGATGTGATGTGGTAAAGAGGTGAGTGAAAATTGATGAGAAGGAAAATTAGCGTAACTATATATATATATATATAACTATTTTCTTGACAATGACGATGTGTCCATTATATAAAGCTGATAGTATTAAAATCCACTGCTCAATTAATGAGCGAAAGGGGGAATTTATGTTGAAGAATCTTTTTTTGCATGGAATGGGGATCAGGAAGGGACGATTAAGGGGCTTGATGTGGGCTGGGGTTTTACTTTGTTACTCACTGCTCATCAGCCCGCTCTATGCCGGGGCTGAAACATGCACAACGGGTATTGATTATAACAAGCCTACCATTGCGGCCGGAGCACATCACACCGTCGCCCTTAAGGAAGATGGGACAGTGGTGGCGATGAACTATCAGGGCCAGTTAAACGTCTCGGACTGGACCAATATCAAGGCCATTGCAGCAGGCACGTTTCACACTGTAGGCCTTAAGGAGGACGGGACGGTGGTGGCAACAGGGTGGAATGGATATGGGCAGTTGAATGTTTCGGACTGGACCAACATTAAGGCCATTGCTGCTGGAGGTGGTCACACCGCAGGCCTCAAGGAGGATGGGACTGTGGTGGCCCTTGGATGGAATGAGTATGGCCAATTAAATGTGTCTAACTGGAGCGGCATTAAGGCGATTTCTACAGGTAATGGTCATACAGTCGGATTGAAGGAAGACGGCACGGTAGTGGCTGTCGGAGTTAATAATCATGGCCAATTGAATGTATGGGGCTGGAGCGGGATCACATCAGTTTCCGCTGGTGGTGGCCATACAGTCGGATTGAAAGAAGATGGCACTGTAGTAGCAGTAGGAATGAATTGGTGGGGCCAGTTGAATGTTTCGGACTGGACCAATATCAAGGCAATTGCAGCAGGAAACATTCACACCGTAGGCCTTAAGGAAGACGGGACGGTTGTGGCGGTAGGGAATGGTTGGAGAGGCCAGTTAAATGTCTCGGACTGGACCAATATCACGGCTATTGCAGCTGCTGAGAACTTTACCATTGGCCTCAAAGAGGACGGGGCGGTTGTGGCGACGGAGTATATAGGGCTGGATGGAAGCGCGTATCTGTATGAGTTCCTTAAGTTCTTGGACTGGACCAATATAAGACAACCAGCTTGCGCAGACGATACCCCGCCTATTGTAAATCTTTATGTAAGCTCTAACATCCTCTGGCCGCCGGATCGTAAAATGGTGGATGTGTGGATTGGAGGCGACGCAACAGATGCATTATCAGGACTGGCCTCTGTCGTAATTACAGTAACGGATGAATATGGTACAGTAGAGCCCATCGTCAACGGCTTTAATACCACCATTCCATTAGAGGCTTGGCGTAAAGGGACCGACAAGGATGGGAGGATATATACGATTTCAGTTATAGCAACAGATATTGCAGGAAATAAGTCTACAGCAACAGTCGAGGTATTGGTGCCTCACGATCAAGGTAATTAATAACACTCCATTAACCCTACACATGGAGCCCCTCTTTAGGGGCTCCAGTTTTTATCTTTGCTGGCTGTAGCGTTTTCTGCATCTTTATAACCCTTCTTCTTTTCCATAAGCATTTTAATTTTCTGATAGGCTTCTTTTAAATCAGGATTCAATTTTAATGCTATAGTAAATTCAAGCATTGCCTCATCATGACGACCTTGGCCGGAATAAGCAATCCCAAGGTTGTAATGAGCCTCCACGTCATCCGGCCTTAATCTTATAGCAGCAAGATACTCCTTTATGGCCTGATCATAACGACCTTGTCGGCTATAAGCAACACCAAGGTTGATATAGGTATCTGCGCTATTCGACCCTAATCTTGTAGCAGCAAGATACTCCTTTATGGCCTGATCAAGCATACTTTGTCGAAGATAAGTATTCCCTAAGCTATTGTGTGCCTTAATGCTGTTGGGCATCTTAGCCACGGTATCAGACCAGAATGAATAATCATCCCTCCAGATGGTATTTCTCTTCACGACAGAAAAGGAGAAGACTATTGACACAATTAAGACAAATATCGACATGTAACGATTTAAATACTCAGGTCTTATCTTTAATTTCTCAGCACTAAGATAAGTGATATAAACTGCGGACATAACAAATCCAGCCATTGGAAGATAAAGATATCTCTCCATAAATGGATTGAATAAGGGGACAAGGTTATAAACCGGAGTAAGCGTTATCAGGAAAAATAAGGCGCCAAATAATATGCTCCTTTGTCTCAAAAATCCATTTTCAAATCCCCCCTCACCCCCCTTTGCTAAAGGGGGAAACCTCTTATGTTTCCCTTTGTTAAAAGGAGAGTAAAGGAGGATTATTGTAAATATGGAAACAAGTGCACTTACTGGAAGGATAAAAATGGGTAAAAATGGAGAGTTAACAGGAGTAATCACATAATCAGCAGACAGATGGACTGGAAATAAACTCATTTTCAGATAACTACTGATAAGCCAAGGGAGGGTGAGAAACCTCTCGACCAGGCTCCAGGCTTTTATCTGTTCTTCAGGGTTATGAAAGAGGTAAAATCGAAGATATAGGTAAAAGATGGTTATCACCACGTAGCCCATAGTGTAACGGTTGAATAGTCTTGAAGGTAATCTCTTCTCCTTGCCATAAAGCCACTCATAACAGAAGACGATCAAGGGTAATGTGACTGCCATCTCCTTTGAAAGGAGGGCAAAAAGGTAAGTAAGGCAGGAAAGAAGATAGAGGAAGGCGGTAGTCAGCGGTCGGTGGTTGGTGACCAGTTTTGTTCTTAATATCAGGTAAAGGCATAAGGTGGCAATATAAAACAGGAATGTAAGGAGGTCTTCCCTGTAAGAGATGCAGTTTACTGCCTCAGTTAAAACAGGATGGGATACAAAGAGAAGAGAGATAAGAAAGGGGAGAGACGTGAAGCGTGAGAAGTGAGGAGTAAGAAGCAAGGTAAGAAAGAAATACAACAATGCTCCATTAGTGGCATGGAGGAATACATTCGTCAGATGATAACCCCAGGGTTTAAGACCGTAGAGGGCATAATCAATAAAGTATGTGAAGGTGACAACAGGCCTGTAGGACATCTCCCCGGAACGGCCGAAATAGGCTGTTTTATCAAACAGGAGAGGGAGATTGTCAAAGCTTTTGATGAGAGTGTTGTTTACAATTGTAAATACATCATCATAAACGAAGCCGTTTTTAAGGGTGTTTGAATAAAGGCCTATGGCAAGGGTTGCGATAATTAAGATATGGAAAAGAGAGAACCTTTTGAGTCCTTCGGTATTAGCGCTCACGTTGACAATGATAATTGATGGGGTTCATATTTGTCAAGGTACAAAACTTTCGCATGTACAAAACTTTCGCACCTGCAAACTCCCGTAAATTTCTTGTAATAAGAGCAGTGTTTTGTTATATTTCATAATTGAGTTACATGGTAAAAATATGTCAATCAAAGATAAAACCATAATCTTAGGTATTACAGGCGGGATTGCGGCATACAAGGCCGCAGAGCTGACCAGACTCCTGATAAAGGCCGGTGCAAAGGTCCATATTATTATGACCAGGGGGGCAGCGGAGTTTGTAACTCCTCTTACATTCCAGACCCTCTCAAAGAATCCAGTTCATACAGACCTGTTCAGCTTATGCCAGGAAGCGGATGTAGGTCATATATCTCTGGCGGACAGGGCAGACCTGTTTGTAATAGCGCCTGCAACAGCCAACATCATTGGGAAGATAGCGAATGGAATAGCGAATGACCTCCTGACCACCAGCGTTATGGCCACAAAGGCCCCTGTCCTTCTTGCTCCTGCCATGAACTGCAACATGTACGAGAACCCCATTGTTCAGGAAAATATGGAAAAGCTCAAAAAATATGGTTACTGCTTCATAGACTCCGAGACGGGGGAATTGGCCTGCGGTTACGAAGGTAAGGGGAGGATGGCGGAGCCTTCCGATATCCTGGAGGAGATGGAGACCATCCTTTCACCCAAGGACCTGAAGGGCGAGAGGATACTGGTTACGGCAGGCCCTACCTGCGAGGCCATTGACCCTGTGAGGTTCATAGGCAACAGGTCCTCCGGGAAGATGGGCTACGCCCTGGCCAAAATGGCCTTAAGGAGAGGGGCAGGGGTAACCCTGATAAGCGGTCCTTCATCCCTCAAGCCTCCGAGAGGGGTAAAATTTATTTCAGTTGAAAGTGCGGAAGAGATGAGAAAGGCCGTAATAACTAATCTGAGGGACGCAACAACCGTTGTCATGGCCGCAGCCGTTGCTGACTATACTCCTGTGAAAGTGGCGTTCTCGAAGATAAAGAAAAGCAAGGAGCCTTTATCCCTTGAGCTTGCAAAGACACTGGACATCCTTTCTGAGATCGGGCAAAAGAAGAGTAAGAGGCTCCTGATAGGTTTTGCAGCAGAAACAGAGAATCTTGTGGCAAATGCAAAGAAGAAGCTTAAGGAAAAAAATCTCGACCTCATAGTTGCCAACAACCTAAAGGAGCCGGGGGCCGGTTTCGGCGTTGATACCAACATCGTCACCATCATGGATAAAAACGGCTCTGTTGAAGAGCTACCTAAGATGTCAAAGGAAGATGTGGCTTGGATTGTGTTGGATAGGATGGCGGGATTGTGCAGCAGAATTTAATATGCTTTTTCCCCTGCGACTTGCAATTTGATGAAATTGTGATTAAATTGACTCTATGAAAAATATTAAACTAATTCGGCTTGCACTCCTTATCTCCTTTTCTTTCGCAGCATTCGTTGTCCATGCGGCGGAGGATATAATACCTGTTGCAAGGTTCAACCAGATAAAAAATCTCGCCGCATCTGGATGGCAGGTAAAGGAGTGGAAGGGAAAGGCGGACATAAGCCTTGTCAATACCAGCGATGCCGGGCAGGTCCTGTTGCTGAAGAGCAAAGTCACCTCGACTGGCGTTTACAAGGACATAGAGCTGGACATAAGAAAGTCTCCCTACCTCAACTGGCAGTGGAAGGTAACAAAACTCCCTGAAAGAGGTGACGTGAGGTCCTCCTCCACTGACGACCAGGCCGCACAGATATATGTCGTATTCCCGAAATTCCCGTCACAGGTAAACAGCAGGATCATAGGCTATATCTGGGATACAAATGCCCCGAAGGACAGTATGCTGACGAGCACGAAATTCTCCAAGACGAAGTACGTCGTTATGAGGAGCGGGCAGAACGGGCTTGGGACCTGGTTTTCTGAAAAGAGGAACGTGTACGAGGATTATAAGAGACTGTTCAAAGAGGCCCCCCCCAAGGTGGGAAGGGTATCGGTGATGATAGACTCCGACGATACAAAGAGCAGCGCAGAGAGTTTTTTTGGCGACATATTCTTTTCAAAAAAATGAGTACATCTTCCTTCTTCCCTTATCAGGCATTCCCCATCCTGGCAGACTGAAAAAGCCCTATATGCTCCTTCACCAGTGCATCGAGATTTAAAAACCTTATGCCCATCCCCTCAGGAAGCCCATTATTATCATCAGGATTAAGATTGCTCCAGACTACCTCTCCCAACACCTCAACTGCACTATCCAGACTGGGAAGGTTAAGATGGAGGACCACCATGCTCCCCCGTGGAAGAGGTTTGTGCGTAACGAGATAAATACCTCCAGCACCCATATTCAGGGAAAAAACGCTCCGCACCGAATCGTCGCTGGTAAAATCCACATTTATCTTTATAGGCAAACGGAGATGCCCCCTCTGGTCACTCAATACTTGCTCCTTTGAAAAAATCGACAACTATCTCTATATCTCCGTCCATCAAAGTCCTTATGTCGAATACGACCTCATCCCTTTCTATCCTTGATATGATCGGTACCTGATTCATCCTCATAAGCCTTTCCAACTGGTTGACGGAAATAAGTTTTGGCCTGACAGCTACCAACTTTGTAGGTATCTCCTGGAGAGGCAATGCCCCTCCTCCGACCTGGGAGCAGCCGTCTCTCATGATTATCTCAAACCTGTCCCTTGAGATGCCCCTGAGAACTTTCACCAACTTCTTCCCCTTCTTTGTGAGTTCGGAGAGAGGTTTAGTCAGCATATTTAATATCGGTATTTCTTTGACTGCCCTTAGCTCATCCCTATAAATTCTTAATGTCGCTTCCAATGCTGCAACTGTAAGCTTATCCACCCTTAATGCCCTTGTAAGGGGGTTTTTCTTTACAGCATCTATAATCTTCTTTTTTCCAACTATTATCCCGGCCTGGGGCCCTCCCAATAGCTTGTCTCCGCTGAATGTAACTACATCTACGCCTGATTTAACAGCATCCTGAACAGTAGGCTCCTTTTTCATCCCGAATCTGGAAAGGTCTATAAGACTCCCGCTGCCGAGGTCGTTCATTAACGGGATACCGGATCTGCCTCCAAGCTCAGCAAGGTCTTGAAAAGAAACCTCCGCTGTAAAACCAATTAGATCAAAGTTGCTTTTATGTACCTTGAGTATAAGGGCAGTTTCCTGGGTTACGGCAGACTCGTAATCCCTTATATGTGTCCTGTTGGTGGTTCCAACCTCAACAAGCCTTGCCCCGCTCTTTCTCATCACATCAGGTATCCTGAAGGAACCGCCTATCTCTACCAGTTCTCCCCTGGAGACAACAACCTCTTTCCCCTCGGCTATGGTATTAAGCACCAGAAGGACTGCAGCCGCATTATTGTTGACTACCACGGCAGACTCCGCCCCTGTGAGGCGGCAGAGGTCTTCTTCTACATGCGTATATCTCTCTCCCCGCTCTCCTTTTTCTATGTCAAACTCAAGATTGGTGTAATGGAGGGAGGCATCGGCAAGGCTCTTCAGGGCTGCTTCTGCAAGGGGCGCCCTTCCGAGGTTTGTATGAAGGATTACTCCCGTGGCATTTACAACCCTCACAAGACTGGGCCTTCCAATCTTCTCCATCTGAGCCCTGACCCTTTCCATGAAGGCCTCCATATTGAACTGATAATCCTTTAGACCGCTTTTTTTTATATACTCTCTTTCCTCTTCGAGTACAATCCTGACTGCGTCGGCCACAAGCCGGCGGGGATTGTCCCTGAGGTAATCAGATACCCTGGTATCCCTGAGGAGGTAATCAACCGCAGGAAGCTTTCTTAAAAGGTCCCTATTCATGGCACGGGAAGTATATTAGCAAAGGCAGGTACTGTCAAGGTTAAACGCCAGTCAAACGGCTGTTATCTCTTGACTTTCTAAGGTGCCGGTGCTAACCTTCGGCAAGAGTTTTTATCTAAACTCAAGAAAGGACCTGCTTTATTATGAAAATAAGAAAGGCCGTATTCCCTGCCGCCGGACTGGGCACAAGGTTCCTCCCTGTAACAAAGGCCATCCCGAAAGAGATGCTCCCCTTGGTTGACAAACCCCTTATCCAGTATTGCGTCGAAGAGGCCATCGCCTCAGGTATAGAAGACATCATAATTATTACAGGCCGCGGCAAGACAGCAATCGAAGACCATTTTGATACTTCAAAGGAACTTGAGTTCTTGTTGGAGGAAAAAGGTAAGCGCGACCTTCTGAAAATGGTCAGGGATATATCTAACCTGGTCAAGTTTTCATACACGAGGCAGAAGGAGGCCCTGGGGCTTGGTCATGCAATTCTGTGCGCAAAGGACCTGGTAGGAAATGAACCCTTTGCCGTGTTTCTGGGTGACGATATCATAGACTCGGAAGTGCCGGCCATGAAGCAGATGATTGAGGTATACAAAAAATACAGGCACACTGTCCTGGCAGTCCAGAGGGTTCCGAAAGAAAGCATTTCAAATTATGGAGTAATTAAGGGGGAGCAGGTCGAAGACCGTATCTTTAAGGTGTCCGATATGGTTGAAAAACCCAGGGCAGAGGATGCCCCTTCGGACTTGGCAGTTATCGGAAGGTATGTACTTACACCGGACATCTTCGATTATCTGGAGAACACCAGGCCCGGGAAACTGGGGGAGATCCAACTCACCGACGCCATAAAGAACATGGCACTAAGACACCCCGTTTACGCCCTGGAATTTGAAGGAGATAGGTATGATGCTGGGGATAAGCTCGGTTTCTTGAAGGCCAACGTTTCTTTCGCTATGAAAAGAGACGACTTAAAAGAAGAGTTTATCGAATTTCTCAAGGGGCTTAAACTGTAGGAGAGAGATTTATGGGTTCATCGCCAAAAAAAGGGAAGGAAGGGATGGGTAGGACAGAAGGTGAAACAAGCGAGATGTTTGAGCCATTCTTTACAGTATTCGGTTTTGAATCAATTAAGGAAGAGGGATTCCTTGTTATAGATATATTTGAAAATGCCGAGAACATCTTCATAGAGGCGGAACTCCCCGGCGTTGGCAGGAACAGTGTGAAAGTAAGCATAGGTGAAGGCAGACTGGTGATAGAAGGAGAGAAGGCCGGGGTCAGAGATGAGAGCGAGAATGTAAAGTATTTATGCATAGAGAGAAGCTTCGGGAAGTTCCGCAGGTCGGTCGAGATACCTACGGCCGCTGATATGAGCAAGGTAAGGGCAAGATACCGGGAAGGGATTCTTCTTATTACCATTCCCAAGGTAAAGGAACAGAGAAGAAAAAATATGAGGGTTGAGATAGAATAAGGAGGTTTAGAGTGGAAGAGAAGGAAACAGAGACCGAACAGTTAAAGATACCAGATACAATGCCCCTTCTCCCAGTCAGGGATATAGTGGTGTTCCCGTACATGATTCTTCCACTGTTCATAGGGAGGGAGACATCCATAAAGGCAGTGGATGAGGCCCTGGCAAAGGACAGGCTTATACTTCTCGCTGCCCAGAAGGATATAAATGACGAGGAACCGAAACCGGAAGGGATATATAAGGTCGGGACCGTTGCCATGATAATGAGGATGCTGAAACTTCCCGACGGGAGGGTAAAGATCCTTGTGCAGGGCCTGACAAAGGCTGCAATAGACGAATATGTACAGGAAAGCCCTTCATTTCTGGTAAGGATATCAAAGATTAAGGAACCGGTAGTTCCTGAGATTACATTAGAGATAGAGGCCCTTATGAGGGCAGTCAAGGACCAGGTGGGGAAGATAATATCCATGGGGAAGATCCTCTCCCCGGATGTCATCCTGATATTGGACAGCATCAATGATCCAGGGAGACTGGCTGACCTGGTCGCTTCCAATCTCGGGCTGAAGATAGAGGAATCTCAGCAGATCCTTGAGATAGTGGACCCGCTGGAGCGCCTTACCAAGGTAAACGAATTCCTGAACCGTGAGGTCCAGCTCCTGACTATGCAGGTCAAGATCCAGTCCGTGGCCAGGGAAGAGATGACCAAGACCCAGAGGGAATATTACCTCAGGGAGCAACTCAGGGCCATACAGTCAGAGCTGGGCGAGATTGATGAAAAGGCGGAAGAGATCAATGACCTCAAGGAGAAGATAAAGGCTGCAAAGATGCCTGAAGAGGTTGAGAAAGAGACAAACAAGCAGTTAAAAAGGCTGGAGCAGATGCACCCGGACTCCGCTGAATCAGGCGTAATCAGGACCTATATAGAGTGGCTTACAGAACTGCCGTGGAGCATCGCGACCCAGGACAACTTAGACCTGAAGGCTGCCCAGAAGGTCCTCGATGAGGACCATTACGACCTGGAGAAGATAAAGGAAAGGATAGTAGAATACCTGGGCGTAAGGAAACTCAAGGAGAAGATGAAGGGCCCTATCCTCTGTTTCGTTGGTCCCCCCGGCGTAGGAAAGACTTCTCTTGGCAAGTCGATCGCGAGGGCCTTGGGTCGCAAGTTCATAAGGATATCCCTTGGAGGTATGAGGGACGAGGCGGAGATAAGGGGGCACAGAAGGACTTACGTCGGAGCCCTTCCCGGAAGGATAATCCAGGGGTTAAAGCAGGCCGGGACGAACAACCCTGTCTTCATGCTGGATGAGATAGACAAGGTCGGCACCGACTGGAGGGGTGATCCTTCATCAGCCCTTTTAGAGGTCCTGGATCCTGAACAGAATTATGCCTTCAGCGACCATTACCTGAACCTTCCATTTGACCTCTCCAATGTGATGTTTATAACCACAGCAAACCTCCTGGACCCTATTCCCCCTGCCCTTAAAGACAGGATGGAGGTCATATCCCTCTCAGGTTATACGGAGGAGGAGAAGACAAAAATAGCAAAGAAGTACCTTGTCCCGAGACAGGTGGAGGAGAACGGGCTGAAACCGGAGGACATAGATATCACTGAAGACGGGCTGCGGATGGTCATATCCCACTATACGAGGGAGGCGGGGCTCAGGAATCTGGAGAGAGAGATCGCCGGACTATGCCGTAAAGTGGCCAGGAAAAAGGCCGAGGGGAAGAAAGGCGTCACAAGGGTAAAGGGTGCAAACCTGCATAAGTTCCTCGGGATACCCAAAATTTTGCCTGAGCCGGAACAGGAAAAGAGTGAGGTTGGTGTGGCCACCGGCCTTGCATGGACAGAGGCGGGCGGTGAAATCCTGTTCATAGAGACCTCGATACTTAAGGGAAAGGGGAGCCTCATCCTCACCGGACAGCTCGGAGATGTGATGAAGGAGTCGGCCCAGGCTGCATTGAGTTATGCCAGGTCGAAGGCAAAGGAATTCAATATCCCCGAAGATTTCTATGAAAAAAACGACATCCATATCCATGTCCCTGCTGGGGCCATTCCAAAGGATGGGCCTTCGGCAGGGGTGACGATGGCCACATCTCTTATATCGGCATTGACCAGGATCCCAGTCAGCAAGGATGTGGCAATGACGGGTGAGATAACACTCAGAGGGAGGGTATTGCCTATAGGCGGGCTAAAGGAAAAGGCCCTCGCTGCCCTTATGACAGGGATAAAGACTGTGATAATACCGAGAAGGAACGAGAAAGACCTGGAAGAGATACCAAAGGAACTGCGGGAAAAAATAAAATTCATCCTTGCCGACCATATAGATGAGATATTGAAGGTGGCTCTGCTAAAGAAGAAGGAGACTAAGAAGGCGCTGAATAGGCTTCCGGTAAGGACTGTCGGCAAGCGTGCAAGGGCGTAAAGGCCGTGAGACGTGAGACGTGAGGACAATACTGTTCAGATAGGTGTTATTTAGTTAGTTCACCCCCACCCTATCCCTCCCCCGTCAAGGGGGAGGGAACTCTAATAAATCTCCCCTCCCCTGGCGGGAGGGGATTGAGGGGAGGGGGAACGTGTTAATACGCCTAAGTGAACAGCATTGTGTTTAAACCGATCAAATTTGCCACAGATGGACGC
>JAUSKU010000003.1 GCA_030646755.1 Deltaproteobacteria bacterium
GATGATCCCTTCTAACGCAATTAACATAGATGCTCAGGTGCTGAAAATCATTGCCGAGCTTGACGAATTCAAGGGGCGTTGGGATTCTCTCGGCAAACTCTCACAAGACAAGTTAACATCGCTCAGACGGGTAGCAACCATCGAGTCGGTAGGCTCGTCTACTCGTATTGAGGGAGCCAGGCTGTCCGATCACGATGTGGAGGCCCTGCTGGCCAATCTGGAGATGCACTCGTTCCGGTCCCGAGATGAGGAGGAGGTGGCCGGATATGCCGAGGCCATGAACACTATCTTCGATTCCTGGGAGCATATACCGCTTACAGAAAATCATATAAAACAGCTTCATGGCATGTTGCTTAAGTACAGCACCAAAGACCGCCCTCATAGGGGAGAATACAAAAAGTTTCCGAACAATGTGGAGGCCTTTGATGCTAATGGAAAGAGCCTCGGCGTAATCTTTGAAACTGCTACTCCTTTCGATACTCCCCGTCTGATGTCTGAACTTGTTGACTGGACGACAACAGCCCTCCGGGAGCAGGAATTGCATCCAATTCTTGTGATTGCCGCCTTTGTGGTCCACTTTCTGGCAATCCATCCTTTCCAGGACGGCAACGGACGCCTGTCACGAGTTCTGACGACACTGCTCCTCCTTAAGTGCGGTTACCTTTATGTGCCGTACAGCTCAATGGAGCGAATAGTCGAGGAAAACAAAGACCGCTATTATCGAGCACTCCGCGCTTCTCAGCGGGATATCCGGGGGAAAAAGGAAAATCTGGATGACTGGATTCGATTCTTTCTCCATACCTTAAAAAAGCAAAAGGATGTACTTCTGAGGAAGGTCGAACGCGAGCGGCTCCTTATGCAATTATCGCAGCTTTCGGAAAGCATCCTTATCCTGAGTAAAGAGCGCGGCAGACTTACCATATCCGAGGCGGTGACCCTTCTATCTATCAACCGCAACACGGCAAAGCTGCACTTCCGGCAGCTTGTGCATCAGGGGTACCTGATCCAGCACGGCGTCGGGAAGGCAACATGGTATTCTCCCGGGAAATGAATAAACGCCTGTTACGTCAAAGGAGTGCGCTTACCGAATATGGAGGTTGTCAGTCCTGCGGGATAGGCGTTACAAAAGCATCTAATACGCTTCCCTAAGTCTTTCTGGAATAAAGACGATCCTTGATTCTTTATTCATTGATATTTTATTGAGATGTGCGGACAAATAATATAAAATCAAATAAAGAATCTAAAAGGAGGCGATTAATATGAGAACTGCCACTGTAAGGGTTAAGCCTGATGATTATATCCTTGCTGTTCTTTCACCGAAAGACCGGCTTGATGCTGCATTCAGGGTAGCCGGAGAAGCTTTTAAGAAAACCACTCTGACTATGGAGGATATTAATAATGCAGTAAAGACTGTGAGGAGAAAGGCTTACGAAAAGAAAGATTAAAATAGTCATAGATACCGGTGTCCTTATTTCCGCCTTTGCCTTTGATGGGACCCCGGAAAAGGCCGTTAAAGAAGCATTCTCCGCTGGAGATATCTGTGTATCTCCAGCCATTCTAAAGGAATACCGTGATGTTCCCATTGCGCTTGAAGCTAAGAGGAAACTTACTCATTCTCAATTCAAAGCCCTGATCGCCGGGATTGCCGCAGTTGTCGCCACAGCGAGGATGGTTTACCCGACAAAGGAGATAAGACTTTGCAGGGATGTAAAAGATAACATGCTGCTCGAGTGTTGCCTTGAAGCAGGCGCAAATATCCTGATTACCGGCGATAAAGACCTTCTGGAGATGGATGAATCGGGACTTGATTTTAAGATACTGACGCCAAAGGAGTTTGTAGAAGAGGTTCTGAGGAACTCAAAGTAAAAGAATAAGAACCCGTCCCCTATTATTTTATTTTGTTTCTTTTTTTGTGGTCGGATTAATGGGACAAACATGGCTCGAAAGAAAAGATGATGCTATGTAAAGGTCGAATATAATTGGGCCGGTTGAGTAGGGAGATGAAGATGGAAAATAAAATGAAAATTAGAGAAGCAGTCGTGGAAGAAATTAAACTTGAGAAAGATCTAAAAACAGGCAGTCTGAGTCTGCGAGGCCATTCTTTATCAGAAGTTCCTGATGATCTTTTCGAATTAAGTCATTTGACAAAATTGGACCTTAGCAAAAACCACATAGAAACATTGCCTGATTCTATATCTAAATTAGTTAACCTAAAAGAGCTATATTTGAATGAAAATAAATTAACAACCTTACCGCTAGCTTTTAGCTTATTGCGAAATCTCGTGTTTCTTGATATTGGCCTTAATGTTATTGAACGCCTTCCTTTCGATTTGCATAACCTCACCAATCTCGAATATCTCAGATTGGGTAGCAACAAATTTACAGAATTACCCCCTGGTATAGGTAAGTTGACAAAGCTCCAGACCCTCATAGCAGATCATTTGGCCCTTTCTGTTTTCCCGTCAGAAGTAACTGATCTTAAACAACTTCGTATTCTTAATTTGTCTAATAACAAGATTGTTGATCTACCTCGGGAGTTTACGAAATTAATATCCTTGCGCGACTTCATAATCTCAGGAAATAATTTAACGCGGCCGCCTCTCGAAATCATGTCGAGAGGCCCTGGTGCAATTATCAATTACCTTCACGCTTTCGACAAGGATGGTGATGTTTTCCATATCCGCGAAGCAAAACTTCTCATTGTGGGTCAAGGAGCCGTTGGCAAGACATTCCTGATGAATAGTTTGATCCACGATGAGGCACCAAAAAAAGGTAAAACCACCAGTTCTTCAAAAAAAACTGCGACTACGGAGGGGATTGATATAAATAGCTGGTACGTACTCACCAAAGATAACAGCTATTTTCGGATAAACTTCTGGGACTTCGGCGGTCAAGAAATTTATCATGCAACTCATCAATTCTTTTTAACTAAGCGCTCATTATATTTATTTGTATGGGATGCTAGAAAAGAAGATAATATACTGGATTTTGATTATTGGCTTAATACGATAAAATTATTGAGTGATTCTTCTCCTGTAATAATAAGGTAGCGTAACAGTTTAGTGGGTCTGTTAAGCTTCCCAAACAGGCTTAGTTATTGTACATTCACCCCTATTATACTTGTCTGACAAATTAAGGGGGTGAATATGAACAAAAAAAGTGTCCTAAGTGCAGTTCTTGTAAAA
>JAUSKU010000013.1 GCA_030646755.1 Deltaproteobacteria bacterium
CTTGACGGGAGGGGGTTAGGGGGTGGGTGAATTAGACTGTAATATCAAGGTGTTACAATTTAGTTCCCCCTCCCCTCAATCCCCTCCCGCAAGTGGAGGGGAGGTTACGATTGAATGTACCAACAAATTTGTCGTACACCCGAAGGTTAATCTCCGTGAAACTCCATGCTCTCTGTGTCTCTGTGGTGAGTAGTTACTTTAAAATTGGATAAATCCGCTAAAATGTGTTACACATATTTACTGCGTTGAAATCCTGATTGACAGCGGTTTAGAATAGGTTCTATGGAGGAAGGATTGGAAGAGAAACAGACTCAACAGCTGGAAGAGGAGATAAACCTGCTTGACTTATGGCGAGTCATATGGAAGCGGAAAATTCTCATCTCCTTCCTTGTGGTGACAACCGTCTTTTCAACCGGTTTGTATTCCCTGTATATAAAGGACATCTACAGCTCTAAGGCGGTTATTGCGCCGATAAGCAGCAAAGAAGGCGGAGGCGGAGGCTTATCTGTTCTGGCACAGCAGTTTGGCGGGCTTCCTGGAATATCACTTCCAGGCTCTTCATCCTCATCGGAGATCGTCAACCTCCTCAAGTCAAATATTCTCAGGGAAAAGGTGATAGAGAGTTACAACCTCTTGCCTGTCCTCTTCCCTGAACAATGGGACGAAGAGAAGGGCGCCTGGAGAAAGGAAGAAAAGGGCGAGAAGAAGGGGTTCGGGCTTGGACAGATCATACATAAACTTGTCGCAGCGATAAAACCCAAAACCAAAAAATCAAAACCAAAAACTGAAGACCAAAATGACGGGTCCCCGACAACCTGGGATGGTCTCCGCAGTCTCAATGGGATCGTTGCTGTCACCAACAACATGAAGGAGAATACGATAACGGTATCTATAGAGTTATATGACTCGGAGATGTCGGCAAAGATGGTTGATTATATCTTGACTGCATTAAACGGCCATATGAGAGGCGAGGCCAAAAGGGTGGCCCAGACCAACAGGATGTACCTTGAGGAGCAATTGGGGATGACTGCTGACCCCCTTATAAGACAGAAGATTTACAGCCTCATTGCGACCCAGATAGAGACCGCAATGATGTCCGAGGTAAAGGAGAACTTTGCATTCAAGGTGATTGACCCGCCAAGGGCGCCTGATAAAAAAATCAAGCCCAAGAGGAGTCAGATGGTTATGCTGAGCCTCGTCGCCTCTCTATTTGCAGGGATATTCGTTGCATTCTTTTTGGAATATATTAATAAAGTGAGAAGACAGGGGGAAGGAACAAGATGAAATTTGGCTTAAAGGTTCTAAAAAACTATATCGTAATCTTTTTTTGTGCCTGCTGTCTGCTGCCTGATAATCTTCATGCACAAGAGGCAGGTGCGGCGGGAGGACAGGCAGTCCAATCCTCCCCTGCCCCACAGCAGCCCCAATCACTTCCAGTTCAACTTCCGGCAGGTATGACGGTGGAGAGCCTTACCCCTGCCCAGCGTCAGGCGGTACAGGCAGAGATGTCTAAGACCGGCGGGCAAATGACTCCGGACGCAATAGAGACGTTGAAGAAGAGCCCTGAGTTTAAAGACCTTAAGCCTGAAGATGTCCAAAAGGGGAAGGAACTCCTTGAAAAGAAAGAAGAAAAAAAGGTTGAAGAAAAGGTAGACAATAAAGGGGTAGTCCAAACTGGAAAAGAAGGAAACTCCCTTTTTGATAGATATCTATCTACCGCTTCACCCCTGGAGGTTTCTACAAAACTGGAATCATTTGGCTATGACCTCTTTGCAGGCGTAGACCTTGCATCGCCGAAAGACCTCCCTGTCCCTGCCGATTATATGGTAGGCCCAGGAGATGAGATCAATATCCTTTTGTGGGGCAGGATGAATGCCCAGTTCAACCTCACTGTAAGCAGGGAAGGGACGATTCAGTTCCCGAATATCGGCCCCCTGTCTGTCGGCGGTATGACGTATGAGGAGGTGAAGCGGTACCTTACAAGACAGGCGAAGAATATAGTAGGGGCGGAGATAAACGTGACCATGGGGAGATTGAGGTCTATTCAGGTATTTGTCCTCGGCGAGACAAAGAAGCCCGGAGCCTATACAGTCAGCGCCATGTCTACCCTGACAAACGCCTTGATGGCCGCAGGCGGACCGACGATGATAGGGTCGTTGAGAAAGGTTGAATTAAAGAGGAACAACAAGAACATTGCCGCAATGGACTTCTATGAGCTGCTTTTGAAAGGTGATAAGTCTAAAGACCTGAGGCTCCAGAATGGGGACGTGATATTTGTGCCCACGGTTGGCCCCATTGTGGGGATTGCCGGGAACGTGAAGAGGCCGGCTGTATATGAACTCAAAGATGACAACGGTCTTGCCGGAGTCCTGGAGCTTGCCGGCGGGATTATCCCTACCGCATACACCCAGCAGATACAGGTGGAGAGGGTTGAAAGGTATGAAAGACGCATCGTGATTGACATAAACGACAGGGAAAGCGGGGCGGTAAAGAACTTTAAGCTCCAGGATGCTGACCTGGTAAAGGTCTTCTCCATCGTGGGCAAGGATGCGAACGTCATCTATCTGAATGGAAATGTAAAGAGGCCTGGAAAATATGAGATAAAGAAGGGGATGAGGCTTAAGGATGTAATCAAGGATGAATCCGAGCTGTTGGATAAGACCTACTTCGATTACGCCCTGATAAAGAGGTTGGTACCCCCCACCCTTGAGGTCAAGCTGATCCCCTTCAACCTTGGGACTCTCTTGTTCAAAGGTTCTCAGGAGGATAATATGGAGCTTGTGCCCCAGGATTCCATATTTATATTTCCCATGTCCTTTTTTAAGGACAGGCCGACCGTCACTATCGACGGCGAGGTGCGGAAGGGAGGGAAGTTCCCACTGGAAGAGAATTTAACCATAAAAGACCTGGTCCTTATGGCTGGTGGGCTTACAAAAGATGCCTTTTATGATGATTTAGAAATTTATAAGACTGATATAAAAACAAAAGAAGTAACGCTCTACAAATTCAGCCTTGCAAAGGCAATGGACGGGGATGAGGCCAACAACGTAAAGCTCCAAGACATGGACAGGGTGGTGATACATTCGGTATGGGAAAATGTCCCGAAGCAGTATCTGACCGTTTCAGGGGATGTAAACAAGCCGGGACAATTCCCGTATGCCGCCAATATGACCATAAAGGACCTGATATTCGCCTCTGGGAACCTGTTGGAGTCTGCCTATCTTGATGAGGCGGAGCTGACATCCCATACTGTCAAAGACGGCAGGCTCTCCATTGTCAGCCATAAAAAGATAGACATGAGAAGGGTCATGGCAGACGACCCGGCCCATAACATCCTCCTGAAACCATATGACAGCCTCTTTATCAGGAAGATATCGGAGTGGAAAACGGAGAAGTATGTTGAGATTAAGGGTGAGGCAGTCTTTCCAGGCAGGTATCTTATCAAGAAAGGGGAACGCCTCTCTTCCATTATAGAAAGGGCCGGAGGGTTTACAGACAAAGCCTATCTGAAGGGGGCACTGTTCACCAGGGTGTCCGTGAGGGAGCTTCAGCAGAAAAATCTGAATGACGCCTTGGACAGACTCGAGCAGCAGATGATATCTCAATCCTCAATGGCGATTCAGACTTCCCTGTCCTCTGAAGATGCGCTACAGCAAAAGGCTGTTGCGGAACAGCAGAAGGCTTTAATAGCAAAGATGCGGGCAGCAAAGGCCCAGGGGAGAGTAGTTATAATTTTGGACACCCTGGATAAGTTTAGAGGGTCGACATACGATATCGAGTTGGAAGGTGGGGATTTGCTGGCAATACCGGAGAAGCCTAACTCCATTCAGATTATCGGGTCTGTGTATAACTCGACGGCCTTTGTCTTCAATCCAAAGGAGACGGTATCAGATTATATCGGCAAGTCTGGGGGGACTACAAGGTATGCAGAAGAAAAGGACATCTTTGTATTAAAATCCGACGGCTCAGCAGTTGCGAGGAGACAGAGTGGAATGTTTTTCATGTCATCGAGGCTTGACCCGGGAGATACCATTGTTGTTCCGGAAAAAGTTGAAAGGATTGCCTGGATGAAGGAGATAAAGGACATGACCCAGATACTTTACCAGATTGCAGTAACCGCAGGTGTGTTGATTGTGGCATTCTAAGGCGCTTTCTTTGACGTTAGCCCTGACCTTATCCTCATCCTTCGCTTTTGCCGAGGTCTCCACCAGCGATCCCTTGTGGGACTGGAAATATGATGCTATAGAGAGGCTGTCACTGGCGACTGGAGAGAATACTGTTTTAAACACGAGACCTATATCAAGGCTGGAGATGGCTGGGCTGGTTCAGAGGATTGCAGCGAAGGTCGAGGTTGATGATAATTATTATAAGGTATTGCTAAAAAGACTCGAAGAAGACCTGAGCGAGGAGATCAAGGGCATTAACGAAGGACCATCCAGGGATTTGAGTGTAAAACCTTTGAGATGGGTCAGGGCAAAGGCGGTACATACCGATTCACCTGTGCAACTGGAGAACGACTACGGCTTTAAAGGCGGGAATCTCAGCATAAGAGGTGAGGCCTCAACTTCAGGTACGTGGGGCTTTTTAGGTTACGAATTAAGGCCTCAGTACAACCTGTACAGGGATGATACTGATGAAGACAAGTTAGACCTGCATTCAGGGTATGTCGTCGCATGGCTGAAAAACATAGAGATAGAGGTCGGCAGGGACTCCCTCTGGTGGGGGCCCGGACGGCGCGGCAACTGGGTCCTGACCAATAATGCACCGGCCTTTGAAATGATCAAGCTTTCCAATGCGGTGACAACTATCCCTCCAGGGCCCCTGAGTTTTATGGGGAATACAAGGTTTACCGCCTTTTTGGGAAGACTAAGCGAACAAGAGATCAGTTATATTGACAATGGAGCACCGGTTACAGAGGCAAAGAAGCCTTTGTTTGCAGGGTTTAGGCTCAATTTTTCTCCTTCCAGGTATGTAGAAATAGGAGGCGCTCAGACGGTTGAATTTATTGACAGGGGAGGTAGAGGGTATTCACTTGACTACATAAGCAAGACACTTATCCCAAGCTATGGCGGCAATGAGGAAGAGGCGCTATCCGGGCCTGTAGCGAACCGTATCACCTCTATGGACTTGGCCGTAAAGATTGATGGACAGCATGATTTTATGAAGTTTCTTGGGTTGGAGGGGATGAAAATTTACTGGGAAGTAGGTGGAGAGAGCGTAACAAGGGACATGACGACTAATGTCCCGCGCTTTGCCAATACAAGCAATATTTTTGGTCTCTATCTCGATACAGGCAGGACAGATTTCAGGGCTGAGTATGCCTCCACCTACGATGCCTCTACTAAGTGGTATGACCATTACCAGTTCACAGAAGGTTACAGGAACGAAGGTTTCGTCCTTGGTCATCCCCAGGGGGCCGGCAACAGAAAAGATCTGTTTCTCAGCATCTCTCATCCCGTTACTGACAGCATAGTTCCGCGTCTGCATTTTGAGAGGAAGGATTGGCACAGCGGAGGCGGTCAGGTTTCTGTGGAAAATGATTTTGGACTGTCTGTTGATCTCTTTGGAAAGAGAGGAGAAAAGATCGCTATCTCCTACGAATACAGGGACTCTGATAGTAATGCATCAAACAACATATGGATGCTTGATATGCTGTATCGTTTTTAAACCGCTTAAGGTTGATACGGTTCACTTAGGCATACAACACGTTCCCCCCTCCCCTCAATCCCCACCCGCCAGGGGAGGGGAGATTTATTAGAGTTCCCTCCCCCTTGACGGGGGAGGGTTAGGGTGGGGGTGAACTAACTAAATAACACCTATCTGAACACTATTGCGCTTAAGGTTGTCTCATTTATATAAGAACCTAATAAAAAGGCCTTAATCCACCATCAAAAAAAGCAAAAAACCTCCTTGCCCGCGTAAAGCGGGACTGATAGTATGAGTTCACGACAAACCATCTATCACCAAGGAGGTGAAGAGATTATGCCACAAGGAGTATTATCTTTCCAGTACGAAA
>JAUSKU010000015.1 GCA_030646755.1 Deltaproteobacteria bacterium
TAGTGGAATTCCTAGTGTAGGAGTGAAATCCGTAGATATTAGGAGGAACACCGGTGGCGAAGGCGGCTACCTGGACCGATATTGACGCTGAGACGCGAAAGCGTGGGTAGCAAACAGGATTAGATACCCTGGTAGTCCACGCCGTAAACGATGGGTACTAGGTGTTGTGGGTATTGACCCCTACAGTGCCGCAGCTAACGCATTAAGTACCCCGCCTGGGGAGTACGGCCGCAAGGTTGAAACTCAAAGGAATTGACGGGGGCCCGCACAAGCAGTGGAGTATGTGGTTTAATTCGACGCAACGCGAAGAACCTTACCTAGGCTTGACATCTACGGAACCCTGTGGAAACACGGGGGTGCCCTTCGGGGAGCCGTAAGACAGGTGCTGCATGGCTGTCGTCAGCTCGTGTCGTGAGATGTTGGGTTAAGTCCCGCAACGAGCGCAACCCCTACCCTTAGTTGCCAGCATTAAGTTGGGCACTCTATGGGGACTGCCGCAGACAATGCGGAGGAAGGTGGGGATGACGTCAAGTCCTCATGGCCTTTATGCCTAGGGCTACACACGTACTACAATGGCCGTTACAGAGGGCTGCAAGCTCGCGAGAGCAAGCCAATCCCAAAAAGACGGCCTCAGTTCGGATTGGAGTCTGCAACTCGACTCCATGAAGTCGGAATTGCTAGTAATCGCTGATCAGCAAGCAGCGGTGAATACGTTCCCGGGCCTTGTACACACCGCCCGTCACACCACGAAAGTCTGTTATACCCGAAGTCGGTGGGCTAACCGCAAGGAGGCAACCGCCTAAGGTATGGCCGATGATTGGGGTGAAGTCGTAACAAGGTAGCCGTAGGGGAACCTGCGGCTGGATCACCTCCTTTCTAAGGAGTCTTTTTGTGAACTGCCGGTTTCCGGCATTTCCGAAGCTTCTATGGTCAATTATCTATCGCAAGATAGATGAGTATTGTAATAGATAGACCCACTCAATAACCTACTGTTTAGTTTTGAGAGACCAAAGGTTACAGGACCGGAAGTCACGAACCAGAAGTCAGGAAGGAATATCTGGATTCTGGATTCTGGATTCTGATGAAATGGGCCTGTAGCTCAGTTGGCTAGAGCACACGACTGATAATCGTGAGGTCGGTAGTTCGAGCCTACCCAGGCCCACCAAGGAAAAGCAGGCAAAGGTATAGGTATAGAAGATTCTCTACCTTTACCTCTACCTGGTTTTATGTGGGGGTATAGCTCAGCTGGGAGAGCGCCTGCCTTGCAAGCAGGAGGTCAGCGGTTCGATCCCGCTTACCTCCACCAATAATTATAGGCAGTCGAGAAGTGAAAAGTTAGAGGTTGAAAAAAGTTTGACTTTTAACTTTTCTCTTTTCGAGATGAAGAGAGATTGATCTTTGACAACTGAATAAGGGTTTTAAAGCGTAAATAGTAAGACATTTATGGTCAAGCTACAAAGGGCGTACGGTGGATGCCTTGGCGCTAAGAGGCGATGAAGGACGTGGTAAGCTGCGATAAGCTTCGGGGAGCCGCTAAACAGGCTTTGATCCGGAGATTTCCGAATGGGGAAACCCGCCTGGGGTCATGCCCAGGCATCTCAGGTTGAATACATAGGCCTGAGAGGCTAACCGGGGGAACTGAAACATCTAAGTACCCCGAGGAAGAGAAAGAAATTCGATTCCCTGAGTAGTGGCGAGCGAAACGGGAAATAGCCCAAACCGGCGGTTAGTAATAACTGTCGGGGTTGTAGGGTCTGCTCGGTTTAGAGCCGGAGAGTTACCAATCAACGTGCTAATTGAAAGGTCTGGAAAGGCCTGCCATAGTAGGTGATAGCCCTGTAAGTGAAAGCACGTTGACTCTCAGCAGATACCTGAGTACCACGGGACACGAGAAATCCTGTGGGAATCCGGGAGGACCATCTCCCAAGGCTAAATACTACTTAGCGACCGATAGTGAACAAGTACCGTGAGGGAAAGGTGAAAAGAACCCCGATAAGGGGAGTGAAATAGTACCTGAAACCGTATGCCTACAAGCAGTGGTAGGGCTATGACTATTCGTAAGAATAGTAATGCCTGACCGCGTGCCTTTTGCATAATGAGTCAGCGAGTTACTGTACGTGGCAAGGTTAAGCCGTGAGGTGGAGCCGAAGCGAAAGCGAGTCTGAATAGGGCGTTGAGTCGCGTGTAGTAGACCCGAAGCCGGGTGATCTACCCATGGCCAGGTTGAAAGTCCGGTAACACGGACTGGAGGACCGAACCAGTGTTGGTTGAAAACAACTTGGATGAGCTGTGGGTAGGGGTGAAAGGCTAATCAAACCCGGAGATAGCTGGTTCTCTCCGAAATATATTTAGGTATAGCCTTGCAAATTAAGTGGCGGAGGTAGAGCACTGAATAGACTAGGGGTCCTACCAGATTACCAAATCTAATCAAACTCCGAATACCGTCAACTGTTATTGCAGGAGTCAGACTACGGGTGCTAAGATTCGTGGTCGAAAGGGAAACAGCCCAGACCGCCAGCTAAGGTCCCAAAATATGTGCTAAGTGGGAAAGGATGTGGGGTTACTTAGACAACCAGGAGGTTGGCTTAGAAGCAGCCATCCTTTAAAGAAAGCGTAATAGCTCACTGGTCAAGTGATCCTGCGCCGAAAATATATCGGGGCTCAAGCACATTACCGAAGCTGCGGGTATACACGCAAGTGTATGCGGTAGGAGAGCATTCTGCTAACCTGTGAAGTCAGACCGAAAGGACTGGTGGAGGACGCAGAAGAGCTTATGCTGACATGAGTAGCGAAAAAACAGGCGAGAAACCTGTTCGCCGAAAATCTTAGGTTTCCTGGGCAAGGTTAATCCTCCCAGGGTTAGTCGGTCCCTTAGTCGAGGCCGAAAGGCGTAGATGATGGAAAACAGGCAAACATTCCTGTACCACTGGAAGGCGTTTGAGCAAAGGGGGGACGCAGAAGGGCAGGATCATCCGGGTGATGGACGTCCCGGTTCAAGTCCGTAGGGGGGCAGGATAGGCAAATCCGTTCTGCCATTAACCCCGAGAGGCGATGAGGAGGGAGAAATCCCATAAACTGACCGATCCCATGCTGCCAAGAAAAGCCTCTAGCGAGCTATTCTGGTGACCGTACCGCAAACCGACTCAGGTAGATGGGGTGAAAATCCTAAGGCGCTTGAGAGAACCCTCCCTAAGGAACTCGGCCAATTAGCCCCGTAACTTCGGGAAAAGGGGCGCCCCGGTAACGTGTAGGGATTTACTCCTGAAGCGTGATGGGGTCGCAGATAAATGGCTGTGGCGACTGTTTAACAAAAACACAGGTCTCTGCAAAGTCGATAAGACGACGTATAGAGGCTGATGCCTGCCCGGTGCCGGAAGGTTAAAGGGACTTGTCATCGCAAGAGAAGCAGGGAACTGAAGCCCCGGTAAACGGCGGCCGTAACTATAACGGTCCTAAGGTAGCGAAATTCCTTGTCGGGTAAGTTCCGACCTGCACGAATGGCATAACGATCGCGGCACTGTCTCGGGGAGGGACTCAGCGAAATTGAAATAGCGGTGAAGATGCCGTCTACCCGCACCAAGACGGAAAGACCCCGTGCACCTTTACTGTAGCTTGGCAGTGGATTTCGGGACAATTTGTGTAGCATAGGTGGGAGGCTTTGAAGTCGGGCCGCTAGGTTCGGTGGAGCCACCGTTGAAATACCACCCTGATTGTCTTGAGGTTCTAACCTGGGCCCGTAATCCGGGTCAGGGACATTGCCTGGTGGGCAGTTTGACTGGGGCGGTCGCCTCCTAAAGAGTAACGGAGGCGCACGAAGGTTCCCTCAGGCTGATTGGAAACCAGCCATCGAGTGCAAAGGCATAAGGGAGCTTGACTGCGAGACTGACACGTCAAGCAGGTACGAAAGTAGGTCTTAGTGATCCGGTGGTTCTGTATGGAAGGGCCATCGCTCAACGGATAAAAGGTACGCCGGGGATAACAGGCTTATCGCATCCAAGAGTTCACATCGACGATGCGGTTTGGCACCTCGATGTCGGCTCATCGCATCCTGGGGCTGAAGTAGGTCCCAAGGGTTTGGCTGTTCGCCAATTAAAGCGGTACGCGAGCTGGGTTCAAAACGTCGTGAGACAGTTTGGTCCCTATCTGGTGTGGGCGCAGGATCTTTGAGGGGGGCTGACCTTAGTACGAGAGGACCGGGTTGGACGAACCGCTAGTGTTCCAGTTGTCTCGCCAGAGGCAATGGCTGGGTAGCTATGTTCGGAAGAGATAACCGCTGAAAGCATCTAAGTGGGAAACTCGCCCCAAGATAAGATATCCCACCGGTTTAACCGGTCTAAAGGCCCGTCGTAGACTACGACGTTGATAGGCCGGGTGTGTAAGCACTGCAAGGTGTTTAGCTGACCGGTACTAATCGGCCGTGAGGCTTGACCATAATTTTATTTACGCATGCAACTACCCTTATTCGTTGTCAAATAATTTTATTATTTTATACGGTTTCTCGGTGGCAATGCCGGAGAGGAAACACCCGTTCCCATCCCGAACACGGAAGTTAAGCTCTCCAAGGCCGATGGTACTGCATGGGAGACTGTGTGGGAGAGTAGGACGCTGCCGGGATTTAATTAAAAGCCTCATCCAGAAATGGATGGGGCTTTTTTATTTCCTTTTGACAGGGTGTATTCCAATGATATATCATTCTTCAAACTTTAAATCGTCCAGAGGTCACAGAGATAAATGGAAAAAGAAAATGAAATGGCGGCTGGTTATCAGCTTTTAGATTCGGGCGGGGAGAGCAAGCTTGAGCGCGTGGGTTCTTATCTATTGGTACGTCCCTCCCCTCAGGCGGTCTGGTCTCCGAACCTTCCTGAAAAAGAATGGCAGGATGCCGATGCTGTCTATATAAGGAGTTCGACCGGTGGAGGGAGCTGGGATTTTCACAAGCGCGTTACTGAAAAGTGGGAGATTGAATTTAGAGGTCTTAAATTTATTATAAAGCCAACAGGCTTTGGCCACCTTGGTATCTTCCCTGAGCATGGTGACAGCTGGGATTGGATAGAAGAGAGGATCAAGGAGGCCAAAGGTCCTGTAAGCGTACTTAACCTCTTTGCCTATACAGGCGGGGCAACGATGGCTGCGGCAAGGGCCGGGGCTACAGTTTGCCACCTGGATGCATCAAAGGGGGTAGTTGACTGGGCCAGGGAGGATGCAGCCCTTTCAGGCTTGGGCGACCGACCTGTCAGGTGGATTGTTGATGATGTTTCAAAATTTGTCCAGAAAGAGATCCGGCGCGGGAAGACCTATGACGCGATAATACTCGACCCGCCTTCCTTTGGCCGGGGCGCTAAAGGCGAGATATGGAAGATAGAGGATGACCTTCTAAAATTACTTGCCGAGTGCAAACAGATTCTCAGTGATAAGCCCCTCTTTGTCCTTTTGAGTTGCCATTCTCCCGGTTTTACACCCCTTGTATTGCAGACCCTCCTGGCTGAAATGATGAAGGACTGGTCAGGGGCATTGTCATGCGGGGAGATGGTGATTCCTGAAATCTCAGGCAGGCTCCTTCCGAGCGGGGCATATGCCAGGTGGTCTGCCGAATGATTGAGACAATAACAAGTGGAAAGAATCCAAAGGTCAGAGATGCCATCAAGTTAATGGGAAGGCGTCACAGAGATGAAACCGGGTTGATGCTGGTCGAAGGGGTTAGGGAGTTGGAACTTGCCGTAAAAGCAGGTGTCATATTTACCAGGCTTTTTTATTGTGAGGAACTGCTTCGTGGTGCAGCGGAGAGAAAGATATTGAAGGGGGCAACAGAACAGGGCGCTGAAATAATCTCTGTCAGTGGCCATGTCTTTCAGAAGATGGTCTATCGTGAAGATTCCTTCGGCTTACTTGCTGTGGCCAAACAGCCGAGCCGAAACCTCAGCGACATACCTTTGGGGAGGCCGCCTTTTCTGGTTGTGGTGGAGGGTGTTGAAAAACCGGGTAATCTCGGGGCCATTCTGCGTTCAGCAGATGCAGCAGGTCTTAACGGAGTCATTGTATGTGGCAATAGCACCGATATTTATAACCCAAATGTTGTAAGAGCCAGCATCGGAACATTATTTACCGTCCCGGCGGTTAAGACAACAGTTTCCGAAGCAATTAACTGGCTGAAAGAAAAGGGGATAAAGACGATTGCCACTACACCAGATGCAGAGACAGACTATTTTGATGCGGACTTAAAAGGTCCTTGCGCCATAGTCATGGGTAGCGAGCACGAAGGATTAAGCGATACCTGGCTGAATGAAGCAGATATCCATGTTAGCATACCTATGAAGGGGGAAGCAGACTCCCTGAACCTGGCCATGTCAACGACCATCATGCTTTACGAGGCGGTTCGACAGCGCAGGGAGCATGGGAATAATTAACCTGTTGCACTCATTTCAGGTTCTGATAAGATTAATCGCACCTGAGAAATACACGGAGGTTTTGTTGTGAAGAATAAGATAGGCGCAATATCACTGTTTCTAATAATACATCTCTCTTTGCTCATAGGCGCAACCGCCCATGCCGCTCCGCTTGGTAAACGCATAGTACTCGAAAACGGCATGGTCCTTTTACTCTCCGAAAGGCATACCATACCTTCAGTGACCATAAACATGCTTATAAAGGCGGGGCAGGTGGCAGAGCCATCTGACAAGGCCGGTCTTGCCCACATCACTGCCGGATTATTGACAGAAGGTACAAAGAAAAGGAGTTCTTCTCAGATAGCGGAAGAGATAGAGTTTGTAGGCGGGGGGATAGGTGCCTCCGGCGGAGACGACACTGCATCGGTTAATCTGACTGTTTTAAAGAAAGACCTGGACCTGGGGCTCGATATCCTTTCCGATATACTTCTTAATCCGGCATTCCCAGAGGCAGAGATAAAGAGGAAGGTCAAGGAGACAAAGGCGGGTATAGAAAAAGAGAAGGATGACCCTTCCGCAATAGCAGGGAAGGAGTTTGCAAGGCTCCTCTTCGGCGAACATCCCTACGGAAGGCTCACTGAAGGGACGCCTGAGTCCCTGGACAAGATGACGAGGGAAGACATTGTAAAGTTCCATGCCGCCTACTATGCCCCTAATAACGCCATAATGGCCGTTGTCGGGGATGTTACGGAAGAAGAAATTGTTTCAAGACTGAACAAATACCTGGGTGGATGGAGCCAGAGGGAGTTGCCAAAGAGGATTCTCCCTGTCGTTAAGCCCCCGAAACATAAAATTGTGAAGCCGATGGACAAGAAGATAACCCAGGCCAATATAGTTCTGGGTAATATCGGGTTGGAAAGGGAAAACCCTGACTACTATGCAGCCTATGTGATGAACTATATCCTGGGAGGGGGAGGTTTTACATCGAGACTTATGGACAATATCAGGGATACTAAGGGGCTGGCCTATGATGTCCACAGCTACTTTTCCCCCATGAAGTATTCCGGTTCTTTCAATATAGGTGTTCAGACAAAGAACGAGTCTGCAAAAACAGCCATAGAAGAGGCTTTAAAGGAAGTGGAGAGGATAAGGAAGGAGACCGTAAGCGACAAGGAGCTTGAGGACGCAAAGGCATACCTTACAGGGAGCTTTCCCCTGAAACTCGATACAAACTCCAAGATAGCCGGCATGCTTGCGGCCTTTGAGTTCTTCAACCTTGGTCTTGATTATCCTGAAAAATATCCGAAGATAATAAACTCACTCACAAAAGACGACGTCCTGAAGGCTGCAAAAAAGTATCTGAGTCCTGACAATTATATTTTGGTAGTGGTTGGGGATATTGAAAAGGCCGGGGTTAAGGAAATACCTGCTGGCGTACCTAAACTATAAGCCGTCGTTCAAAATTAACATGGACATTAAAATGGCGGGAACGGCATAAGGGGCCGTAAAGGCTTAACCAGAAAAGCACTGGTTATTCCTTAACGGCCCCTAAAGTCTTTAAAGAAGCATTTTTACTTTCTTCTAATATGTTAACAAGCTTCACTATCTCCTCCGCCATCTCCTCCTCTGTCACGGCGTTGTCATCTATGTGATACCCTCCGTTGACCATCAGGGATTTCAGTTTGAGGAGTGACGGAAGCTCCATGCCGATATCCGAAAACAGAGATTCGTGGTGATGAAGCTTGGAGTAGGCCCCTTCCCATACAATCCTCCCCCTGTCCATGATATATATGGTCCGGGCCCTCATCAACTCATCAAGATCATGGGATATATGGACAATCGCTACTCCAGCCTCCTCGTTCATCCTCCTCACAGCTTCAAGGACAAGGGCCTTCCCGTCAGGGTCCAACATCGATGCGGCCTCATCTATGATAAGGTATTTCGGCTGCATGGCCATTATGCCTGCGAGCACAAGCATCTGCTGCTGGCCGGCGGACAGGTGATGGGCAGGGAGATCTTTCAGGTCTCCTAATCCTCCCCATTTCAGGGCATCCTCCGTCCTTTTTGCTATCTCATCAGACGGCAGGTTCATATTCTCGAGGCCGAATGCCACATCCTCCTCTATGGAGGAAGAGACCAGCTGGTTTTCAGGGTTGGCAAGGACAAGGCCTGTGTCAGCCGACACTCTTCCATAAGGCCTGGTTATTCCATCAACACAAACTGTCCCTGCGGTGGGGTCCTGTATTCCCTTTATAATCCTGGCGAGGGAGCTCTTGCCTGAACCATTGGGGCCTGCTATCCCGATATAATCGCCATCCCTTATGGATATGTTGATCTCTGCGAGGATGTCTTTTAAAAAGATATTTTGGAGGGATATCATTTAAGTGCGAGCTTGATAACCTCGTCAATCGTCTTGACGAAGATGAACTTCATCTCTTTCCTTACATAGTCAGGGACGTCTTCCATGTTTACCTCGTTCCTCTTCGGGAGTATTACGGTCTTGACCCCGGCCCTTCTGGCAGCAAGTACCTTTTCTTTTACGCCCCCTATCGGCAGGACCCTTCCGCTTAAGGTTATCTCCCCTGTCATCGCCACATCCCTTTTGGCGGGCCTTCCCGTAAGAAGGGATGCAATGGCCGTGGCCATGGTTACCCCGGCTGACGGGCCGTCCTTTGGGATGGCTCCGGCAGGTACGTGGATATGGATGTCAAATCTATTAAAAAAGTCCTCAGATATCTCATACTCTTTGGCATGGGTACGCATATAACTCATGGCTGCCTGAGCCGACTCCTTCATCACTTCTCCAAGGGAGCCGGTAAGGGTGAGGCCCCTTCTCCCCTTCATCTTCGTGGCCTCGACAAATATTATATCTCCTCCTGCCTCTGTCCATGCAAGGCCTGTCGCAACACCTATCGTGTCGGTCTCTTCTGCTATCTCTACAAAGAACTTTCTCGGTCCAAGGAACTCTTCCACTATCTCAGGGGTCACGTCACAGCACACTCCCTTCCCCTGCGCCATGTTCCGCGCAATCTTACGGCATATAGACGCAATCTCTCTCTCGAGGTTCCTCAGCCCCGCCTCTTTTGTGTACTCCCTGATTATCTTGCGTACCGCCTCCTCTGTGAAATTCACCCCTTTGTCCTTAAGACCGTTTTCCTCTGTCTGCTTTGGAATAAGGAACTGAAAGGCTATCTTTTCCTTCTCCTCCTCCGTGTACCCTGAAAGGTAAATGACCTCCATCCTGTCCTTGAGGGCAGGAGGGACAGGGTCAAGGATATTTGCGGTAGTTATGAACATCACCTTTGACAGGTCAAAGGAGACATCCAGGTAGTGGTCACGGAAGGAGAAGTTCTGCTCCGGGTCCAGGACCTCCAGGAGGGCCGCAGCAGGGTCTCCCCTGAAGTCCATACCGATCTTGTCCACCTCATCGAGCATGAAGACAGGGTTGTTGTAACCGCATCTCCTTATCTCCTGAATGATCCTTCCAGGCAGGGCGCCAACGTATGTCCTCCTGTGCCCTCTGATCTCAGCCTCGTCCCGCATCCCTCCCAATGACATCCTTATAAATTTCCTGTCCATGGCCCTGGCAATAGATTTGCCGAGGGAGGTCTTCCCTACTCCCGGAGGACCCACAAAGCAGAGGATAGGGCCTTTCACGCCTTCCTTGATCTTCCTGACAGCCAGATACTCCAGTATCCTGTCCTTCACCTTTTCAAGGTCATAGTGGTCCTCATTAAGTATCTGCTCCGCCCTGTTGATATCCAGGTTGTCTTCGGTCTTCTTTGTCCAAGGCAGGGTTATCAGGTAATCCAGGTAGGTGAGGGAAACGGTATATTCCGCCGAGGCCGGGTTCATTTTCTCTAATCTTGAAAGTTCCTTATTGGCAATCTCCTCCACATTGGGAAGCATCCCTGCGGCCTTTATCTTTTCCCTCAACTCATTTGTCTCTGCGATGTGGGAGTCTTCCTCTCCCAGCTCTTTTTGAATTGCCTTCATCTGCTGCCTCAGCAGATACTCCTTCTGACTCTTGCCCATCTCTTTTGCAACATCAGTCTGTATCTTCCCTCTGATCTGGAGCATCTGTACCTCTCTGGAGAGGAAGATAAAGACCTTCTTTATCCTTTCCAGCGGGTCAACGGTTTCCAATATCTCCTGCTGCTCCTCCAACTTCAGGGCCAGGTATGCCGCAATGAGGTCGGAAAGCCGGGCAGGATTTTCTATCTTGTCTATGAGCTTTAATACATCCACCGGGAGGGGCCTTCCTATTGCCAGGGCAACCTTGAACAGGGCTATAACGCTCTGGACAAGGGCATCTACAATTATGGTCCTTTCATAGAACTCCCTCATCTCCTCAACCTTGGCCTTTAGATGAGTCCCTTCCCTGAAGTATTCGACTATCTTGACCCTTGCAATACCCTCAACGAGTATCTTTACTCCTCCTTCAGGAAGCTTTACCATCTGGATGATCTTGGTAGCTGTACCGACCATGTAAAGGTCATCAGGAGAAGGAGTTTCTACAGATGGCTCTTTCTGCGCCACCATTACCACCATGTGATCGCCAAGTAAAGCCTTGTTGACAACCTCTATGGCATCTTCTCTTGTAAAAAAGATGGGGAGCACCATGGCCGGGAATATGACGTAATCCTTTGTTGGAAGGACAAAAAGTTCGCCGGGTATTTCTGATATGTTTGAGGGGTTTGAATTCGACAGCCTTACCATATTACTCCTTTAACTCCGTGTGCCAGTAAGATATGTCAACCATGGACAGGAACGGCAGCCAGTCGCTGTGCCTATTCCCAAGGTGGGGGTTTGCAAAAGGCGTCCAATTTGGTTTTTTGGGTGTTGAAAGCAATCTCATCCCAGCCTCCGCAGGCGTTCTTCCGCCCTTTCTGCTGTTGCACGGCACGCAGCAGCAGATTACATTTTCCCAGTTGCTTGTCCCGCCTTTGGAACGGGGGACGACATGGTCGAGGTTGAGTTGTGAGGTGGGGAATCTTTCGCCGCAGTACTGGCACCTGTGTTTGTCTCTGGCAAAGATATTCAGCCTGCTGAACCTGACATCCCTCTGAGGTACCCTGTCATAGGCCACCAGCAGAATGACCCTGGGAACCTTAATTGCCCTGCCTATAAGACCGAGGGTCTCATCTGCCTTGCTTGCCGATATGGCACTCCACGACTCGAAGTCAAAGGTCTCATACTGGCGATTTACTGCCTTTGCGAGACCTATGTAAAGGAGTGTGAATGCCCTTTTTACTGAGGTCACATGAACAGGGACAAAATCCCTGTTTAATACGAGCACAGCGGAATTCAGCATGGCTGGTAAATTATCAGAATTTTATAGATACGTCAAGGCCCCAAGGCCGAATGAGGACTACTTTGGATGTTTCGGCCCTATTTCCGAAAATATCTGGGCCGAGTAGGTAAGTATCCTGGCGCCCTCCTTCCATCCGTCAGGTGGAAGTCCGGCCTTCATGCATGTATGTTCGAGGAAGGTCCTTCTGTCCCAGCAGCATTCAACGGCAACTTGGGGAAGGAGGGTTCCACAGTGGAAACCTTTGACAATATAAATTCCATGCTTACCAACCTCTATCTCATCTACATCATCTATCTCTTTCAGGGGAGACAGCACCGATATCTCGATATGGATATCCGCCAGTTCCTCTTCTTCAAGGGGGGAAAAACGCGGATCATGGAAGGCTGCCTGGACAGCCATTTCCCTGACGGTCATGTAAATGGGTTTGTCCGCCATAAAGCTCCCTATGCATCCCCTCAGGCAGTGGTTTTTGTCGTGAAGGGTCACAAAGGCCCCCCTGTTCTCTTTCAGCCTTTGGCTCTGCATCAAAGGTTCAGGCGGAGGAGAGCCTTTAAATTGAGCAGAAATGGACTCCCTGGCTATCCTCAATAATTCATTCTGTTCTTCTATAGTAAGTTCTTCTGTCATATCTCTTTCCCCCTTTCCCACCCTCACCCTCTCCCTGAGGGCGAGGGAACTTTCCTCCCCTTCAAGGGGAGGATTAAGGTGGGGATGGGATTCTCTTCCTTTTAAAGTAATCTCTCAGTATCTTTTCATGGTCAAAGACCAGCGGCTCCGGCAGGGTGGCTTCGTTGAATATCCCGGCTTCGAGAGCGTCGTCAGCTGCCTTTGGCTCACCCTTTCCTTTGGCTATGTAAACGGTAGTGATGGTGTGATGTCTCTTGTCCCTCGATGGATCGGAATATGTATGCAGTTGCTCTATGAGATCGACATCCAGAGAGACCTCTTCCTTGGCCTCCCTTACTGCAGCCTCTTCTATGGATTCCCCGTAATCAATGAATCCACCCGGTATCGCCCAGCCGTACGGAGGGTTCTTCCTGTTTATAAGAACTAGGCCTTTCCCTTCCATCTCTATGATTATGTCAACCGTTGGAACTGGGTTCTTATACTTCTCTACCGCAGCCCCGCAATCAGGGCATCTTATGAAGGAGTTGGTCTTTTCTGTCATTAAAAAAGGGTAGCACAAGAAGGGGATGGAGTCAAAACTATGGTTGCTTCAAAAAGACTCAAATGGGACTCCGGTATGCCTAAATATTAGGCAATCGGTCTTGGCCCCTCAGCCTGCCGCTCCTTCTAATGTCAATGATATCTGGTAGTTATGTATTTGGCATAACCTGTGCATTATCTTCCTCAAACGGTATCTAAGGATACCAAAAAATAAAAGGAGGAAGAAAAAATGATGAAGATAGGGATGACAAAGGGGTTTGTCCTTGCCCTGGGCGCAGCGGCCCTTTTAACAAGGATAGCGACACCATCTATGGCAGCAGAAGTGGCGGACGTCTTGAAGGATGTGAAGGTAAACGGGTTTGTATCAACCTCGTACAACTATAACTTCAATACCCCTGATGACAGGAAGATACAGTATCGCCCGTTTAATGAGAATGCAGACAGCTTTAACCTGGATGTGGCTGAGCTGGTGTTTCAAAAGGATGCGGCTGGGGTAGGAGACATTGGTTTCAGGACAGACTTGACATACGGATACACTATTCCCAAAGCAGCCCGTTCTGCATGGCCTGGGACTACTCCGAGCGAGGACGACGATGTGGATATACAGCAGGCATATGTTCGATACATAGCCCCTGTGGGGAGCGGACTCACCCTCGACTTCGGAAAGTTCATCACGGAGATGGGGGCGGAGGTTATCGAGGGGTACGATGGGTGGGGATACAACTACTCCCGCTCTCTCTTGTTCTATAACACAATCCCGTATACCCACACAGGGGTCAGGGGGACTTACAAGATTAATGACCAGGTTACCTTTATGGGACAGGTATTTAACGGGTGGGACAATGTGGTGGACAACAACAGTGCAAAGAGCTGGTGCGCTCATCTGATGGTTATGCCTACGGCCGATACTATGCTTAATCTTAAATTCATGAGCGGCCCTGAGCAGACCGACAACACCACCAATCTTCGGAATGTTGTTGATGTAAACCTGACCGCACCCCTAATGGAGCGCCTGACGCTTAGCTTAGACTATGTATATGGAAGCGAGGAAGATGTCCCAGGCATAGGGGACAGCACATGGAGCGGCCTGTCCGGGATAGTGCGGTATGCAGCCAGCGACCGGTATGCCATAAACGTGAGAGGAGAGGTGTTCAGCGACGAAGACGGGGCAAGGACAGGGATAAAGCAGGATATGTGGGAGGTCACTGTTACTCCTGAATTTACTGTTAAAAAGAACATGATCATAAGGCCTGAATACCGCCATGACGTATCTGACGAAAAGGTGTTCAACAAGGATGATAAGTTAGCTGACAATAAGACACAGGATACACTGGCAGTTAATGTGCTCTTTTATTTCTAATTAATCGTGAGGAGGTGTCTGAATGAAAAAGATCGAGGCGATAATAAAGCCCTTTAAGCTTGATGAGGTAAAGGAGGCCCTGAACAAGCTTGGTATTCAGGGTATGACAGTGACTGAGGTCAAGGGTTTCGGAAGGCAGAAAGGTCACACCGAGCTCTACAGGGGGGCGGAGTATGTGGTGGACTTCCTCCCGAAGGTGAAGATAGAGGTGGGGGTCTCTGAGGAGATGGTCTCGAAGGTGGTTGATACCATCACGGAGGCCGCAAGGACAGGGAAGATCGGCGACGGGAAGATATTTGTCCTTCCGATAGAGGAGACGATAAGGATAAGGACAGGGGAGAGAGGGAAAGAAGCACTATAAAGATAGTGGTCAGTGGCCGGTGGCCAGTGGTCAGTAAAATAAAAATTAAAGGAGGACGACGATGTCCAAAGTTTTTGCAGCGATGATGCTGAGCTTGTTCTTGCCGATTGCGGCAGCGGCTGCGGAGGGGGCGGCTAAGATAGACACAGGTGATACCGCCTGGATGCTGACTTCCACCGCCCTTGTGATGCTTATGACTCCAGGCCTGGCCCTGTTTTACGGAGGGATGGTCAGGAAAAAGAATGTACTTGGCACCTTTATGCAGAGCTTTGTTGCAATAGGGGTTGTGAGCATACAGTGGATACTGATCGGATACTCCCTCTCTTTCGGGCCTGACATAAGCGGGATCATAGGGAGCCTTAAGTGGGCTGGTTTGAATGGTGTTGGGATGGAGCCTAACGCTGATTACGCCGCAACGATACCTCATATACTGTTTATGGCATACCAGATGATGTTTGCAGTTATAACGCCGGCCCTGATCTCAGGGGCTATTGCAGAGAGGATGAAGTTCTCGGCATTTTTGATATTTATACTCCTCTGGACGACTTTAGTTTATGACCCGATTGCCCACTGGATGTGGGGTACGGGCGGATGGCTGAGGAATATTGGGGCTCTGGATTTTGCAGGAGGGATTGTGGTTCATGTGACATCGGGCCTGTCAGCCCTTGTTGCTGCGATAGTTGTCTATAAGAGGAAGGGGTTCCCCCATGAGCCGATTATGCCCCATGACCTTCCGATGACGGTGCTGGGCGCCGGGCTCCTCTGGTTCGGATGGTTCGGATTCAATGCAGGAAGCGCCCTATCGTCAGGTGGTTTAAGCGCCATGACCTTTGTAGTGACCCATACTTCGGCTGTAGCTGCAACCGTGACCTGGGTGATGATCGAATGGTATCACAGGGGCAAGCCGACCATGTTCGGAGCTGCCACCGGATCAATTGCCGGGTTGGCAACGATAACCCCGGCATCCGGTTTTGTGGGTCCCATGTCAGCCATGGTAATCGGGATGCTTGCGGCAGTTGTATGTTATACGGCGCTGAACATGAAGCACAAGCTTGGTTACGACGATTCCCTGGACGCCTTCGGGGTTCATGGAGTCGGCGGGGTTCTTGGAACTTTATGTCTCGGTCTTCTTGCCCAGAAGGTTATAAATCCGGCAGGTGCGGATGGGCTGTTGTTCGGTAATCCCGGGTTGTTAGTGACCCAGATAGTTGCGATAGTTGTTACAGCGGTTTATTCTGTGACAGTAACCCTGCTTCTGCTAAAGATTATAGATAAAACGGTCGGCCTGAGGGTCGACGATGAGGCAGAGATGATGGGCCTTGATTTAACTCAGCACGGTGAGAATGCCTATACGTCATAACCCACCCTCACCTCAACCCTCTCCCTGAGGGCGAGGGAACTTTCCTCCCCTTCAAGGGTTTATGCCCCGCGGGTAGAGGATTAAGGTGGGGATGGGGTTAGTGATTTAGGCACAACGCTGTGCAAGGATTGGGGCAAAGGCGCCCGTCATCGATCAAGGATGCGGACGCCTTTTTTGTGGGCAAAAACTGAAAGGAGGTGGCTTATGTTGGCAGTTGCGATGACTTCTGATTTTAAAGAAATGCGCACCTTAAAAGACGAAAACGAGAGGCTCAGGAAGGCCCTGGAGGATAGAAAACTGGTAGACAAGGCGAAGGGAATACTGATGAAAAATGAAGGTATCCCTGAAGATGAGGCATACAGACGGATACAGAAACTTAGTATGGACAAGAGAAAAAAGATGGTCGAGATAGCAGAGGCCATCATCCTGGCTGAGGAGGTGACAAGATGAAAAATATAAAGGAGGGAGGAATGATGTTAAGAAGATTACTGATTGGGATGTTGTTTATGTTTAGCCTGACAATGCCGATGTTGGCAATGGCTGAGGAGCAGGCAGTACCTGCTCAGGGTATAACTCAGGAAGCGGCGCCCGCCCAGACTGAGGCAGTTCCTGCTGTGGCTGAGACACCGGCGCCGCCAAAGATAGACACGGGTGATACCACGTGGGTCTTGATCTCAACGGCCCTTGTAATGCTCATGACGCCGGGTCTGGCCCTCTTTTACGGAGGCATGGTCAGGAAGAAGAATGTCCTCGGGACCATAATGCAGAGCTTCGTGGCCCTCGGGATCATCACGATCCAGTGGGTATTGATTGGGTATTCACTCTCATTCGGTCCTGACAAGGGCGGCATGATAGGGGGTCTGGAATGGCTTGGGCTTGCAAATGTTGGATTGGAGCCTAATGCTGATTATGCGGGAACCATCCCGCACCAAGCCTTCATGATATTCCAGATGATGTTTGCCATTATCACCCCTGCCCTTATATCAGGGGCATTTGCGGAGAGGATGAAGTTTTCTGCTTACTTAGTATTCATCACCCTCTGGGCATTCCTGGTCTATGATCCGGTCTGTCACTGGGTTTGGGCCATCAACGGCTGGCTCAGGAATACCGGCGCACTGGACTTTGCCGGAGGAACTGTCGTTCACATCACTTCCGGTGTCACGGCCCTTGCAGCAGCATTAGTAATGGGAAAGAGGAAGGGTTACGGAACTGAGCACATGGCCCCCCATAACCTTCCTATGACACTGATTGGCGCGGCACTGCTCTGGTTCGGATGGTTCGGCTTCAACGGCGGAAGCGCAGTGGCCTCCGGTGCCCTTGCAACCAGTGCGTTTGTGGTGACACACATCGCATGTGCCGCTGCTGCCCTTTCCTGGATGCTGGCGGAGTGGATACAGAGGGGTAAGCCTACTGCCCTCGGCATTGCCTCCGGCGCAGTGGCAGGACTTGTGGCCATAACCCCTGCATCAGGGTTCGTTGGTCCTATGTCCTCAATCGTAATAGGACTTGGCGCAGGGGTAATATGCTACATGGCTGTAAGTCTCATAAAGCCTATGTTTGGATACGATGACTCCCTTGATGCCTTCGGAGTCCACGGTGTTGGCGGTGCCTTTGGCGCACTTGCTACAGGCCTGTTTGCATCCAAGGCAATCAACTCCGCAGGGAATGACGGCTTCTTCTTCGGAAACCCCTCCCTCCTGTGGACCCAGATAGTGGCAGTGGTTGTGGTTGCAGTCTATGCCTTCGTAGTCAGTTTGATACTTCTCAAGGTGATTGATTGGACTATGGGGTTGAGGGTTGACGCAGAGTCGGAGATGGAGGGACTTGACCTTTCGCAGCATGGAGAGAGCGGGTATACGTCGTAATTGACACCCACCCTCACCCCAACCCTCTCCCTGAGGGCGAGGGAGTTTTCCTCCCCTTCAAGGGGAGGATTAAGGTGGGGATGGGGTTAGTAAATAAGCAGATAAATAGACACTAAGTTGTGTCTGTAAAGGGTAAAGGCGCCCGGCATCGATGTGGATGCGGGCGCCTTTTTGTTTATCAATGCTGTCATTCTGAAGAAGCAAAGCGACTGAAGAATCTCGGATTCTTCGCTACGCTCAGAATGACAAAAAGAAAGGAGGCAATGAGATGACGGTCATTAATGATAATGTTTCGAGAAGAAAATTCCTCAGCAACGCCTTCATGACGCTCGGCGTAGGGCTCGGCCTGGGAACCGCCCTGGTAAGGGCCGGGCAGTTTCTGATGCCTAAACCCAAGGCAAAGGAATTCGATGAGATCCTCATTGCTATGGATGCGGATATACCTGAAAAAGCCCCTCTCCCTGTAGAAATATCAGGGAACAAGGCCCTGCTTTTGAGGACGACGGAAGGGCTGGTTGCCTTTTCAAGAAAATGCACAGACCTTGGATGCCTGGTCTCTTGGGACAGCAGCAGGGAGGAGTTCGTATGTCCATGCCACCAGGGTGTATACGACAAGAACGGGAAGAACATCTCCGGTCCCCCGCCGAGGCCGCTGGACAGGTTTGATGTGGTGAAGAAGGGTGAGATGGTTTACGTGAAAGTAAAGGTATAAAGGAGGTTCACATGGTCGCAAGAATTAGAGAATGGGCATCCGAGCGGGTTCCTCTCAGGCTGTCACTGATAGATTACATCCAGGAGCCTGTCCCTGACCACATGAACAAGTTCTGGTATGCAATGGGGGCAACTCCCTTAATCCTCTTTCTGCTGCTTGCAACTACAGGGATACTTATGACCTTTTACTATGTCCCTACCCCGGAAGGCGCATATGAGAGTGTGAGAAATATCACTTATGGTGTATATTTAGGCTGGTTCATAAGAGGGGTGCACAAGATATCGGTGAATCTGATGATATTCACCCTCCTGCTTCATATGATCAGGGTCTTTGTCACCAGGGGATACAGGAGGCCGGGTGAGTTCAAGTGGCTCATAGGCGCAGTAATATTTCTCACAACCCTTGCCCTGGCATTTACCGGTTACTCCCTTCCTTATGACCAGGTCTCTTATTGGGGTTCTGTGGTGGTGACCAATATGATGGGACAGCTCCCTGTAATCGGGAAGTCCCTATTGCTCCTGCTGAGGGGAGGGGAGGAGGTGACCGAGGTCACCCTCTTAAGGCTTTACGACATGCATACAAAGCTCCTACCGCTTGTTATCCTGGGACTGATAGCCGCCCATATCCTGATTGTCAGGATAGTCGGGTTCGCAAAGGTGGAGGGGAGCGGAGGGGAGCATCCTTTCTATCCTGACCATGTATTTAAGACCGCTGCAATAGCTATAGGACTACTCATCATTGTAGTGAACCTCGCGGCTATCTTCCCGCCGATGATCGGGCAGCCTGCAAACCCGCAGGAGGTCCCAAACAACGTGGCCCCTCCCTGGTACTTTGCGGCGATATACAAATGGATAACCATTGTACCGAGGGAGGCGGGCCTTTTCGGCGTCCTATTGTTTTTTGCACTTTTTTTAATCTACCCTTTTCTCGACTCCCTCTTTACCGAAAGAGGGGCAAGGATGGGGAGGGTGAATATAGTCGTAGGAACTGGAGCAGTTGCGGCCTTTGCAGGATTAACGCTTTTGCAGGTTATGGGATGAAAATCAAAAATGGAGGTAAAAATGGAAACGGAACAGAAGGAGTTTAATCTCATGAAATACTTTATAGGCGGCCTTTCCCTCATCCTGTTCGCCGCACTTACAGTTGTCGGGTATGTCAAGGCCAGCGAGAGCAGGCAGGAGATAAGGCCTGTGATATCGGAGAAGAACAAGAAGTGCATAGAATGCCACCTGAGAAAGGGGATAGCAGAGGGCGGGATAAACGACTGGAAGCACAGCCGCCATGCTGAGAAGGGGATAGGCTGCTTCGAATGCCATCAGGCCAAGGAAGGGGAAATAGATGCGTATACGCACGAGGGCTTCATAATAGCTACCATTGTATCACCAAAGGACTGCGGAAAATGCCATGAACAGGAGACAAAGGAGTTCACAGAGTCCCATCATGGCAATGCAGCGGCATTTATCGGCTCCTTAGATAACGTCCTTGGAAATGTCGTAGAGGGTCCCGCAGCAGCAGACTCTGGATGCAGACAGTGTCACGGAAGCGAGGTCAAGGTCCTGCCCGGAGGGAAACTTGACCCGACTACATGGCCCAATACCGGGATGGGGCGTATCAACCCCGACGGCTCAAAGGGCTCATGCACGGCCTGTCACTTCAGGCACTCCTTCTCCAAGGCCCAGGCAAGGCAGCCCGAGAACTGCGGAAGGTGCCACATGGGGCCTGACCATCCCCAGATAGAGATATACAACGAAAGCAAGCATGGGATCCTTTTCTATGCCAACAGGGACAAGATGAACCTCAACAATCCAAAGGAGAAGTGGATAGCTGGAAAGGACTATCTCTATCCGACCTGCGCAACCTGCCACATGAGTGCAACGGCAACACAACCAGCAACTCATGATGTCGGGACGCGCATCTCATGGACCCTCAGGCCCGCCGTGTCAAACAAGCTCGAGAACTGGGAGGAGAGGCGCAAGGCGATGAAGGATGTATGCCAGTCCTGCCACGGCGTGGAATGGGTTGAGAACTTCTACAAGCAGTACGACAATGCGGTAACCCTTTACAACGAGAAGTTCGGGAAGCCCGCAAAGGCGGCAATGGAGAAGCTCCTGGAAAAAGGTAAACTGACCCCTACCCAGTTCGATGAACCGATAGAGTGGACATATTACGAGCTGTGGCACCATGAGGGAAGAAGGGCCAGGATGGGGGCATCGATGATGGGGCCGGACTTTACCCAGTGGCATGGCTTCTATGAAGTTGCCAAGCACTTCTACAATAAGTTCTTGCCTGAGCTCAAGGAACTTGATCCGGGGTTGGCTGATGAGATACTGGCAATGCCTGAGCATAGTTGGAAGAAAGGGCTTTCAAAGGAAGAGGTCGCGAAGACCATAGAATTTTATCAGAAGAGGTATCAGCAGTAGAAGCTTGAAATGCAAAGGGGGCCGGAAGGCCCCCTTTTTTATCATCTATAACTACGAGATAATTCAACTCTCTTTTTTTACCTTGGCAGAGACCTTATCAACCCTGGTCCCGCCTGAATGCTTGAATATGGCATCAAACGGGCACTTCTCGAAGCAGACTCCGCACCTCACGCACTCCTCATCAAGGATGAAGGCTGGTTTTTCGCCCTTCTTCCCGCCAGTTCCGTCTGTTATGCAGGATACAGGACAGTTCTTCACGCAGATTCCGCACTTTGTGCAGGCGTCAGGGGTTACCTCAAAGTGTATCAGGGCCGGGCATGAGCAGGAAGGGCAGCTCTTATCTTTTATATGGGCCTCGTACTCATCCCTGAAGTATTTTATGGTTGTTATGACCGGGTTTGGCGCGGTCTGGCCGAGACCGCAGAGGGAAGTTATCTTAACCTGGCTTCCGAGGTCGAGGAGGAGTTCGATATCTCCCTCTCTCCCCTTTCCTGCCACTATCCTCTCAAGGATCTCAAGCATCCTCTTGGTACCCACCCTGCATGGGGTGCATTTACCGCATGACTCGTCCTGGCAGAAGGCCTGGAAGTAACGGGCCATATCCACCATGCAGGTGTCCTCATCCATTACCACCATGCCGCCTGAGCCGACTATGGAGCCGAGGGCTGCAAGGGACTCGTAATCTACAGCCGTGTCTACCAGGGAGGAAGGTATGCATCCTCCGGACGGACCTCCTGTCTGCACAGCCTTAAATTTCTTCCCGCCTATGATACCGCCGCCTATGTCGTAAATAATCTCGCTCAGTGGAATGCCGTTGGGTACCTCAACAAGACCTGTCCTGTTTATCTTCCCTGTAAGGGCGAAGACCTTGGTCCCTTTGCTCTTCTCTGTGCCGAAGGAGGCATACCAGTCGCCGCCGTTGGTTATGATCTGGGGGACGTTGGCCCACGTCTCAACATTGTTTATGTTTGAGGGCTTCCCCCAGACTCCCTTCTGGGCAGGGAAGGGTGGCCTCGGATTAGGCATACCCCTCTTTCCCTCAATGGAGTTCATAAGGGCCGTTTCCTCGCCGCAGACGAATGCGCCTGCTCCCTCCTTAACTATAATGTCAAGGTCGAACCCTGTGCCGAAGATATTCGTTCCAAGAAACCCCTTCTCTTTGGCCTGTTCAATGGCTATATTGAGGTGTTCAACAGCCAGCGGGTACTCGGCACGGCAGTATATATATCCATGGGTGGCGCCTATGGCGAAGGCGCCTATCAGCATCCCTTCGAGGACGGCATGGGGATCGCCTTCAATGACAGACCTGTCCATGAATGCGCCTGGGTCGCCTTCATCAGCATTGCATATGATATACTTTTCGTTTCCTGGGGAGTTTCTACAGAACTGCCACTTCATCCCAGTGGGGAATCCTGCCCCGCCCCTTCCTCTGAGGCCAGATTTCTTGACCTCATCTATTATCTGCTCAGGGGTCATGGCAGTGAGGGCCTTCTTGGCCCCCTCGTATCCACCGAGGGCCGTATATTCGTCAATCTTGGTCGGGTCTATGAAACCACAGTTCTTGAGAACGATCTTGACCTGCTTCTTGTTGTAATCCAGTTCATCGTAATATTGGGTATCAGGGTACGGCTGGATATCCGGTGAGGACGGCTTGAACTGCCCTAAAAGCCTCTCCTTGTAAACCTCTCCGTTTTTTATATGGCTTTCGAGTATGGCAGGAACATCTTCGGCCTTCACGTCGCTGTAGCAAACCCTTGTCCTGCCGGGCATGATGATGTCCATCAGGGGTTCCCTGTGGCACATACCAATGCAGCCGGTCTTTCTGACCTCGACATCAATTCCAAGTTGGGCAGCTACTTCTTTAGCCTTCTCGTGAACAGGCTTCCCCCCGGCTGCAAGGCCGCATGTCGCCATTCCGACTATTATCCTCGGCTTATCCATACCTATTCCTTCTGTCCTTTTTGCAGGCTGGTTATCATCTTCCTTGTTTCGTCACTCGTCATCTTGGCGTGAACGTCTTCGTTTACTATCACAACAGGGGCGAGGGCGCAGGCGCCGACACATGCCACCTTTTCAAGGGTAAACCTCCTGTCTTCAGTGGTTTCACCAACCGCCACCTTCAGTTTGGTTATGAGGTCCTCTGCAATCCTGTCGGAGCCTTTAACGTGACAGGCAGTGCCGCAGCATACCCTTACTATATACTCTCCCCTTGGTTTTAATTTGAACTGCGAATAAAAGGTAAGGACTCCGTAGACGTCGGCTGGATAGACATGCAGGCCGTCTGCTATGCGTTCTATGGATTCTATAGGTACGTAGCCATAGAATTTTTGGACCTTCTGGAGGACGGGAATGAGGGCCCCTTTCTTGTTGGGGGTCTGTTTAATTATTTCATCAACCCTGGAAAAGTCAAGTTCCTGGACAGACATCAGGCACCTCTTGAGATAGGGAAGTCAACTGCCATTCTCATCATAACAGTGATAATGGGAGGAAAAGATAACATTGAGGTGTAAAAAATGCAAGAGAAAATTTCTGGTTAAATTTTATGAGCTTATGAACTGTGACGCGTTCACGAACCTATCAAAAAAAATGCAATAACGGTAAGACGGCCTGTACCCGCGGATCGTCATTTATTTTAACTACAAGCTCTCTTGCGCTTCTGGCGTGCGGCTCCTTGCAAGGCGCATGACAGATAAAGCGTCAATGTGGAGCGATTTGTTAGGCCGCCTTTTTGATTTCCTCGGCCTCATACTCAGGGAATATGATGATCGCCGGATGAACATCAAATGCCTTTGCCAACTGCTCCGCACGTCTTTTCCCGATTTCCACCTTTTTGTTTTCCAAGAGGCTGATATTGGTTGGGCGAATACCGGCGCGTTCAGCAAGATCGGTTTGAGTCCAGCCCTTCAATTCACGAAGCATCCTAATAACTTCGCCCGTTGTAAGGCTTGCATGGGGTTTTGCTGCAACAAAGTCATTATGGCTATGTGTCCGCATAAATCCTCCTAATAGTTGTTTGGTGTTATTTCTAAAACAAAAACAGTGACAATATCTCGTTCCACGGCATAGATAACCCTATACTGTAAACTCAAGCCGGATGAACGTTGTCCTTCCCGTTTCCCTTTTTGTGCCCTTTTTGCTAAGCTAAGTGGCTAACAGCCACTTGAGCAGCTTGTTATGTGCGTCTCAGTTGTTTCAATATTTTATCGTATTCCGAATGTTTACCTATCCAGAACCAAATTATATCTTCACCTTGAATAATGCCAACGGCTCTATAGTCTTTTGTAATTCTTACTGAAAAGATGGGACGTGTCGAATGGACTTGCTTAAAGTGCAAACTTGGGTAGTATGGATCTTCCTGAAATTGCTGATAAGACTCTTTTGCATGTTTCTTTATGGTTGTAGGCAACTCAGCATAGCACTTCCAGAAACGCTCAGCTGTTCTTGAGTTCATAAGCTGTCGATATCCAAAGGCTTTGTTTTACCTTTTTTGTGGGCTGCAAGGGCTTCATCTGCTAGGTTATCGAGGACATCTTCCGAATCTGCGAACATCAGCTCCCATTTCTTCTCTGCCTCCAATTCTTCAAGCACCCACTTTGCAAGAGCGTTTTGATCAACAACCGGCAGCTTGGATGCCTCCTTGAAGGCTTTTTCAAGTAATTGTGTCATTACTTCACCTCATCTATTTTTTTGCATATATTATCACGGTTTATCTTGCACAGGCCAATACTAATTATTGTCGATGTCAACGAACGTTTCAACAACGCTGTTATATGTATTGCTTAATATAATTAAATCTGTCCCCTTTTTGTGTCATAGATTGGAATTTTTTCATATGCTATTACCTGCTCTCAAAATAGATTTTTTAATCCAAAAGCGACGAGACATATTATTCCAATCACATAGCATAGAAGTGCCAGCAAAAGTAATCCGACTGTCCAGGTTTGTACAGATTCCCGCAGTTTAAAGTTCTTATTTTCTGATGCTTTGTCAATTATTGTAACCTGAGAAAAAGCACAGAGAGTTATTGATGCTACGAATGAACAAAGTGCAACAGCAACGAAATATTTCCACTCTGGTTGTATAAATAATTTTTCGAGGAATGCGACAATGAGAAGAATTGAGCCTGTGCAGATAGTAGTAAGGTGCTTGAGAAACTCAAACTCGATTTTATAAATTTCGAGTTCATTCCATTCTCTTTTGTGCTTGTTATCTGTCATAGATTCTTTTGCTCAAAAATTAATTTTTTCATGCCCAACGTTCAAATTGAGGGGCTGCGCGCTTTTGCGCAGTCCCGCTCGAATGCAGGGTTAGGCCGGATATGGGGAGAACTGATCTGCAACAGCCCACCACCCGCCATTTTCTTTGACGAAGAAAAACATATCTCGACCTCCCATGTTGATTGTCTGTCCGCCCATATCAAAGGACATGTCGAAGTAGTAAGCAACGACGGCAGAGTTGCCGTAGACGTTGATTACGGGATCGGCTTCCTCCCAGCGGTGAATGCGCGCGGCGGTGGCAAAGCCTTTCCAACCGGCAATACAAGCAGCGCCACTATCGAGACGATTGCGGTCGGTAGCCGTAATGGCAACCATGTCTCGGTGAAAGAAATTGGCGAGATCGTCGGGATTGCCTTTTGTCCATGCGTCATTCATCGCGCGAACAGTTGCCCAGATTTCTTGTTTTACCGGATCGTCAAAGTTGATGGTCATGAAAATTCCCTATGTAAAATTACGATGGCTAACGTGGAGCTAAGGGGCGGCGCACTTTTGCGCCGTCCCGCTTGAGCGCAGGGTTATGTGGCCGCTGAATTATTTGCGGTTCTTTCAAACTGACTCTGGCAGTGAAGCCATGTGTTCACAAAATAGCACTTTTATTAATGTCCTTAACTTCGGTCTCTTTGCAGGGATGGGCGTCCCAAGCGCGCCATTTCGACTGCCGCAGTTTGACCGAAGACGACTTCTTTTCTTCAATATAGCGGCGAAGGTTCACTATATGTTCCTCCGATACCACAACGGAAAAGAACTCCGACTTTTGTGGTTTGGTCGAGCCGTGTAACCAAGCTAGGAGTGTCAAATCGTAGGTGCCAGCTTTTGTCATCTGGAACTCAGTTGGGCGTTCAATTGAAGAATTGAACATAACCTGCTTCGTAATATTCTCTCCACCAAAGATTGTGATTGGAACTGACAGTGAGTCATATTTGAAATCCCCAGACTCTGCAAGGGCAAGGTAAAAAGCAGGCTCAAGGAGATAACCCTCAGGGTTCCCTCTGTCCTGAATCAAAAGGGCAACTCTATCAATGGTCAAATGTCGAGAGCCAGAATTTGCAACATTCATTGGCAAGATGAACTTAACGCTTCCTGTCGGATCGTGGCTGATGTGGATATGCTCACCGGCGGTGAGATAGAGCTTGCCCGGGCGGAATCTTGATACGTATATACTGATAATGGAGACAAACAATGCAACTATCGAAATGGTAATGGGTATGATATCCTTTATCTCAATCATGGTATGACCCTCCAAATTCTATCCATTTGATTTACTTCCCACATTACGTAAAAGTAAGGGGCTGCGCGAGGGTTTATTCGCGCAGTCCTTCTTGACTGCCGGGTTGGGCGGTATGCTTAATCACTTCATCGTACAGGATATTGAAGTCATTCCAGTAATGAGGACCTGAGTTCTCCGGTTTTTGCATTTCCGCAATGTGCTCTCTGCAAATCTCAAAACAGCCCTTGATACTTGGCCCCCAATTGCTGACGAACGGTTCGAGCGGAACGAGCTTCTGCTGAAGAATAAGAATAGAGGCAACATCGTAGTTTGAACATACTAGCGATGCCTCGCGTTTCTCATCTTCATTCCAGTCAGCGTATTTCTTTAGCTTCAAGCTCTTTAGCACTGAAGTGCGTGCATCACGAACGTTCGTTGCCTGAAGGAAGTTTATAAGCGACAAAATATTCTGGCCGATGGCGCCCTTTTGCATCGCCTTGAGTTGCAAATAGTAAACGATGAATGTCGCGATCATCGCTGTCCAGATCATCACTTGAAGAACGATACTCCAAGCGTTGTAAGCATTAGGGGTCATTTCCATTTCGTCTCCCGAAAGATTGCCCAACGCCTGAAATCAGCGGCGGCGGGCCAAGGGGCAAGAAGAAAAGGCTTCCACCGCCGTCCGCTGCGTTTTTTTGTTAGACAGTTCACTTGTATGGCCAATCGGCACTTTCACTACTCGACACCATTACAGAATCAGGATGGTCGACACTTACATCTTCGACCTTATAGTCTTTTGGTGATCCTTTGGGGAAGTGCAATTTAACATTAGACATTACAATCTCAGACGATTCAACCTCCTCGGTGATGGTACGCCATGGAATCAGAACTTTATCTTCACTATCATAGGATGCTGTAGCTAAATCGTCGTAAGTGAGGTGAGCTTTGAAGGAGATGTTTGGAATTACTTCAAATTCAGCCAAGACTGTATCGTCATTTTGATCATGTTCTATTTTGAGCAATCTTGGCTCATAGTCGTCAACGGCAACATCATATACCTCGTCAACATCGCCTTGTTGGTCGTCGACATAAAACCCCCTATCTGAAAATTGGCTCGCAAGTTCCTGGTCTATTTCTTCTCTTGCGAGGTCATAAACCTCGGCACAGAGAGGAGCAAGTTCTTCATATTTAAACGACAAGGTGGACAATAACTCAGGGAGAGACGGTGAATAGTCTAGTCCTGAGAAACTGCCTACGCCATAACGCATATCCCCGTCATGGCTAACAACATAGATTCTTTTTCCTTCTTCGATGGACCAGCCTTCGATAATTTTTAAGGCGAATGCATCAGGAAACTCATTCTTCTTCTTTGCATCACCAAATGGTGACTTTTTGTCAAAGTAAAGATCAAATACTTCTTTGACATTAATTTCTTCATATGCAAGCACTTCAACGTTAAAGTCTAAAAGAAACCTTCTGAATCTCTCAACCAACTCATCCTCAATCTCTTGCTTGTTCCAGGGTAAGAAAGTAGCGACAATAGACCCTTCTTGTGAATTTCGAAGGATAAACGCTTTATTCTTTGCTTTCTCAAGGGCTTCTTGAGCCTCTGACACACCAGTCCGAATCTTTGCCTCCACTTCGAGGACGGTAATTGGCGTTATTCCTAGTCGAACCTGCTGGTTCTCAATCCGCACTCTTAACGCGGAAAAGAGTGGGCCATCGAATGCATAGTTGGTTGACACGTACACCGAAGTGTCAAGAAACACTAAGCTAATGGGTAGGTCTATTTCCATCTTACGCCTTTACTCTCTTCTTTCGTCTAACGGCTCGGCACATGACCCGCCCGCCCGGCTTCTTCGGGCGGTCGGCGTCCATGTGTCTTGTTGGAACCTTCATCTTCCTTTTTGAAATTTGGAGCTTTGAACTTCTATTGTTCTAGGGCTAGAAAGATTTTATCAAGGCAGATTTCTAAAAGTTGTATTGAAGTGACAAATACCAGCTCGGTTTAACCACTGTTTTTTCATCCTTATCGATGTCAGCCTGCCCAGAAATCGTCTGGCCTTCGCTTAACTTGTCCAGTTCCTTGGTAAACCCGAAGGCAGCACCGACAGAAAATGCAAAGGACGTATCACGAATTTTCATCCCAAAACCGGTGAGAATTGCAGGATAATCTTTGGCAGTGGACAAGCCAAATTGCCAGAATGGATATACGTTTTGCTTAATCCACTCAGTATAGTAAACATTGAGAAATGCTGCTGCGTGATAATCATCGCTCTTCTCGGTTTTTTCTACTACTTGGTTGCCATTAACCGTCTTTGTCGAGAATTTATTTGATTTCAATGGACTGTATACGAACCCGACAGATGGTTCGACTGAGATACTTTCATTTTTGTAAACCGTTAACGTACTTGAAACTGTGTTCTTTTCGGATTCTTTGACTGTGACCTTGTCATCGGTTACCGAAAAATCTATCTGCTTTACAGTAATGATAACCTTTTTCAGGTTCTGATTTGCCGGATTTGGCACCGATCCAAACTGATAGTAGTTCCCATTCCAACTACTTTTATCTTGGTACTTGGCGAGGTATTTACTCAACTCCTTGAGGTTTGTAGACGCGGCTTCACGGCGAGTAATAGCCTCATGCGCTTGAGTCATTATATAAGAGCTTTGTGCCAGAACGTTTAGCGGGATAGATGTACACTTTTCCTTGTCGACGACGCCTTGAACAACCTCGATGGCTGCTTTGATGGCCTTGACGTTTTCATCTAATTTCTTTGTTATTCCATCAATTTCTTTGATTTCATCTTCTATGCCTTTTGCAGAGATAGCACTAGTCTGCCATTTCTTGAGGGTATCTTCTGTTACAGATATTTCAGATAATTTGGAAACTTCTATTTCTTGGTCATCAACTTTTTCAATTACTTTATAATTTATGGCATTTGCCAGTTTGTCAAAATTCTTAAAAAATGCTTCGCATTTGGTTTCTCCTGCAACAGCCTTTTCCTGGGTCATGGAAGGAGTAAATGAGTTCACTGCCGTTTCTCCACCAGCCTTACCCACAAAAATTGATTTATATGTGGACAAAATTTCAAAGAAAGGACCGGGGTCATTTATGTCGGTTTTTTCGTCTTTCAATTCAACTTTAACCGCATATTTCAGAGGATTGAAATCCTGAAAAGAAATAACAAGCGGCATATTTACTTCAAATTCGTACCTGAATGTCTTGTCATTTAATGACTCTGGATTTCGTACCTTGGTAATACCGGTAGGCGCTTCCTTTCCTTTCGTGTATTCGTAGAGTACTTTTCCGTCATCTACTTTCACATAAAGACCAGATATTCGGGGAGATTTAGCGTAGGTTTCGAGCTTGCTTTCTGCCCCATAGGCCACGTTAGAACCGAGCAAGCCCACAATTACTAATCCAACCACTTTCTTCATAAAACGTTCTCCCTTCAGTTTAGATTATGCTGCATTGAATTTAGAAATGTGAACGACAATATAAACCCTTGAGTGGACATGTGTATTTGAGTCCTTTACAACGTAAAAGTGAGGGGCTGCGCGCTTTTGCGCAGTCCCTCTCGACTGCCGGGTTAGGTGATTTACTTTTCTGTCCTCGGTTATTTATCTGCCCCACCCGCGATTCGCTCCTGATCAAGATGGGACGATCCGGAAATTCACTTTTTGAAATGACGTGAGGTTCCACTGGAAGAGATTGAGATGACGAAATCGTAAAGAGTAAATTAACCATAAGTCACCAGGTTCCTTTGAGGCCGCGCTATCAATACTAGACGGGGCGGCTCTGCCGAAAGGATGCGAATGAGCGCATCCACCGATTCTTGTATGTGAGTCTACAAGTGATTCGGAGATTTTTTGAATATCGGAATCTGTTATGCGGAATGAGAACGGGGTGTTCTCATCACTTCTAGTACGCACAAAGGTCAAGACTGTGAAGCGTCTAATGTCGCGGCGTAACAGAAGGCCAGACGCTTCACAAGGGAAAGCTTCCTGACTATAACTCAGAAACTCCTGAATTTGATTGACAGGAAGGATGAACACTTACCACCCCTTGCCGTCGCACCCACAGAGGAAAAGCTTGATGAGATCGTAGAAAAATCTTTTCTCGGCTTCGACAATTCCTCCAAGATTGCGGATGAACTCGTTGAGACCATCTAGGATGCCACTACCGACAATATCAGCTCCCGATATATCTTTGTCGTTCGGGTTGGCTGCCTTCGCCTTCATTGTTTCGAGCAACATAGCGATGTCAGTGCCACCAGAATCCCAAGCGCTTGGATTTGCTTTAAGATGCGCTCGCACATCCTTCAGCAATCCAGTAAGCTCATCCATCAGCTCAATATCACCCTTGAGGTACAGCAAACATAGATCTAGAGCCTGATTTCTAAACTCGCTAGACTTCCCGCTGTCTGTAAGGCGCCCGTTCCCATTGCTCTTCTTGCTTTCATTGTTCTCCATCGTGTTTCTCCCGTTTTGAATTGTAATTTCGCTCCCCTGCTTCAAAAAACTCGGCATCTATTGGGGAGCATATAGACGCAGTTTTTTCACCTAACGTTTAGGCTCACCAGTGCGGCGGCTCTTTGCCGCAACTGTGTGGAGCCGTTTGTTAGCTTACTCTTTTAATATATGAAAATTGGATTTCAAATACTTCAATGCCCAGTCAGCTATTCCGTAAGGGATGCCCTTCATAA
>JAUSKU010000020.1 GCA_030646755.1 Deltaproteobacteria bacterium
GTTGAGTTGAGTTGAGTTGAGTTGAGTTGAGTTGAGTTGAGTTGAGTTGAGTTGAGTTGAGTTGAGTTGAGTTGAGTTGAGTTGAGTTGAGTTGCAGTTGAGTTGAGTTGCAGTTGAGTTGCAGGAGATGTGCCATTTAGAGCCTCATTTACAACTGATTTGAACTTTCTTGAACTTTATATCACCATGAAAAGGAGTGTGTCAAGAAAAATCATCTATATTCTCTGAAACTCTAGAGAGAAATACGGGGGCATCCATGATCAGTAATGTCAAGGGGGAAACGGAGATTTCCCTCCACCTCCAATTTTTTACTACTCTACCCCGAAATTCTTCATTGATGTTAGAGGTAATGCATCATCCCTTTCAAATGTCGATTCGGTGAAAACAGAAAAATGGCCGCAATAAACCTCCATTTGGTGAAATGCGCTATCTTAAGCCCCCTTATCAGGGGGCTTTTTTACTTGGATAGAACTTGAACGGCACTTCTTGCCTCTTCATGGTTTGGGTTGAGTGTCAAAACATATTTAAATTCCCTTAATGCCTCCTCTTTATTGCTATTTCGCCAGTAAGCCAATCCGAGATTGAAATGGGCGTCTAAAAAATCTTTTTTTATTCTTATAGCCTTACGGTACTCAATAATAGCAGCCTCAAGCAAGCCTTGACTAAAAAAAGCGCTTCCGAGGTTGTTATGTGCCTCAGCATAATCGGGTTTAATTTCTAAAGCAGCCTTATACTCCTTTATTGCTTCCTCAAATTGCATCTTTAGGAATAAGGCATTCCCAAGGTCGTTATGTGCTTCAGCGAACTGCGGGTTGAGTTCTAAGGCATGGACAAATAACTGTATTGCCTTATCAACTTCACCCTGTCTATTAAACGCAAGTCCCATATTATAAGGCAAATACGGATCATAGGGATTGTGCTTTAAAGCATCATGATATACCTGCAGGGCATCTTCAAGGCGTCCTTCATCCGCATAGGCGCTGATTAAATTGCCGTATGCTTCCATGAAATCCGGTTTGAGCTTCAAGGCCGCTTCAAATTCCTTCTCCGCCTCCGCCAACCGTCCCTGTAAACGATAGATGAGGCCTAAGTTGTTATGTGCCTCTGCCAAATTTGGATTTAATTCAAGAGCAATCTTGTAAAAATCCATGGCTTTACCCAATTTCCCCGTTTCCATATAGAGAATTCCAAGATTGTTGTAAGCTCTATAACTTTGAGGCATTTTCTTCAGGGTATCAGTCCAAAGGCTAAAATTATCTCTCCATACCTTATTCCTCTCATAGGTCAAAAATGGAAAAATGATAAGCAGACATATCAAGATCGGTTTGAGAAATACTTTGCTATAATTGTTAATAATAAGAGAGGCTAAGAGGATTGAGAGCCCTATTGTGGGATAATAGAGATACCTTTCTCCTATCGGATGTTTTAGTGGAACGATATTTAGGACCGGTATAAGCGAGACAAAAAACCATGCTATAGAAATTTTTATCTTGTCATTGGACGAAGTAAAAAATAGGCTAAGAGCAAATATCAGTAGTGTCCAATTCAATGGGGATAAATAGATTTTTCCAGCATAGTCCGCTACAAGATTTACAGGGAAGAAGAAGAGACGCATGTAAAATGAAATCACAGAAGGGATTGCGATTACCCTTGAAATGAAGTCTGCCTCTGGTAAGGTTCTATTGGAGTTTACAAAAAGGAAAAAATATACGTAAAGATAAAGGATTGCAACAATCAGATAAGTTGTATAACTTTTAAGTTTAATTGTCTTATCTTTATAATAGTCTATCGCCATTGCTAAAAATGGAATCGTTATGGACATCTCTTTTGAGATGAGGGCAAGAAAATATACTACCGGCGCAGTATATTTGAATAACTTTCTATTAGCCATAAAGATGTTAGGATTTTGAGAATTCCTATGGATCAGCAAAAAGAAAAGGCAAAAAGGAGTGATAAGGAGATCTTCTCTGAAGCTGATGGCATTAATCGCTTCTGTGTTTACCGGGTTTAGAGCAAAGATAGCAGATACCATTAAAGCAAATATTTTTTCTTCCCATAGGGTAAGGATTAGTAAATATAACGAGGAAATACTTATAAGATGTAGTAGCAAATTCGTAAAGTGATATCCTGCAGGGTTTAATCCCCAAAAAAAATAGTCTATCATGTAGGTCAGCGTAACAAAAGGGCGGTAACTTTCTTCACCAGAAAGCTTGAAATAGTCATGGGAAAATAAAAACCTTATGTTTGACGGGTCTTTAATTAAAATATTATTTTTAGTCGTCACATCGTCGTCATAAACAAACCCATTGGTCAGGGAATTCGAATAAACAATGATAGTCAAAAGAAGTAACAAAAAGAGGGATAATTTATATGTCTTTTCTCCGTCAGATAGGCTTTTCACTGACTTTTTAGTTGCTTCCACTTTTTTACTTTTTAGTGATTTTTTCATGGTTAAATGATAAGGGAATCTATGGGGGCAGACATTGTTAATTTGCTTTTGTTTTGCAATAAATATCTCAATGCCTAAGAATAGACATTGACCTCAGGGAGTTTTCGGAGGTTGTCATTTTCAATGTCTATTTTCAGGTCAATGTCTAACCCATAGGTTTATGCCCACAGGTTTCATCAAATTATAGAGACATAACATCTTGCATTTCTACTGAATCCTGTTACATAGAAAAGGCGGCCAATGGCCGCCTTTTCTATGTAACTTGTATATAGTTGAATTATACCCTTGCCTTCAGGAAAGCCGGGAGCTGGTTTGCCTCCCTTGGCCCAACAGAAACCTTCCAACCGTCCCCTAACTTTTCTTCAAGTGAACCGGAAAGGACGGATACATAACCGGGGAGTATAAGCTCCTTCTTCGCCACAAGCTTATCCGCTCCGCTTTCCTTGATGAAGTTGGATATGGAGCCGGCAACGAACTTACCGGCTGCCCATGCGGTAAGGACCGAAAGCCCCTCAACATTCATTATGGCGAGCCAGCACGGAACCTTGCTGTTCTCTATCTCACCCCTCACAATAAAGTAAGTCAGGGAGAAGTTCGTTGTTATCAGGAGAGGGGAGTTCTCGTTGGCATCACCTATCTTGTATATCTTCTGCTCCACCTGCATCGGAACCTGCGGGTCTGTGTAGATGTTCTGCCTTAAAGTAAGCAGCGCAAGGGCCTTCCACTTCTCAATGCTGCTGACGACGATTATGGAGGCGTACTTCATGATCCCGAGGGATGCAACTGCTGCCTCAAATGTTGAGTCATCCCTGCTGACAAAGGAGATTACGGGGAAACCGAAGGGCTTGAAGGACTTCTTAAGCGCACCCCTCCTTATCATCGTGTACTCTTCAACCATCTCCTTTGCAGTCCTGGCGCCTGAGTCAAGCACTATCTCGTTGACCCCCATACCCTTGACCTTTTCAGAGAGGTCTGAGAGGGCGTCGAGACCCTTGGCGTATATGCCCAGGGCAATGTTCTTCCCTTTGACAATGTTTACCATGGCATCAAGGTTTTCTGCATTGGCGCCGTAAACAAGGGGCTTCTTGTCCGCGCAGTGCGTAATGGCAGCCTCTATGGATGCAGGATTTGAAGAATTAAGGATAAGACCCGCATTTGGGGCGCCTTCTGCCACCTGTTTTACAACTGCGGCAAACTTTACCGGATCACCAGACTCATTGGAGACACAGACAAAGTCAACCCTGAGCATCTGTCCAACCCTGTCTATTTCGGAGGAGTTGACATCGGCGATGTGCTTTGCTATCGCATCAGAGCCCTCTGTGTCCTTAATGTTCAAGGCTATGGGGCATGGGTTTACAAACTTCTTCTCATGCCTGAAAAGGACAGTCTCTTCACCAACCTTTATTCCCTTCGGCCCAAGGACAATACCCCTTATCGGGGGCTCAGCCGCAGCACCAAGGAACTGCTTTGCCGCCTCGGAGAGGTCCGGGCATTTCTCGACACTCTCTTGCAATGCCGCCAGCTTCATGGCAAAGGCAAGACAGGTTGGATAACCGCACTTCTTACAGTTTGTTTTAGGTAGGTTCTTAAATATCTCTACACCGGACAGCGCCATAATTATCTTCTCCTTTCAAATACGGTAGGGGATCCCGACCTCAGCTTTTATAGCTGCATATCTTACCTTGGACCATAAATATGTATAATCCCATTACGGCTGTCAATATCCAAAATCCTTCTAATTTCACCAAGGGAAAGACTCCAAAACATTACGTTACCAGGAACTCCAGTCGAATATAAATCACCAAGCCTTAGCCAATGCCCGAATTCATGCACAGAAATGGATTCAAGGTCATAAGCATTTGGGTCACCCGATGTAGAAATTGGGTCATTCATATTCATTACCGTATCACACTCCGACCATATCGTAGAACCAACAGATGTTGGCCAGCACCTGGTAAAAGCTGCTGCATCTGGATTTTCTTGAAAATAAGGATCATTAGCTCCACCAATAACATTCTTAAAATCCCTTACACCCGGTATATTTGAAGTAGTTGATTCGGGAAGGAAGTAGAAATTTGCACCGGCATTATTCCATGTTGCAGCAGACTTATTGTGGGCCTGAATAACGGCAGCACTGGGTGGATTCCAGAGATAAAAAGAGACAATTCTGTTGTTCCAATGAAGCCCTTTATAGTCAAAGGCAAGACACTGATTATCTATCAAAGCAAGGAAAGATATAAAAAATATAACTTTAGTTATTTTTGATGGGGTTCCGTTCATTTTTTGTCCTCCTCATCATTGAAGAAATTTGGCATATGGCCTATCGGGTCTTCTATAACCTTTTTAAGTTCAGGAATAAACCTTTCCAACGGAATGGACGCAGATTTACCTGTCATAGTGTCCCTATAATCGACCTTGTTGTCTTTGATCTGATGTTTCCCATGAAGGTTGCCTGAGACTATGTAATCCTTAGTAGTATATTTGCCACCAAAAGGAGCTATTCCAGTGTCCTTTTTGAGAAACAGAAACACCTGTTCTCCTGCCTCAAATTCAGGTTCATCAGTTTGATACCATATTGTCTCGTCTGCCTCCTTGCCGTGCAATAGTGTTCTAATTATAACCTCGCTTCTTTCATCATTTGGCTTATTCTTGAGATACTGAATTACTTTGATCCGAACATAGGTATTTTCCTCGATTGTTACATCAAGCACTTCTCCTATAATTATCACATCCGACCTTTTGACCAGATCCTGAATACGTGCTGGTAGCATCAGGCAAAAGCCATCAGATGCCGCGCCTAAAATAAAAAAACAACCTAATACTGCTGCCAAAATCCTATTCATGTTACCCTCCTATAAGATTTTTCTTTTAATCCCATGTTGATAGAAAACTAACTGTTTTTTGCTGTATAGTCTTATCTCCTCCGTTGAACTTTGAATTTATTTTATTACATCAATTCGCCTATCAATCTATTTACAGTCTCAACCGCCTTCGGATGCCTCATAACAAGGAGGTTGCAACCGGCCATTATCATTGTCGCGGCAGTCACGGACTCCCACACAATGCCCCTCTCCTCAAGGGAACCCCATTCGGGAAGCTCCGACTCGGGAGCAGCGCTCTCCTTTGTCTTCCATACGTTAGGCCCTATGTCGCAAAGAAGCGGAGTCTGCATCATCGGATCATTCTGGACAAGGGCTGCCTGCCTGATCCTCTCCATGACGGAGTATGTATACTCTATACCGTAACCCAGGGCTGACGACATCGGGTCCATTATTATATTTTCTCTGTTGAAGCCCATCTGGGTTATAAGGATGTTCAGCTGCTTCGCCAGGTTCACATCGAGTTGGCTCATGGCTATGATCTTATGGTTATTGGCAATGGCTGCCGTAACTATCGTCCTGTAGTTCTCTTCCTGGGCCTTTCCAATAATACACTCCTTGCCCTTAGCTGCTTCAGCTGCGGCCTTCAGCACCTGGGCATCCTTTTCTATATGTCCGCTTCCTATAATCATAACAGGGACATCAACTGCGGAAAGGACCTCAGTCACGGTCTTTACGGCATCGTCAGCAGACCTGTTCTCCCTGTCGGGATGGGTCCCTACGAGTCTCAGGGCAACTATCTTGGCGCCAAGAGAATCCTGGCAGAACTTGGCCCACTGAGCAGGCGAGCCGCTGACGCCATCATACACCTTCCTGACGGTATCGGGCCAGTCAGATGGGGCAACGTCCTGAATCTCCAGGGCAACTACTGGCCTGTTGGAAATGCTGCTCTCAAAGGAAAGAAATGGCAGGCCATTTTCTCCCCCTATAGTAACTGCTTTATCCCCTGATCCAAAGGTCAGGGAGTTGATCTTGCCGGCATAGCTGTCTTTTGGTATCGCAAAAGGCATGGTTCCTCCTACATCTCTAAATAAGAATGGGCGTAAAGCCTCTTTTCCATCAACACGTCAACAGTCTTCATTGTATCCATGAACTCCTTGTCGTTCGGGTCCGCAATGGCTGAATAAAGCCCTTCATACATGAGGAGGACAAGGAATGTCCTGGTTATGATCCCTTTCATTTCTTTTGGTGCACCGTTGGCTATGTTTGACAGCCCAACGGTAGTCTTCATCGGAGGGTCGTTCAGTTCTCTGAAGAGCCTTATAGCCCTGATGGATTCTTTGCACTTGTCCTGCTGGAAAGGGACTGGAAGGATGAGGGGGTCAAGCCAAATATCCTCCATGGGGACACCGCACTCCATAGCCTTTGCCATGATGTTTGCCGCAACCTCGCACCTCTCTTCAGCCAGGGCAGGGATCCCCTTCTCCGTAAGAGTAAGGGCTATGATCTCGGCATTGTATTCACCTGCCAGAGGCATCATGTTGTTAAGCCTCTCCTCCTCACCAGATGCGGAGTTAATGAGCGCCCTTCCCCACTGGTTGTTATGGGCCTTGAGCCCCGCGATCATGGCAGCTTTATTTGTAGTATCAAGGCAGAGAGGGGCAGAAACCACCTCCTGGATCACCTTTACAGCCCAATCCATCAACTGGGGGCCGTCGTCCTCCGCAGGCCCGATACTCAAGTCAATATAATTGGCCCCCTTTTCAAACTGCTGCCTTGCCAGTTCCTGAAGCGGCTTCGGGTCCCTGGCAGCCATTGCCTCCCTTACCTTCCGGGCAATGACACTGATTCTCTCACCTATAATAATCATCAAAAGCTCCTTCCGATATAATACTGTCAACCAAATGGGGTGGAATTGTATACAGTGTATAAAAGAAAGTCAAGATTTTTTTCATGTCAAAAAACTTGAAATTAGTTAACGTCGGGGAGGGAACGACATTCAGGGTCCTTCTCCCAAAGTCTGACAGGCATCCTGAAATACACCCGAAGGCACAAAAAGGGGTTAAGGATCTCAAGAGGAGCGGAACGATACTGCTCATAGACGATGAAGAGGAAATAGCTTCAGTGACAAAGATGATGCTGGAATTCAACGGTTTTTCCGTCCTTACCGCAATGGACGGACAAAAAGGGGTCGAACTGTTCTCGAAGCATGTCGACAAAATTAACCTCGTCCTTATGGACCTTACTATGCCGAATATGAATGGTGAGGAGGCCTTCCGGGAGATGAAACAGATCAGAAATGATGTCAGGGTAATCCTTGTCAGCGGGCACAACGAAGAAGAGATTAAAAATCGCTTTTATGGCGAAGGCTTTGCCGGGTTCTTCTATAAACCGTATGGCATGCCGGACTTGATGGATAAGATTCAGGAAGCGCTGACGTAGGGGCAACCCTTGCGGTCGCCATCCTTCCGGCAGGTTTTCCGCTATCCTTCCTTCACTCCAAGTTTCTTAAGCATCCACATCATCCCGCACCAGTTTGTAAAACCGGACTGAAAGAGGTTCAGGCCGACAAAGGCAGTAAACCAGAGCCAGTTTTTAGAGTGCACCTCTGCAAGGACGAGACTCAGCAGGACAAAGCTTCCAGCTATAGTTCTCAATGCTCGGTTAATAGTCCACATATAAAAATCACCCCCATTTAGATATATATATATATATATATGAATAATTGAATACTAACATCCAACAAATCGTTTGTCAAGCGCATTAATGTAACCAAATCTTAACCTGCTTGTCACAACCCCGTAACAATCCCCTGTTAAACTTCTTCTGAAATCATAAAAAGGAGACACGCCAAATGATAAGTGTTGATTTTAAAAAGGCCTCGCAGGTAGCTACAGATACGGTATTCAAGATACTTACCGTATTTGTTATCCTGGCCCTCATAATAGGCACAGCCAGGATATTTCTCGACATGGGGAAGATTTACAGCGGGAGCATTGAATCAGGGTTCAATATTCTTGTAACCGACATCTTGGGGATGATAGTAGTTCTTGAGCTTTTCAATGGACTCCTGGAATATTTTGAACTACACAGAGTAAGGATAACACTGATGGCGGACATGACCCTTATATTTATCATGAGGGAGTTGATGATAGCGCTTTACCAGCACAAGCTGGATTGGAAGGAGCTAATCGCCATAGCGCTATTGATAACGGCCCTTGGAGGGTTGAGGCTTATGGCAATAATGAGGTCGCCAAGCCTTTTAACAGGAAAAGGTGCAAAAGAGGGATGCCAAGATGAATGAGCTGATCTTGATAGTCGAAGATGCAAGGGATACCGTGGAGCTTCTGAGGTACAACCTCCAGAAGGAAGGGTATAATTCCATTTCTAATTCATAAGTGAATTAATAATCCACGGCCAAGCAACAATAGACTTCACACGTTTGCTATCCAACTCCATTTCCCGTAACGATGACGATAAATTGTTTTCAAGAGCATCAATGCTGTCAAAAACTCG
>JAUSKU010000008.1 GCA_030646755.1 Deltaproteobacteria bacterium
GAGTTAAGAATAAAAGGGATACAGGAAAGGATAGCGGCTAAGAAAAAGCCTGTGCCTCCCAGGGTTGTCAAACGGAAGAAAAGTCGTAAAAACAGCCAATACCAGCCTGATCAGTCATCAAGACTACCTTTGCAGTGACTCCCGGCTCCACACCCTGCCTCCTTTCCGTATTACCCCCACTATCCTGACTGACTGTTATTAACCTTCCTTTAATCTATCCTCATATATCATTGCTCCCATATACAACTGGAGCTTTAAAAAAAGCGTAAACGGGTGTGACTTTATGGTATTTACTGTAATTGCAATCACGATTGCTTCTATATTCGGCCTTGCGTTGGCTGACGGAAAATATTAAAAGGGGCTCTGCATTTTAAGGTTCTTTTAATCTTATGACGTTTATAATATGGGCATATAATTTGAAGATTATCTTTTTTGAAATAGTGTGGGATGATATGCATAAGGTTTTATTTATTACTTTGATCTTAGTTTTAGGAACATGCGGTTTTGTCCTCGGCGAGGAGAAACCGAGGATAACCCTCGATGATGCATTAAATATCGCAATCAAAGAGGTGCCTGGAAAGGTATTGGAGGCAGAGTTTGAAGACGGCGTTTATGAAATAAAGATAAGGACTGAAGTAGGAGAAACGATAAAGTTGAAGATAGACCCTGATAACGGGACGATACTCAGGAAGGGGTTGATGATGAAGGATCGTTCTAAAAATGGCTTTCATAAGCCAAAAAATTAAGTACAAAGGAGAATACCATGGAAAAGACGAGAGAACAGGTAAAGGTCTGGGATTGGCAGGACAGGGTGATCCATTGGGGACTTGCCCTATCGGTTATTGTCCTGGCCTCTTCGGGAATATTCTGGGAGGTCGGGAAGGACCTTGGAATGCCTAAGGAAGGGAGAAGGGTAGTCAAAGAGGTCCATTCCTACGTCGGATATCTCCTGGCCTTATTTTTTACTCTAAGAGTTGTGCGGGGTTTTGTCGGGAACAGGTACGCCAAGTGGGGAGACCTTTTCCCGCATACAAAGGAACAGTTTGAAGGGATCAAGGCCAATGTAAGGTGGTTTCTTAGCGGGTTTAGGGGGCTTCCACCCCAGGCGGTTGGCCACAACCCCTTAGGGTCCCTTTTATATATTGTGCTTTTTGTGGTTCTTATATCCCAGATGGTTACAGGGTTCATCCTCTCAGGGCTTGAGTTTAATATGTTCCCGGGCTCAATCATCACCGGGGGGATGGGTGAAGAGGCAAGAGAGGCTTTAGAAGGGGGCCTGAAAGAGGTACACGAATTCGGTCTCATCTTTACCCTTGTCTACCTCGCCCTGCACTTAGGCGGTAATGTAATACATGATATCAAGGAAAAGAACGGCCTCATGTCATCAATGATAAGCGGGGTAAAGTATCTGCGGAAAAAGGATTAAGGGAGAATTTTATGAAGCTAGTCATTAACAGACTCGCAGGCCTTATAACCACGGTTTTCCTGGTTTTTGGGAATGCCATCCTGATTGAGCAAATGATGGATTTATATGGAGTCAGGGGACACAGGCTTCTTACAGGCATAATAGGTACCCTTCTAGTTATCCTCTCTTTCGGATATTCGATGAGAAAGAAGAAGTTATTTAAAACCGGAGGGATGAAGGGATGGTTGAGAGCGCATGAATGGCTGGCCATTGCAGGCACTGTCATCATATTCGTCCATACCGGCATCCATTTTCACGGCATTGTAGCGATCATAACGCTTATATTCATGTTTATCGCATTCATCAGCGGCCTTATAGGGAGATATGTTTACGACAATGTCAAGGCAGAGCTGAGATTAAAAAAAGCGGGCCTTAAAAAAGACGGATTGTCGGAAAAGGAGATCGAAGATAGTCTCACAGGCCTTGCAACGGCCTCTGAGGCCCTTTCTAAATGGCGGACATATCATATGCCTGTGATATCTATCCTTGGAGTGATGGTGCTTTATCACGCCATTGCAGCCCTTTACTACGGAGGTTTTAAGATATGAAAAAGAGCTATTCCTTCTGGCTGTTCATTGGATGCCTGCTTGCGGGCCAGCTTGTTCTCGCTGGGATGAAGTACCCGGCCCCTCTTTACTCTACCGGAGACCTGGTTGAGGCCCACGCGAAACTCAGATGCAAGGATTGTCACGCCCCATTTAAACTGGTTGCCTCCGAGTCATGTTCTGTAGCAAAGTGTCACCCTGAAGGGAAGATAGGGAAGAAACCGGCCGTGATAGACCTCCACAACAGGATGAAAGGAAAGGACTGTCTTATCTGTCATACAGACCACCTGGGGCAGAAGGGAAAGATAACCAAGGGCATGGATCACGATGCCTTCAAATACTCCAAGTGTATGGATTGTCATAGTGGTGAGGGAGATAAGGCCCATAAAGAAAAATATGCAGGCGACTGCTCAGAATGCCACAACACCAAAAAGTGGAAAGAGATAACATTTAATCATGCAAGGGTATCAGCAAGGCTTTGTCTTGACTGCCACAACAAAGTACCGAAGGACGACATGCACGAGATGGGCGCCATAGGAAGCTGCGGCGACTGCCACGGCACAAAGGCGTGGAAGCCTTCCACATATAACCATGATAAATATTTCTTCCTTGACAAAGACCACAAGGTCACATGCATTAAGTGCCACGATACAAGGAGTTACAAGAAGTACACCTGCATGAACTGTCACGAGCATTCAAGCAGGGGCATCATTGCAGAGCACCGAGAGGAAGGGATAAAGGGAGATATCGGAAGGTGTCTCGACTGCCACAGGGTCAATATGGGTGGAAGGACTTACGGAACTGATAAGACCGGTGAAGGTGAAGGGATGGGCAGTGATAAAGAGGATGACGACTGAATCATATGAAGTAGCTGGAAAATAATTTGAGGCAGGCCTTTGGCCTGCCTTTTTTTGTCTCCTTTTTATCTCACAGCCCCGCTCTTCCTAAGAAGCTCGGCAATGGCCTCCGCCATCTTCCTGTAGCCCTGCGCATTAGGATGTATGTAGTCGGACTTCAGGCCTCCCTTGGAAAGTATGGACCTGAGGATATTCCCCTCATATGGGATGCCGAACTCACCGGCAATCTCTCCGTAGAACTCCGGCACTGTCAGGGAAAGACCAAGCCTCGGTACTCCAATCAAGATTACATCCACCCCCTTTTCCTTCGCCAGCCTGACCATCTCCCTGAGGTTCTTCTTCGCTTCTCCCTCATCGAGTTTTAGCAGAAAGTCGTTTCCGCCGAGGCAGAGGATCATCAGTGCGGGCCTGTGTTCGTCTATTACGGAAGGGAGTCGAGTAAGCCCCTCGGCTGTAGTTTCGCCTGGTATACCTGCATTTATGACGGTCCTGGATATTATATTCTGAAGCACAGCAGGATAACTCTCACTCTCAGCCGCGCCGGTGCCGTAAGTGATGCTGTCGCCGAAGGCGAGCACCCTTGCGTCTGGAGAGAGCGGTAAAAGCCTGGAGGAAGGGGTGCAGGAGCTTAAAAGGAATAGAATAAGCAGCAGTATGGATTTTAAAAACACAGATATAATTTTTCTCATAGTTTCGTGCTTAGGGCTAACGTAAAAGTAAGGGGCTGCGCGCTTTTGCGCAGTCCCGCTTGACTGCCGGGTTAGGTTTTCTCATTTTGTTCCTTTGTCCCCAGTCCTTTCTGCTCTCGATCCTCAAGCAACTTGCGCCTTCTTGCGAAGTAGAGGAACGGCACGCCAGTTAGAAGCACCACCGCTGCGAGGGACAGACCGACGCTCCCAGCCCCAGGCTCAGGGCTAAAGAACAGCAAGATCGTGTAGAGGGCAATCAAGAGAGCGCATACAAAAAAGTACCCAAATGCGATCCGTAGCAGCACCAGCTTCATACGCCCAGCCCAGGTTGCCGAAGCCATGCCCGCAAGGCCGGCGACAACACCGCAAGCTGCCCACGCGCCAAACAGCGCAACCTGAATGTAGTAGACGGTCAGCGACTCAACCGTCGAGATCAGCGCCATCAACAACGCAAGCGGACTCAGAAGTACCCAAGTCAGGCCAGATTTCACTGCACTCGTTCGACTGCTCATACTTCCCCTTGAACGCCTAACAAGTTATTATCAAGTTTTCCCTACTATACCAAAAGCGATGATAAAATGTAAATGATTTGACAAAAAGAATGTTCTTATTGTTCAGCTTTCGCCCCGCTTGCAAAACTATTTCCCCCTCCCTTGACGGGAGGGGGTGAGGGGGAGGGTGAACTTGCAAGTGTCTGTAAAATAGGACTTTCACCCCCACCCTAACCCTCCCCCGTCAAGGGGGAGGGAATACAGGTTTATCGTGGCAAAGTGCGCAGGAATAGCTTAAAATCAGAGCCATGCAGCTATCAGTTCAAAACATCGTTCTCTTAGGTCTTATCTGGATTGTCTATTTCGCCATCCACTCCTTCATGGCGTCGCTTGAGGTAAAGGGGTTTGTGGCCGCAAAGCGGCCCGGATTCATGCCGTATTATAGGCTTACATTCAATGCAATCTCTCTATTGCTTATCATTCCGCCTCTTTGCTATTCACATTCCTTGGATGGGCCTGTGTTATGGAAGTGGGATGGGGGATGGTTTTTTGTTGCCAACGGCCTCGCAGTCCTTGCCGCAGCCGGCTTTTACTGGACCCTGAATTATTATGACAGCAGTGAGTTTATCGGTCTTCGTCAACTGAGGGAAGGGGCAAAGACGGTTTTAGAGCAGGAGCATTTCATCATTTCCACTATCCACAGGTTTGTAAGACATCCGTGGTACTTTCTGGGGATGGTGATTATATGGACAAGGGACATGGACGCAGGTTTCCTTGTTACCGCTGTTGCCGTAAGCCTCTACTTTATCATCGGCTCAAAGCTCGAAGAGCGGAAGTTGATCGTCTATTACGGCGAGGTCTACAGGAGCTACATGGAAAGAGTCCCTGGCCTGTTCCCTATTCCCTGGCGGTTTCTGAGCAAGAGGGAGGCCCTGAAGATCATGGGAGAACTCTGATTATTTGATGGGATGTAGAAAAGTGAGAATCCAGGAACCTCAATACCCTCTTTTCGTATTCATCCCCAGCCATATAAACAGTCCCGCCATGCACTGCGCCTGGTATAAGCCATATCTCCTTCGGTTCCCTTGCAGCGGAGAAGAGCCTCATGGCATCCGAAGAAGGCATCTGCTCATCCGCGCCTCCTCCTATGATCATAACGCCTCTTGGTGAAATCTCTCCAATCCTTGAGACAGGCGAGATATCGTCGGCGTCAATGCGGAAGAATACCTCGTACATCCAGACCAGCGGCTTTAAAAACAGGAAAGAAGGGAGTGGTGATCCCGCAAAAAGCCTCTTCCCCTGCTCCTTCAGGGATGTGTAGGATGAATCCGATATCACTGCTTTTATCTCATCGGTCTCTGCGGCGGTAAGGATAGCGACTGCGCCTCCCATGGAGAAGCCGTAAACGCCAATCTTTTCTTTATCCACATCGTTCCTTGTCTTCACATATCTCAACGCACCAAGGAGGTCGTTCTGTTCGAGGTATCCAAAGGAAGAGGCCTTTTTCTCGCTCTCACCGTGCCCTCTGAAATCGAATATAAGGACACTGTATCCATCCCTGCTTAACCCGGCTGAAAGCTCGGTGAAATCGGACCTGTTGGCCCCAAGGCCGTGGCAGACTATAATCGTTGGGAGCCTCCCCTCCCCACTTCCATTTATAAACCACCCCTTTAGCCTTACACCGTCTGTTGATTGAAAGGAGACCTCTTCATACCTTAAGTTGAATTTTGATGGAGGGACATAGATGGGATAGCGCGGGGGATGGGAGTTCATGTAGAGCGTAAAGGCGTCCAGGAATATAATAAATAGAAGCGTGTATAGGATGAGCTTCAAAATGAGTTGCATAGAGTTCCTTCTCAATACAGGAAAGATAGGGTATAATCGCATAAAGAGTTTACTCAATATTTGTTGGAGAAGCAATGCGTATACTTGTTGTGGAAGATGAAAAGGCCCTTGCCAATAACCTGAAAAAAGGTCTTTCAGAGGAGGGTTACAGCGTTGACGTGGCCTATGACGGCGAAGAGGGCGGCTTTATGGCTGAGACCGAGCCGTATGACCTTATCATCCTCGACATAATGCTTCCAAAGGTGGACGGCTTCACTATCCTCAAGAATATCAGGAAACAGAAAATCAAGACCCCTGTCCTTATGCTTACAGCCAGGGACACTGTATCAGACAAGATCAAGGGCCTTGACACAGGGGCCGATGATTACATAACCAAGCCCTTTGACTTCGACGAGCTTCTGGCAAGGGTCAGGGCACTGCTGAGGCGAAAGGGAGAAGTCAAGACTGCGATTATAACCATAGGCGACCTGGAGATAAACACTGCCGGACATCAGGTCAGGAGGGGCGGCACGGATATACCTCTTTCAGCCAGGGAGTATGCACTCCTTGAATACCTTGCCTACAACAAGGGGAAGGTTGTCTCAAGGACGAATATATCAGAGCACATATACGAGTACGATTTTGACCTTGACAGCAACATCATAGACGTCTATATAAACTTCCTTAGGAACAAGGTAGACAAGGGTTTCGAAAAGAAGCTGATCCACACCGTCCGGGGAGCGGGGTATATACTTAAGAGTGACCAGTGATCAGTGGTCGGTGGTCAGTTATTGATTGCAATAAACCGCCGACCGCTCAAAACGCACCCTCTGACCCCTGGCCCCTGGCCACTGACCACTATGCTTAGATCAATAAAAACACGCCTTTTTATCTGGCTCATTACCTCTTTCACCGTCATAATGGCGGTCCTGGGGATATTTCTCTACAATCGCCTTGACGTTATTGTAATGGACAGTGTTGACCACCTCCTTTCTGATAAGTCGGAAATCCTGAAAGGCCTGGTGCATGTCGAAAAAGGGGAGGTGGAGTTTGAGATATCGGAGGTAACGGCAGGCGATTACTCAATCAAGAACTCAGGGCATTACTTTGAATTAATCGACGTAACTGGGGTTCCCCTTGTGAAGTCAAAATCTCTCGGCAATTTCACCCTCACAGCAATCAGGGTTGCAGGCATTCACACCACTACCGGCCCAGCCGGTGAGCCCATCCGGTTGCTTATAGAAGATTTCAGTGTGAATAACGAAAGGTTCCTTATTTACGTAGCGGAAGGGATAACAGCGGATATTAACCTCTTAAGGTCCTTTAAGTTGTTTCTATCTATCGTTTTTCCTCTGACGATCCTCATCTCAGGCCTCGGCAGCATTGTTATCGTATGGCTCTCCCTGAGGCCCCTGGCCTCTTTTTCCAGTCAGATCGGCAGGATTACAGAAAAGAGGCTCCACGAAAGGGTTGATGCGAATGATGTTGACGCCGAACTGAAAGCACTTGCATCTTCCTTCAATGAGACTATGGACCGACTCGAAAAGGCTTTCCAAGCCCAGAGGGACTTCCTCTCCGATGCATCCCATGAACTCAGGACCCCGACCTCGGTAATAAAAAGCACCGTAGATGTTGCTTTAAGGCGCGAGAGGCCTGTTGAAGAATATAGGGAGGCCTTGGAAACTATAAAAACGGCCACTGAGAGGATGGGAGGGTTGATAGACAGACTTTTGAGGCTCTCAAGGCTTGATGCAGAACAGTTAAAATTCAAGAACGAAAATATCAGCCTGAAGGATGTCCTGGAAATCACATTGAAGACTATCTCACCCTTGGCTCAAGAACGGGAGATCAGGGTAAATGCGGAAAAGATAGAAGAAATAGTTCTAACAGGGGACAAGGACCAGCTAATAGAGCTTTTTCTGAGCATCCTGGATAACTCCATAAAGTACAACAGACCCAATGGTTCGGTCACGGTTTCTATGACAAGGTCAGGAGAATGGGCTATAACAAGAATTATGGACACAGGGATCGGGATCGCGCCTGAGGCCCTGGATAAGGTATTTGCTCGTTTTTACAGGGCGGACCTTTCGAGGGGGGAGATAGCGGGAACGGGCCTGGGCCTTCCAATCGCAAAGGGGATAGCGGAGAGCCACGGTGGGAGGATTGAGGTTGAGAGCGAGTTTGGGAAGGGGACTACATTTTCTGTATATCTGCCTCTATCAAAATGATTTCATGGGCACGGTATACTGCCCCTACATTTCGTACTTCTCCCTCCTCCACCTGTAAGGCAGGTCTATGATAGTCCCAGGTTCCTTAATCTCCTTCAGGGCCTTGAAGGCCTCCCTTATTATCGTCATCTGCTGAGGAACATTGAAAGGCTCGCCAAGCGGATGGCCGAAGGGCCAGCGGAGGAATACAGCCCTGGGAGGTTTTACCTCCTCGGTCAGTTTCCTGACGATTGACACCGATATAGTAGGGATTCCGATCTTTTCTATCTCTCTCTGTACCAGCCCAACTGACTGGTTGCAGGTGCCTCAGCCGGGGGTTAGAAAGACCACGTCTATCCCTGAACTTTTCAACCTGCGGGCTATCTCAGGGCCTGTTTCCTCTACCAGTGCCTTTAAATGCCTTCCCAGGATGTGTCCCATCAGGCCGTAATGTATCTCGGCCACATCCCCTATCTCCCCCCTCTCCTTCATCTCGAAAAACCTGTCTATGGGAAATACGATATTTATGTCCTTGTCTGCATCGGTGTGGTCGTAATATTTATGGGTTATGGTGAGTTCTGATTTCGGTGTGTCCCTTGGGACCTCCCTGAAGGTTGGGTCTCCTTCGTGGTCCTCCATATCAAAGGGCTGCTGGTTTTTTAGGTGAACCCCGGCGGTGGTGACTATGGCCACCTTGCACTGCGATAGCTCCTTTTCAAATGGTGTCCACGGTATGCCTTCGACGCCGTAGGCCTTGAATTTTTTGGCCCACATCTCGGAAATGATAGGAAAGCGGCTGAATATCTTTGTGGTAAGCCTTTCTCCGAAAGTCTGTTTTTCAGGCATAGACATGTCTCGCTATATGTAACGTTATCTATTTTTACCCCACCCTCACCTTAATCCTCTCCCTGAGGGAGAGGGAAAAATAGCATTCCCTCCCTTTCAAGGGGAGGGTCAGGGTGGGGATGGGATTTTACGTAAAATACCTTAATTCTGCCTCTAACTTCCCTTTTTCCACATTAATCACAACAAACCCTCCCTCAAAGAAGGGGCCTGGATTTATAATCTTGGTTCTTCCTATGGCATCCTCCCCTGAGGCCTCGTGGATATGCCCTGTTATGCAGAGGTCAGGCTGGTATCTCTCTATAAACTCCCTTACGGCCTTGCTTCCCACATGGGTACCTGAAGGGATCATGTCGACCTCCGTATTTATAGGAGGGGCATGGCATATCATTATCTTGATGGCTGCATCCTTTATTTCCGAATACCCTTTTTCAAGGAAACCTTTTAACTCTTCTTCACTGAACTCCACAGGGGTATGGAATGGGGTGGCCCCGCTCCCTCCTGAGCCGAAGATGCCAACATCATCTATGACCCTTCCGCTGCCGTGGATGTTTATCCCCTCTCTGGTCAGGAATCTATCTATCTCAAGGGAGTCAAGGTTTCCCACCTGGGCCACGATATTCGGATTTATTTCCCTTATAACGTCTATGACCTTCCTAGCCTTCTCTTCATTTCCGAACTGGGTCAGGTCCCCGGTTATTATAACCAGGTCGGCAGCAGATATCTCCGAAGATATGATTTCGAAGGCCTTGACCCTCTCATGGATGTCGCCCATTGCAACTATCTTCATGCACCCTCCGTAAAATCTATTTCTTCAGCTCTTCCAAAACACGGCTAACATCAAGAGGAAGAAGGACTATCTCTATCCTCCTGTTCTGGGCCTTTCCTTCTTCGGTATCATTGCTCGCGACAGGCTTGTATTCAGACAATCCTGCCGCTGACAGCATCTTCGGGTCCACCCCGACCTTGTCCTGGAGATAGCGCACGATGTTTGATGCCCTCGCCGTTGAAAGCTCCCAGTTGGTGGGGAACTTCTCTCTTAATCTGGCACTAATCTTTACATTGTCGGTATGTCCCTCAACCCTTATCTGCTTGTCGGAAATATTTTTCAATATGTCTCCCACCCTTTTAAGGATCTTCAACCCCTCGGGTTTTACCTCTGCCTTTCCGGAGGCAAACAGTATCTTTTCAACGAGGTTTACAGAAAGCCTGTCCACAGCCTGGGTTATCTTTATATCACCCATTTCTATCTCCTTCTGCATCTCTTTTACAAGATCCTCATAAGTGTTTTTTACCTTGGCCAGCTCCTTCTCCTTTTCAGCGCTTATCTCTCCTGCCTTCATCTGTAGCCTCTCAAGCTCCCTGTTCAGGTATTCCTTTTCCTTTGCAAGATTGGCAAGCTCACCACCCTTAGCCTTGTCCGATACGGAAAGCCTCTCCCTTTCCTGCTTCAATGCCTCAATCTCCTTTGATGTCATTATCCCCTTGCTGGACAGCTCTTGAAGCTGACTTTTCAGGGAAGAAATTTCTCTTTCCAATGCTGCCTTAGAGTCCTCCATCTCCTTCTTCAACCTTGTATTCTCCTGCCTTGAGTTATCCAACTCACTCTGTGTCTGTTCAAGGTGGGTCTTTCTTCCCGCTGATTCTTCGAGAGCGGACTTGTAAGTCTTCGTACTCACACATCCTGTCAAAAGAAATGTTGCCGCGATAAAACAAAAAGATAGCTTCTTCATGATATACCTCCGTTATTTGATATGGTTATAAACAGGAAACCTGGTGGGAATCTTATTCGATACCTGCTGAGTTGTCAATCGTCTGATGGAAGAGTTTTTTCCTTTCTAACAAAAATATCTTATTAATTATGCGGACATAGCTAACAACTTCATAACTAAAATAAGGTGTTCTACTGCTGCCTTTATCCTTTGATAAGTTCAGAGCAATTCCGGGGACACCATACTCATTTCTCTTTATTCTCTTTCTTCCTACCCGGCTTCTGTCTATGCAAAGGCCGTCCCAGTATTCCTTCAAGCTTGTCCACAAATCGCTCGTTCCCTAGGGGCCTTCCCGTATGTTCGTGCACGCTCAGCGCTTTCAATTCTTTTTCTGGAACGGCAGTTGATAGAAAACCCCGCCAGTCCATAACCATTTCAAGTAGCGGAGCTACGTTGACAAGCTTATCATCCACACCTGTTATATGAGCATGTGCGCTGCTCCACGGATATGACCATGGGTCTTTCACTAACCCAGCCCTTACTGGATTGAGTTCTATGTATCTTGCCGCCGCAAGAAGATAATTCTCATCCATTGGAAATGAACTGAATCTCCCTTGCCACAAATGGCCTCTCCAGCCTTCACGAAAGTTCACATGCCTTGTGTAGCGGCGATGGGCTTCTCCTATGGCAACCCTTAAACCATCTTCAGATGTTGGCACTGCAATCATATGAACATGGTTCGGCATGAGGCAGTAAGCCCATATCTCTACGTTGAACTTCTTGCACCACTCCGACATAAGGCTTATATAAACCTTATAATCTTCATCACAGAAAAAGGTCTGTTGTCTGCGATTCCCTCGCTGGGTTATATGATGTGGATATCCAGGTGCAATTACTCTCGCTATCCTTGCCATGAGCAGATAATATGTCTTCTAAAATTCCCTGTCAAGAATTAAGTATGGTGTCCCCGGAATTGGCCGGAATTGGCCTGGATGGGAAAAAGCAGGAGGACGGGAAACCATTATCCTCATGTACAGCCATCAAGGAAATCACTGAAGAAGATAAAAGACCGTGTCACAGAACAGACAGGAAGATACACGACAATAGTTCCGCTGGATGATGTAATTTCCGAAGTCAACTCAACCCTTCGTGGCTGGGTAGGCTACTTTCACATCCGCAACTGTTCCAAGAGCCTTGAAGAAGTGCGAGGCCATGTAGAACAACGGCTGAGGACACAACTATGCAAGCGGCACAAGGTCAGGGACAGGAAGACAGGGTATGCCAGGTTTGGGAACAGGGTATTGTATGAGAAGTATGGTCTCTATAAAGTGCCGACATCGTCTGGTTGGACAAAGGCGCATGCCTCACGGTGAAGAACATCGGAAAGCCGTGTGCGGGAAAACCGCAAGCACGGTTTGATGAGGGAGGGCTGGTAAAAGAGCATGGTAAAGCTATTGAGGCACTGCTGGACGAAAGGGGCAGAAACAGATAGGCTTAACCTAAATTAGGTGCGTAGCCAGTTCTCTACTCTACCTGAACAGTCCCGTTTATTTCCCAGGAGAAAAACAAGGGGGTCAAATCTTTGACCCCCTCAGCTCGGATGATCACATGCCTAATTGCAAGTGCACATTTTATAAGGCCCGCCAGCCGTCACGGTGTCATCGCCTGCATACGTGGTGCCGCTCGGACAGCCGCATGAAGAGGGCACGATCCCCCCCACCATCACGATGCCGGGTGATGTCTCCTGGTTACAACTGTTGAACTGGACATACCAAGCGCTACAGTCGTCGCTCCCTCCACCATCGCCACTACCGCCGCTACTCATAAAAGCAGCAGTTGCCATCTTATTCGCATCCATCAGAACCGCGCAATCGCCTGTTCCTGAACAAGCGTTTGACCACCCGGCAAAGGTAGAACCAGATGCGGGCGTTGCCGTGAGGGTTACGGTTGTGCCGTTTGTTACTTCTGCTGTGCAGGTTGAGCCGCAGTCTATGCCTGAAGGCGTTGAGGTTATTGTCCCGCTCCCTGTGCTCGAACTTGACTGGCCGGCTTGTAATAAATAGGTTTCAACTGGAATACATTGCACTGGATCTGACGGGGAGCCTTCACCGTAGTAATTGCAGGCTGTCACAATGCAGGAATTGGTGTTTCCGTTGGTTAGTCCTGTATAGACGTAGGGGCTTGCGATTGAGGCGGTTTCTGTGCCGGTGGTTGTGGTTACGCTTGTTCCCTCGGCGCAATAGAGGTTATAGCAGGTCGCGTCCGAAACACTGTCCCAGTAAATTGTTATATACCCATTTCCGGCAGTGGCGGTTACATTTGTTGGAGAAGATGATGGGGCGGTTGTGACGGCGCTGATCTTGCGGATAGTATGATCAGCGTCATCAGCTACAAACAGGTTTGTCCCATCTGTGGTTATACCACGGGGATAATAAAATCTTGCTGATGTGCCTGTGCCATCTGTTGAGCCGCTTGTGCCGGCAGTGCCTGCAATCGTTGTTACAACACCTGTGGATATAACAATCTTACGGATTGTAGAATTATTATCAGCTACAAACAGGTTTGTCCCATCTGTGGTTATACCAGCAGGATAATAAAATCTTGCTGATGTGCCTGTGCCATCTGTTGAGCCGCTTGTGCCGGCAGTGCCTGCAATCGTTGTTACAACACCTGTGGATATAACAATCTTACGGATTGTATGATTCCAGTAATCAGCTACAAAAAGATTTGTCCCATCTGTGGTTATACCAAGGGGATTATAAAATCTTGCCGATGTGCCTGTCCCATCTGTTGAGCCGGAAGAACCTGCAGAGCCTGCAATCGTTGTTACAACACCGGTGGATATAACAATCTTACGGATTGTATGATTAGCGATATCAGCTACAAAAAGGTTTGTCCCATCTGTGGTTATACCAGCAGGAGTATAAAATCTTGCTGATGTGCCTGTCCCATCTGTTGAGCCGGAAGAACCCGCAGAGCCTGCAATAGTTGTTACAACACCTGTGGATATGACAATCTTACGGATAGTGTAATTACTGTAATCAGCTACAAAAAGATTTGTGCCGTCAGTGGTGATGCCATAGGGCGAATAGAATCTTGCCGCCGTGCCTGTGCCGTCTGTTGAACCTATAGAACCTGCTGAACCTGCAAAAGTAGTAACAACATTTGTATATGGACTTAACGGATTGCCCTGTATAGCCCCGCCCATGAGGGTAGGAGTCGCAGGAGTGGCTTGTTTCGTCGTGAAACTCCAGGAGAAACTATTTACCAGAGCGTTCCCTGATGTATCCTTTACGCCGGTCGTTATCGCCGCCGTGTATGCGGTGCTGTAAGAAAGCGCGCTTGACGGCGTAAAGGTGGCCTTCTTCGCGGACGAGTCGTATGTTACCGTGCCGCTCGTGCTGGATACGGTAAAGGTGGCCGTGGTGACGGTAGTCGCGTCCATGTCTTTGTTAAAGGTTACGGAAATGGCCGCGCTTGTATCAACCGAACCGGATGAGCCGTCGGTGCTTTTTGAGAGCACGGCTGGTGACACCGTTCCGGTTATGGTCGGTGAACCGGTGGTGTCGGTGGTGCCGGTGTCGTTACTGCTGCTGCCTCCCCCGCCACCTCCGCCTCCGCACGCGCTCAGCGTAAGCGCGATCAAAGAGCTCAGGAAGATGAGCTTTAATCTCTTTAATCCTGTCTTCATGGCAATGCCTCCATAGTTTTTATTTTTCATAACTCCTCCGGTTTTATTACTTATTGCTACCCCATCCCCACCCTGCCCCTCCCCTTGAAGAAGATGGAATAAGAAGGGAGGGATTAAGGTGCAGGTGAGATTAAACAAAAAAGGCCTTCCCCTGCAATGCGTGGAAAAGGCCTTTGAAAAATCTTTAAGATTTTTAAAAAAGAGATTATTTGTTGAGTTGAGTTGAGTTGAGTGCAGGAGACGTGCCATTTAAATCCTCTATTTACAGGGATGCTTTAGAAAAGTCAGGAGCGGGTTAATATCCCGAAATGCAAACCCATCCCTGATCACTGCTGTCCCTATTTTCATTTATCAGATTTTATGACTAAATCATAATATTTCTTACTTTGTCAAGCGAAAAATACCCTCCGTAAAGGGTGTAAAGTTCTAACCCCTGGTGGGCCAGAACTTCTTTTTTGGGAAAAGCTCCTTATGCTTGGCAAGGTAATAGACTATAGCCAGATTTAGAACCAGGGCCCCTATCCTGAAGGGTGTTTGCTTTTGAATAACCTCGTAAAGCTCGAGAGGGATAAACAGAGAAGTGGCGAACACTGTCAGCCATTCGGCCCAGCGGCGCCTCTTGTGAAGGCCGTAAGCCTCGACAAAATTCAAGATCCCGAGGACGAACATCCCCGCAGATATGCCAATGATAGTTTCCCCCTTTATGTCTGTCAGCCAGTCAATAAGCTCCTGGACATAGGTTTTTTCAATATCCAGGCTCAGGTAAACAACAAGTTTATCTGTAAAAACTACCATATCTTTATTTAAGAGGGAAATGGCGCCGAAACATAGAGAGGCGAAGACAAGACCAAGGACCAGTTTTTCGAAAATTATAAATTTTAGGAATAGGCTATGTTTTTTCATAAAAACCTGTACCAACTGTGAACCGGATTTCGAAGCTTGTCAATGGCCTTTGCATATGGTAGTTTATGCCGATGCAGAGGATATGGTCCTTTTTCTCATCAATACGTCTGACTCTTTATCTTACCTATGCCGTAACGATAGATGCCATTATAGGTTCATTTTACATCATTTATGCCCCAAATGTCTACAGCGAGATTGATCGCGCCTTATTTTCTGACTGGTGGTTCAAAATAGGAGTTCGGCATTTAGAGGCCACATGGTGGATACCTCTTCTCGTATTCCTCGTGTTCCTCTTTGGGATTAATACCCTGGTTTGCAGTATAGACAGGCTTATACCCATATGCAGGTTCTTTTTCATGGAAAGGGTTGACAGGGTAACCATAGGCGGGAAGGATATGCAGGAAGAGGACCCGTCCCTGTTTCAGAAAAAGAGGTCCCTGGCCCCTTTTTACCCTTACATCGCACACATCGGCTTTATGATAGCCCTTATCGGGCACCTTGTCGGGAGCATAAGCGGATTTAAGTCTTACGGGAATGTGGTTGCGGAAGGAGGATCAATGGAAGTCCCGTATACCAAGGGAGCACACCTTCTCCTCGACAGGTTCGAGGTAAGCTTCTCCAAATATGGGTATCCTGATGAGATGAAGAGTCATGTAAGGCTTATAGAGGGGAATAAGGTTGTAAGGGAAAAGGTGGTTCAGGTTAACTCCCCCCTCGTCTATAAGGGGCTTGCATTTTACGCTTCAGACTTCCAGCAGGCGCCTGACGGGAGGTACTACGTGGCATTTGACGTGGTGAAGGATTCAGGGGTATGGATCCTATTTTCGGGCCTCCTTCTCTTTACCACAGGGGTAATCCTCACCCTCTTCTTAAAAAAGGATTGGGCTGAGCTGACAAAGAGGGTCTGATGCATCTACACAAACCTCACCGATACATCATTCAAAAACAGAATCCCTTTTTTAGTAAGTCTTAGATGTCCCCCTCCCGAGTCCAGAAGTCCATCTTCCATAAGATCGTTCACTGCATCGGGATAGGCAGCATCTATTCCGATGCCGAACCTATCCTTAAAATAGCTCAGATCAATACCCTCCATCATCCTTAGACCCAAAAACACCGCCTCTCCCATCGCCTTTTCTCTGGTGAGGGCCTCCTCTTCAATTATCGCATTTCCCTTTTCCTTTATGAGCCTGAAATATTCTTCAAGGTTTGAAGTGTTGGCAGTCCTCTTGCCGCAGTTCGTCTGGCCACTGACCACTGACAACCGACCACTGATACATGAATGCGCCGAAACCCCAAGTCCCAGGTATTCCCCACCCTTCCAGTATATCTGGTTGTGCCTGGAGCGGAATCCCGGAATGGCATAGTTAGAGACCTCATAATGTTCATATCCGGCTCCTTCCAGTATTCGCTCAGTCTCAAGGAACATTGCAACCTGCTCCTCTTCCTTGGGGAGTGCCAAAAGGCCTTTCTCCTGCTGGCGAAAGAAATGCGTCTCTTCTTCGACAGTCAGATTGTAGGCAGATATGTGCTCCGGCCTGAGGGAAATAGCTTCTTTAAGGTCACCTTTCCAGTCTGACAATAATTCCCCTGGCACTGAATGTATGAGGTCTATCCCTATGTTTTGAAATCCGGCCTTTCTGGCTGATTCATAGGCATTTAATGCCTCTTTTCTGTTATGAATCCTTCCCAGGACCGAAAGTAGCCTGTCGTTCAATGACTGGATACCGAGGCTAAGCCGGTTTACCCCGGCATCCCTGTAACCTTTCAACTTATCAAGATCAACGGTCCCTGGGTTAACCTCGATGGTTATTTCAGGTTCTTTTAGTGTAAATTCTTTAGAAATAGCAATTAGAAGATTTTTTACAGAATTGGGCGAGAGGAGGGAAGGGGTTCCGCCGCCGAAATAGACGGTCTCCACCTTTACATCTTCCACTACCTCTGCCCTTCTGACCTCCATCTCCCTTATCAGGGCCGTGATGTATTGATCTTCAGGAAGGGTTTCGGGTGTAAAGGATGTGAAGTCGCAGTAGGGGCATTTTTTGACGCAGAAGGGGATGTGGATGTAGATTCCGAGGGTCAATCCGGTATCTTCTCCATCCTTATCAGATCTTCATAACCCTCCCTCTTCCTTATAACGTGGTACTGGTCACCCTGAACCAAAATCTCGGCAACCCTTGGCCTTGAGTTGTAGTTTGACGCCATGGCGAAACCATAAGCACCTGCACTCATCACAGCAAGAAGTTCTCCGGGCCTTGCCTCAGGCATCTGCCTTTCTTTTGCCAGGAAGTCCCCTGATTCACAGATAGGTCCCACCACATCTACCATCACGTCCTTCCTTTCCTCCTTTATAACAGGCTGGATGAAGTGAAAGGAGCCATAGATGCTCGGTCTTATCATGTCGTTCATGCCCGCATCAACTATCACAAACGACTTTTCCTCCCCCTCCTTTGTATACAGGACCTTTGTGACCAGGATACCTGCATTTCCAACGATCACCCTTCCCGGCTCAAGGATGAGGGTGCAACCGAGGTCGCTGACCCCTTCCATCAAGGTCTTGCCGTAATCAAACGGGTGAGGAGGCTCCTCGGCATTGTAGGGGATCCCAAGGCCTCCGCCAAGGTCTAGGTACTTGATCTCAAACCCTTCAGACTTCATGGTCAAAACCAGTTCCTTAATCTTCCTTACGGCATCTTTAAATGGCCCTATTTCTGTTATCTGAGAGCCTATATGGCAGTCGACCCCTGCTATCTCTATATTCTTAAGCTCCCTTGCATTTCTGTATTCATCCAGGGCCCTCTTTATGTCTATGCCGAACTTGCTCTTCTTAAGCCCTGTGGAGATATATGGATGGGTCTTAGGGTCTACATCAGGGTTGACCCTGATGGCTATCCTGGCCTTCTTTCCCAGGGCCCCGGCCCTATCATTTATAACCCTCAACTCCTGGGGAGACTCTACATTAAACATAAGTATGTCGCTCTTCAGGGCAAAGTCTATCTCATCTACCTTTTTGCCGACCCCTGAATACACAATCTTGTCAGGCGACATCCCTGCCCGGAGCGCCCTGAAAAGCTCTCCGCCGGACACAATGTCAGCCCCGCCGCCGAGTCTTCCGAATATATCCAGGATCGCTATGTTGGAATTGGCCTTTACCGCATAGCAGGTGATGTGAGGGACATCCGAAAATACCTCGTCAAATACCTTGAAGTGGTGCTCAAGAGTCGCGTTGCTGTAGAGGTAGAACGGCGTCCCTACCTCTTTGGTTATCCTTTCAACTGCTACCCCTTCGCAATAAAGTTCGTTCCCTTTGTACTGAAAATGATGCATTTTTCAACTCTCCTTTAATGTAAAATTATATACCACAAAGACACCAAGGCACAAAGTATTCTAAAAACTAAGGTAGGGTGAAATGTTTCATTCTTTCTTGGTGTCTTCGTGTCTTGGTGGTGAATCAGTTGAATTAATTTCAATCACAGTCTCTTCTGGCGTAACTTTTATTTCATCGGATGAAGCCCCTTCAATAACGCTTCCATTGACCTGGATCAGGGCCCTGACTGTATAGAGATAAGCTCTGCCGTTGGTCAGACCAAGATCAGAAAAACTTGTTTCTTTTACAGGTGCAGAGTTTATCGGATCAAGAGGGAATCTACCCCCGTCTTCTCTCCTGTAAATGTTGTATCCAGCGAGATCTTTCACAGGTGAGCCGTCTAAAAAGCCCTCTGGAGAAGCCCATGTTAAGTCCGCAGCCTTGTCGCCCGCCTTGGCGGCAAGGTTTTTCGGCCCGGCAAGGGGGACACTCCACGTAAAAGTCACCCTTGGGGCCTCAGGCCCTTCGTATCCATCCTTGTTGTATGGAACAACCTTGTATTCGTACCCTGTTCCTGGAGTAAGGTCTTTATCCTGGTAAGATATCCTGTCTCCCTCGATGATAACACCCTTCGGATAAGAGATGTCTATGTCATAAACAACAGGGAACTTTTCAGGGCAACCCTTGCAGCCTTTATCGTCTATGCCCCTTCTCATAATCCTGAATCCCGCCAGGTCTGTAATTTTTGAGCCGTCTACGTTTTTAGAAGGTTTAACAAACCTTATCAGGAGCTTGCTGTCCCTGGACATAACCTTTAATTCCTTTACAGGTTCAGGGACAACGCTTTCAGGGGCAACAGGGGAGAGTTTCTTGCCGCAAGCAGTGATAAAAAGAAGCAATGAGCAATGAGCAATGAGCATAAAAACCGTGAAGCGTGAGACCCTTCGATGCTGTTCGTCCTGAGACCTTCGACCCTCCGTTCGTCCTGAGCCCTGCCCTGAGCTATGTCGAAGGCTTGTCGAAGGATGAACGGAAGACTCAGGACAGGCGTGAGACGAGATTTGAACATGGTATTTTTTCATGATTCCTTCTTGAAGCTGATACATTAATTTCGCGTTGCTAAATTAGTATGACGTCCCCTAAAATCATAGAGGGCGGACGCGGTTACTCTACCATTTCATCTGTTTCAAGCTTATCCTCTAAATCACTCCTAAACTTGTCCTCTAATAATTGTCCGTTTCTTAAATGATCAAAAAATACGGTGTAAGAGTTTGGACTTAAAAAATGGAAATGGTAAACCTCTTTGATTTTTCTTGTTTTCAATTCCTCATTCAGATTTTTAAAATGCTGACGCGCATATTTGAATTTGGCTTTATTCTCAATGCTTACATCGGCATCTGCTTTAATTTCTACAAAAATAAAATGAAGCGTATCCGAGTGTTTTGATTTAATAATAAAATCAGGGTTGAAAGATCCTATTTTTTGATGTGTAGCAGGTCGGTATGAATATTCTATTGAATAAAATCCGACATCCCTTGACTTAACCCACGCTTCAAGTTGATCCGCATTTTCTTTTTTACAAAGTTGGTCTATGAATTTTCTTTCGGGCTCATATTTAGTGAATACAAGGTCAAGGGGAGTTTTAAAAAGAAACGCATTGATTTCTTTGGATGCACTTTTCGGGAAGCTATCATCGTCAATTACTGCATCTAATATTTCTCTGACTTCCGTTTCCAATTCAGTTGAATAGTTTGAAGAGTGAAATGCTGTTGAATTATGGCGGCGAAGATTCCCTACTGCCATACTTTCTTTCTCAATTTTGATCGTACTAATCGTAAAAGGGTCTTTTGCTTTCTTCTCGTAAACGGTTGTCTTTCCAGACTTACGCAATAGCGTATTGAAACTGCTCAAGATTTTAAGCATGTTTTTCTCAATAAGACGGTCACCTTTAATTCCAACCTTGTCCATTGACTTGCGGATTATGCTTTTGATTTCATCTTTAGGCGGAAGATTTTCTTTTGAATAATTCCCTGTGGGGAGTTTTAAAATCTTCCCTTCCCACTCACGCAATTTGAGTTCACCGAAAATCTTATTTGCGATTTCATCAACTGCATATGTGTTGTAATGAATCAGCGTGTTTTTTGAACTTATCTCACCGCCCAAAGTTGTGTATTCCGCTTCCTTCTCTGTTTCTTCAACCTGCGATTGTAACTCAATATATCCTTTGGTGTAGTCAAATTCCTGGTGACTCTTCTTCGCTTCTTTCTCTATGGCTTCTTTCTCGTAATCTATCTGATGCAGATCAAAATGATGTTTTGCTCTGTCGCCTTTTGTTAAAGGAGAGGAAATCAACCGCATTTCTATTTCCAAAATTTCATCTACCAATCCGCGAATGTTTCTGCTCCATGCATCATGATTAAAAATACGTACCTTTGCCTGTGGCGTTTGATATTCAGGTGGAACACGCAGTCCCCTGCCGAGAACCTGCGCTATTAAAAGTTTTGAATTAAAGGCACGGTCTTCCCACGGAACAATCTGGAACACATTTTTCACATCCCAACCCTCAGTGAGCATTGAAACAGAAACAATCCATTCGGTTGCATCTTCTTTTTTATCCACATCCTTCAACTTTTTTATATTGGCCTTATGTTCGTTTGCTGAAGTAACTATCAAAACTTTTTTCTCACATTCTTCTGCTGTGATGTGCTCTTTGCTTTGAAGAAACTCTGAAATGTCAGCTGCCAAATGCTTTGCTCTTGTGATGTCTTTGGTAACAAGAATAGTAAGCGGCTTTACTTTTCGGTAAGTGTTTTTATTGGTTTGGTGGTTGTCGTAAATTTCCTGAAATTTTATTTCGGGTTCGGCATCATCATTCTTGCTGATGTAGTCCACCATCTTAACCATTTTATCATTCACGGCTTGGCGCAATGAGTAGCGATAAATTACATCATTGAAATAATCGTCTTTGATATAAGCTGTGCCAGTGAAACCGAGAACGTATTTGAAATTAAAATCAGTGTTTTGCAGAAACTCTTTCCATTTTTTTAAACTCTGGCTTTCCTTATCTCTGCCTTCAATAGTATTGAAGATGTGATGGCATTCATCATTCAATACTAAAGTCCGCTGGCCGTTTCCAGCAAAGCTGTCTTTGATGGATGAACCTGTTTTCTCGTAAACTGCATGGATGTTCTCTACACAAATGTCGCCTTCTTTAATGGTTACATCTGCTGTTTTGATAGACGGGTTTTTGAACTTGCTTTCGTCAGGAATGGCTTTGAGCAGCGTGGGATCTTCGGCAAGCTTTCTAAACTTCTCCATCAATCCATCTTCGATCGTTAATGACGGACATAACACCAACACTCTATCAACCAAGCCAAGCCCCAGCATGATTTGAGCAATGCCGTAAATCACATAGCTCTTCCCTGTGCCTGTAGCCAATTCGATGGAAGCAGAAAGTCTTCCGTGCATCTGCAAATGATGCTCATAGTCCTCCACCGTTTGGTAACGGTTTTTGAGTTCTACCATTTTCGGGTTTGTCCAATTCTCTCTTACCAAATCATCAATGTGTTTGTATAAACCCGAAGCTAAAAAAATAATGGCATTGTGAATGGCTTCTTTCTGATACTGCCGGTCGCTGCAAAGTATATCCAAATAGCGATCCCAAGCTGCCAGATTGAGTGTCGCAGGGTTGTAGTTTTTTGAAACCTGCAATACCAGGTCGGCTGTTTTATATGTTTTTATTTCCTGTATCATTTATTTTAGCTTAAATTCCTCTTTGAATTCGTTACCGTATATGTCGACATAAATCAGCATCATGCGCTTACCACATTCTTTTTTTGGAATAGGGGGCAACAAAATCTGATTGGTATGTTTGAGTCCTTCTTTTATGTTTTCAGTTTCTTCTTCATCTGCTTTTCGTTTTTTCTTAGGCAAAAGATCTTCGGCAAAATAGTACGTATCCATGTCAAAAGCTTCACCGTCAAAATTTTTATCAATCAGCACCATAGCCAAACTTTCAAAGTTTTCCATGTCGCGCTCGGTTTCTTCTTCGCTGAAATCGGAAAGGAATTTTTTGATGGTAATATGATACTCTTCACCTTTTTCTCTCCATTCGCTTTTTACATCGGGTTGCCTCATAAAATGGAACCCGATTGCATCTTCCAAATCGTTTACATTGCTCTTGCTTTGAGGTTGACGGAATTTTTTGAATTGCACTTTGTGCAGCTCACGAATGATGTGATAGGGAACTTTTAAAAAGTAATAGCGGACTTTTTCTATTTCGTAATAATCACTGATGAAATCTACATAACTGGCGGGAGCAATAATGTAAACACGCTTGCCTGCTTTTGTTCCGATGTGGCTGTGCAGATTGTGCAGGAAATCTTCGTCAACTGTGCTGTCTTTAAATTTCCAGTATTGCCAAATGATTACATTGTAACCGTCTTTCTTTTCTCCATCTATCTGAATGCCGTTGATAGTTTTTTGCTTCTGCTCTACCTCAAATAGGTTCATTACAAAATCGGAATACTCCTGATTTTGTAATTCAAATACTTTTTTCAAATCATAATGCCCCGTATTAACAGTAACAAAACTTTTTGCTGCTTTGCCATGTGGTTGCTTATTTTTGGGGTAATCAAGCGATTTACTTGTTTCAATGTTTATTAATCTTTTTTGAATGGTGTAAAAAGCAAGTTTGCCAATGTCGCAAGTAATCCATTTGCGATTTAATTTTTCTGCTACTGCTGCTGTTGTTCCCGATCCGCCAAAGAAATCTAAAACAATGTCGCCTTCATTTGTTGCAGCTTTAATAAATAGTTTTAAAAGACCTTCAGGTTTTTCTGTTGGGTAATCTGTGATTTGACTGAACTTAATCAGTTCATTATTCCATACATCACCAACAGCTACAAATTCCGCACCGGTACTTGTTATTTGCTTTATAACTTCGTCCTTGCTCTTTGTTAAATCTTTAAAGACATAAGATTTAAGTCCAACACCCGCTTCAAGTTCCCATTCTGCGGGTTTTCTTCCCATTCTTCCTCTTGTGTAATACCAACCTTCTTTATCTTTTTGAATATTCTTTATTGTTGATTCTTTGTAAGGTCCCAATATTGGATTCCAAAATCTATCCTTCCTGTTCTTTGAATAGATAAGGATGTTTTGATATTCAGTAGGCATTGATGAACTTGGCGAATGTGAACGAGAGCTTCCGCCCTCTCTTCCTTTATGCCAAACTATTTCATTGATATAGTTTCCTTCTCCGAAAACTTCATCTAAAACTATTTTAGCGTAATGAATTTTTTTGTTGTCAAGATGAACAATAATATTTCCATCATCAGAAAGTATTTCCCTTGCTACAATTAATCTTCGTCTCAAAAATTCTACAAAGTCAGCACCCTTGATTTTATCTGTGTATGCTTTATCTCCTCCTTTGTTTTTGAAATCTGATTCTGTTGCAAACGGTGGGTCAATATAGATCAGTTTTACTTTTCCTTTCACTTTGTTTTTAATGAGAGGGTATTTGTTCTCATAAACTGTTTTGAGGAATTGTAAGTTGTCGCCAAATGCAATAATATTTCTCCAACCGTCTTTCCAGTGATCACGGTGTCCGTTGTAAATCTTTTCTACCTGCAAGGGCACAGGAAAAACTCCGTCTTCATTTGCCAGAATATCTTCCCTCCGCATCTTGCCGCCATATACCAACTCGTATTCCTTTTGCTTAACGGGAAAGAGTTTGTATTTGAAATCATCGGGGATACTTTCGCCTTTCTGTAGGCGTTCTATAAGGTCGTCTATTTCGTGTTTTGATAGTTTCATATTTTTTATTCGCTCAACATTCCTTCAGATTGGAAGCTGTAATAATTATGTTTAGTTACAATAATATGGTCAACTACCTGAATACCCAAGAGCTTTGCGGCATCACAAAGTTGATTGGTCAATTTGATGTCGGCTTCTGATGGCTGTGCATCATCGGCAGGATGATTGTGAACGAAAACTATTCCTGCGGCTCTGTCGGAAATAGCATCAGCAAAAATTTCTCGCGGATGCACCACACTAAAATTGATTGTCCCTTTGAACACTTCCCGTTTTTCAATCAGGGATGATGCACCTGTCAAGGTGATGGTGATAAAGTGTTCTTGCTTTTTGTCGCGGATGTCTGTCACGAGTGCAAGTATATCATCTGTGTTACGGATTTTTTTGTCTTCCTTAATTAAATAGCGTTTGGCTAATTCAAATGCAGAAAGAATTTGTCCTGCCTTAGCTTTTCCTACGCCTTGTATCTTTGTTAGCTTGTCTAAAGTGATATCCTCTTTTTCGGTTTCAATAACTTTAAGAATGTCGGCTGCAAGTGCCGCAACATCTCTGCCCGGAAGTCCGCTTCCCAACAAAACCATGAGCAACTCATGGCTGCTCAATGCCTGAACGCCACGAGTGGCAAGCTTTTCACGGGGTTTGTCAATGTCAGGTATGTCGCTTAGTTTTTTCACAATTAGTCCAATTCCGAATATAGCAGAAAAAAGGGGCATGGAACTGATTTATTACTCTCACTCTCTTCGCGAGTCAACCTTTCTATCTATCCCATCAGGTGGGCCGTGCCCACCCTACATCACTTCTGCCAATCATTGAAACAAAGTTCTTGACAGATATCAATCATTCTGTTGTAATTGCAACACGCCGTGACTGCGTCGATATTAGCAGGATTGGGTTTTTACCCAACACGGCGTCAACTTTTTTACCACTTCCCTTTTGGAAATTTGACCAAGCCATAACCTTCTATCATACCTGTTGATGAGTGACGGAACGCCCCTTTAATCTTGTCGAAGAATCTCTTATCGTTCTTATCTATCCACCTGAAAACAGCGCCTGCAACCATATCGGCAAATTGAATCCCGACACTCAAATGGGATGGTGCAATAAATAGTCCTTCAATAAGGTTCTGATAAGTAGAAATATTGCTCTTGCTGGTAGTCAATAGCATATGGTGTAACTCTCGGAGCCTTTGATCATCCTTTGGAGCACGATGATCGCAAACAATAATGCCGTTGATCTTTTGTCCAACAGTTCTTTCGAGATCCTGTAGGTAATATTGAAACCTCTCCGTCAGTTGCTTATATGAATACCAATACAGATCATCCGCAGTTTTAATATAGTCAAGTTGATATGCAAGTTTGACGTTGGTTACCACGCAGATTAGGCGTATTGACTTGTATCTGATTACCGTCTCATAAAGATTAAACCTCAATTCTTCCTTCTGTTCAACACTCAGATGACTTAAGTTATGTGTTTTCTGCCCTTCACGCGGCGGAGAAAAACAGCGCCATTTGATTTCACCATCTATATTGAAGTGCTCCTTAAGTCGTTTAAGGTCTGCTGCCAGCTTCGTCCATATATCTTCAGGTATAACAACCCCGCCTAGGACAAAATACTGCGTTATGCCTTGCTTTTCAGGCGGTGGTGGTGTTCCTGATTCATCTACAAACAGAATTTGCATCAAATAGTCCTTACACTACACACAAAAAAAAGGGGACAGATTTATTTTAACTCCGCTCCCAGCGTTGCTTTGCCGCCCTTAACATCCCCTGTTCCTTGGTAGCTATGCCTTTCTTTTTCTATCTCTTTAAAAGTGGAATCAATAGAGGGGTCATCAGCCCACGCTCCGCAGAGCTTCTTTGCAAGACCTCTCTGATCTTCTGTGCCTATTTCTCTTTCAATGCTTACTTTCACCCTCGTTCCTTCAGGAATATGCACCCATTCAGGCAGCTTGATAGCGTGCTTTTCTATTTCACTCCTTAATGTAATTGTCATAAATGTCCTCCTTTGTAGATAAATGGGATAAATGGGGACGCAACCCTTTTCCTTTCGATCCCTTCTAATCTACCTTGCAGAAATTCGGTGACGCCTTACCTAATTCTCCTGCTTTTTTCTTTATTCGATGCCAGCTTACACAGGATCAACTGATTGATAATCTTTTGCCTCAATAACCCTTCCGGCATCCTCACAAAACGTGAGTAGGAGAATACAAACTCGATTATTTTGGTCTGAAGTGAGCTTGAAAATTTGAGCTTTGGATAGGATACAACTCTTTTGATTTCTTCAAATATCTCAGTCGTAATAAAGTTGGCAAGGTCGCCTTTTTCCAGGAGGTTTAAAACCTCCTCCGGCTTACCATCCCAACCAAAACCTGAGATAAAGACGTTAGTGTCAATGACTACTTTTGCGATCTTGCCCACTTTATCGCTTCCTCCACGGTCTCTCTCTTTACTCCCTCTTTTTTTACCACGGAAGACGTTTCTTTCGCAATCTCTCTCAGGGACGGCGGAGTATAAAGCTTTTCCTTAAAAAGGCTGTCGATTACCTTTTTTAAGGCCTTTGGCGGAAACTGGGACAGAGCGGTTATAACCTGTCTTTCAGTAAGTTCAATTGTCGGATTACTCATATTGCCTTCACCTCCAGCTTGAGAATTAAGGCATCAGATTACAATATTTTACCAACTTAGTAAATAGTCGAAAACCCAGAGGCCAACCCCCGTCATTGGCTCCACCTCCGCTTTTTGTCTCAGTCCTCTATCTCTTTTATCCTCTTCTTCACCTGTTTCAGGGCGGTCCCGCCTGTAATATCTCTGCTGTTCACGGACTTCTCAACGGTTATATAATCAAATATATCCTTTTCAAATGCCTTGGAGAACTTCTGAAATTCTTTCAACGTAAGGTCGTAAAGCTCTTTCCCCTTTTCGATGCAGTACCTTACGCACTTCCCGACGATCTCATGGGCGTCCCTGAACGGGATTCCTTTTCTTACGAGGTAATCCGCCATGTCTGTTGCAGTGGAGAAGCCGCCTCCGGCTGCCTTGAGCATCTTATCCTTTTTAACTTTTATTCCCGGAAGCATCTCTGAAAATGCCCTGAGACAATCCTTTACCGTATCAACCGCGTCGAACACCGGCTCCTTGTCCTCCTGCATATCCTTGTTGTAGGCGAGCGGGAGCCCCTTCATTGTGGTCAGTAGAGATATAAGATCTCCGTACACCCTTCCGGTCTTTCCCCTCACCAGCTCTGGGACATCAGGGTTCTTCTTCTGGGGCATGATGGATGAGCCTGTGCAGAAGGCGTCGGGAAGCTCTATGAAATCAAACTCCGATGACGACCAGAGGACAAGCTCCTCGGCAAACCTTGACAGGTGCATCATTATAATTGAGGAAGCAGAAAGGAACTCTATGGAGAAGTCCCTGTCGCTGACGGAATCAATGGAGTTCCTTGTAACCCCCTCAAATCCCAGGTCCTTTGCCACCATCTCCCTGTCTATAGGGAATGTGGTACCTGCAAGAGCCCCTGCGCCAAGAGGCAATATGTTTAATCTTTTTAGGCAGTCCTCAAGCCTACCCTTGTCCCTCTCCAGCATCTCGTAATAAGCCAGCATATGATGTGAAAAGAGGACAGGCTGTGCCCTCTGGAGATGGGTATACCCAGGCATTATGACATCTATGTTCTTCTTGGCGATGGTCACCAGAGAATCCTGAAGCCTCTCTAAATAATCATATATCCCCTGTATCTCTTCCCTGAGATATAGCCTTATATCCAGGGCGACCTGATCGTTCCTGCTCCTTGCCGTGTGGAGCTTCCTTCCAGCATCCCCGATCCTCTCTATGAGCCTCTTTTCAATGTTCATGTGTATGTCCTCAAGCTCAGTGAGGAACTCGAAGTTGTCGCTCTCTATGTCATTAAGTATCTCTTGAAGGCCCTTGATTATCTTCTTTGCCTCTCCCTTTGTGATGATCCCCTGATCACCAAGCATGATGGCGTGAGCAATAGAACCGATGATGTCCTGCCTGTAAAGGCGCTTGTCAAACGGGATGGAGGCGGTGAACTCCTCAACAAACTGATTTGTGTCCTCGGTAAACCTTCCTGACCAGGGTTTTGATTTCATATTATTTCTTCTCCAACATTGCTCTGATTCTCAGCCTCAGCGCATTCAGCCTTATGAACCCTTCCGCATCCTTCTGGTTATATAGCCCTTTGTCGTCCTCAAATGTTGCTATATCTGGCCTGTAAAGGGATTTTCTAGACTTCCTCCCAACGACCTGGCAGTTCCCCTTGTAAAGCTTAAGCCTCGCTGTACCTGTTACGTTCCTCTGAGTCTCATCAATCATGCCCTGCATCATCTCTCTCTCAGGGGCGAACCAGTAACCGTAATAAACAAGCTCCGCGTAACGGGGTATCAGAGAATCCCTTAAATGAAGTACCTCCCTGTCCAGGGTGAGAGATTCAACAGCCCTGTGGGCGGCATGTAGTATCGTCCCTCCGGGGGTTTCATAAACGCCTCTGGACTTCATCCCTACATACCTGTTTTCCACAAGGTCAACGCGCCCTATCCCATTCTCTCCTCCAAGCCTGTTGGCCATGGACAGGACCCCTGCCGGCGACATTTTCCTGCCGTCAATGGTTGTTGGGTTCCCGTTCTCATACTCGATCTCTATGTATGTAGGTTTGTCCGGCGCCTTCTCAACCGGAACAGCCATGGTGTACATGTCGTCTGTTGATTCCATCCACGGGTCCTCAAGGATCCCTCCCTCATAACTTATATGAAGAAGGTTTCTGTCTGTGCTGAACGGTTTGGATTTTGTGGCAGTAACAGGGATTCCACGTTTTTCAGCGTAGTCTATAAGAGACTGCCTTGAAGTAAACTCCCACTCTCTCCACGGCGCTATTATCTTTATGTTAGGGTTTAAGGCATAGTAGGTAAGTTCAAACCTTACCTGGTCATTCCCTTTTCCTGTGGCTCCGTGAGAAACTGCGTCAGCCCCCTCCCTCTCGGCTATCTCTATCTGCTTTTTTGCAATCAGAGGCCTTGCTATGGATGTCCCCAGGAGATAGCTCCCCTCATATACGGCATTGGCCCTGAGCATCGGGAATACATACTCCTTTACAAACTCCAGCTGCAAATCTTCTATGTAAATCTTTGACGCCCCTGTCTTTATCGCCTTTTCTTTGAGCGGCGCAAGTTCCTCCCCCTGCCCCAGGTCTGCGGCGAATGCCACTACCTCGCAGCCGTAGTTCTCGATAAGCCACGATATTATGACAGATGTATCAAGCCCGCCGGAATAGGCAAGGACTACCTTTTTTACGTTTCCTTTCACTTCTTACCTCCCATCAATTTTTCCATTATTGCCTTCTGCACGTGCAGCCTGTTCTCTGCCTGGTCCCATACAGCGGAGTTGGGACCTTCAATGACATCTTCCGTTATCTCCTCTCCCCTGTGGGCAGGGAGGCAGTGGAGCACAGAAGCGTCCTTCTTGGCGACCTTCATCAGTTCTTTATTCACCTGATAACCCTTAAAGGCTTTTTCCCTCTGCTCTTTTTCAACCTCCTGCCCCATGGAGGCCCATACATCGGTGTTTATTACATCCGCATCCCTGGCGGCATCCATAGGATCAGAGGTCAATCTTATCTTTCCAGTTGCGATCTTATGGGCATCTCCGAGGATTTCAGGATCAGGGGTGTACCCCTTGGGGCAGGCAAGGGTCAGGTCAAAACCTAACTTACCGGCGGCCTCTATCCACGAATTGGCCATGTTATTCCCGTCACCTATCCAGGCCACCTTCAGTCCCTCATATCCACCCTTCTTCTCAATTATGGTCAGGAGGTCAGCCATTATCTGGCAAGGGTGCAGGAGGTCTGTAAGGCCGTTTATCACAGGAATCGTCGCGTATCTGGCCAGCTCTTCGACCATCTCCTGACTGAAGGTCCTTATCATGATCCCGTCCACGTAACGGGAAAGGACCCTGGCAGTGTCTTTTACAGGCTCTCCCCTCCCTATCTGCGTCTCGCGTGGGCTCATGAATATGGCATGCCCTCCAAGCTGGAACATCCCCACCTCAAAAGAAACCCTTGTCCTCGTGGATGATTTCTCGAATATCATGGCAAGGGCCTTCCCCTGCAAAGGGTGGTGAACCATCCCCTTTTTTTGCATCTCCTTTAGCTCAGATGCCCTTCTCAAAAGGGAATCGAGCTCTTCCTTGCTATATTCTTTAAATGACAGAAAATCACGTTTCATTATACTATCCTTTGAAATCATGGTAGGGTGGGCTGCGCCCACCAATGATGCATTACAAAAGCATTTCCCTGTCCAGTAATTCTTGAACCTCCATCAAAAACTCTTTCACGCTCACCTTCTTGGAACCATCTGCCGAAAAATCATGTCCTAAAGGGTCTTCAAATGAATGCCTGTGCCATTTTCCTTCTATGGCGTCTCTTCCGTATATCCTCTGTCCTTTATTGACAAGGACATATCCAACAGTATCATTTTCTACATTGACATAGACCTGAACAAACAAATCTTCTTCGATTACAAGCCTGTATTTTACTGTATGCCCTGTCTCATCCACCCTCACAACTCTTTTGACAAAAGGAAAACCTAAAGAAGCCTTTTCAATTTCTGAGATTACCTTCTGAAGCATCAGGCCTTCCTTAACTGCTTAATCTCCGCCGCTACCGTTTTTATACCGTCTTCCGAGGATTCCCATTCCCATAGGTCATTCTCAACCTCGAAAGAATAACCTTTTTTTTCTACAATGCCCTTCTTCTTAAACTCTTTAAGTGAAAGCCCGTATTTCTTTTCGAGACTTCTAACGGTCAGTTCGTATCTGTTAAGCCGCCGTATAAGCTCATTTCCAAGGACATGCTTGACCTTGCTGTTGATGTCGCCTTCCGTCTCGATTGTATTAAAAATATCAACCAACGAGCGTGAGATTGTTAATGCACCTGCCATAAAGCCACCTCCGTCTATTACCCTCGACCCTCTGTACAAGGTCTTTAAATCTCTGCACGATTTTATCATGCATCCTCAAGCCAATGGCGTATAATAATTGGGCTGCTCAGTTGTTCCAATGTAGGGTTATAGGTTATTAAACCAGTCATTTTTTATTTCTATCGTCTCGGTCATCTTCGTGTCCACGCCAAGTTTTAATTCTTTTAATTTATCGCACAATAGTTCCCCGTCAATTAAATCAATCGGTGGTGCTCCGTCTCTTGTAGCTTCTTTCGTAGCTTCTCTTGTAAATGTTCCTGTTGTAATAAAAAGTCCTTTATCAGCACGCCCTTGCATTGCTCCTCTAAAATCCCTTATTTGGCTTGGTGTTACAGAACCTTTGTAACGCTTGCATTGAAAGATAACATGAAAACTAAGAAAGCCACTAATTCTCACGATGCCTTTTCCGTCAATTCCTCCATCTCCTGTTTTGCCTGTAACTTCCACTTGGAAAAAGCCGCTTTCCCTTAATATTCTTTGTGCAAGTCTTTCAAATGCTGAAGGGGAGATGTTATAAAGAGTATTGAGTAAGTGTTGTTTCCATTCTTCGCTTTTTTCAATCTCTTCCGTAACTTCTTTTTCGACTTCTTTCTCTGTCTGCGTAGTTGTCGCGGTCTTGGCTTTTTGTTCAGATGGTCGTGTTTGTTCCCTAACAGTTCGTTTTATTTCGTCAGGGTCAAGGGTCTTAACATCAATGTCCGCTTTTGATAAAGCCCAAATTCCACGTGAAGAATTCTCAAGCAGTCCATACTTTTTGAGATAAGTCCTACTCCAGGCAAGTCGATAATCAACTTCATTGACAGCTCCGTCTACTCCATGCGGGATTTGCAAAATATCGTCTGTGAGTTCTGCGATTTCATAAACCTTGCTGTTTATTTCTTCAACTGTCCCCGAACCACCCAATTGTAAAAGTGCTTGAATTGTCGGAATGAGGAGTTCGTCAAAGGTCGGAAGGTTTGAATTTTGTCGTTTTCTTACCATTAAACTTTCCTATCGTTAGAGTTAGCATTGTCGTTAAAAAAAATGTCTTTAACATATTTAAGCGAGGACCTCAACCCCCGTCCTCTGGGAAAAAGGGGACGCAACCCTTTTCATGCTGTGATCTCTGCCAGTTTCACAGGATCACTCGTATACTGCACGCGTCTTCTCTTATCAACCCCTATTTTAAACCCCTTTATTCTCCTGAAATGCTTCTCGTTATCCGTAACAACAGCAAGTCCTTTGTTCATTGCAGTCGCCGCAATAAGAATATCGGCATCTTCGACTAACTTTCCCTCGCGTTTCAGATTCACATATATATCAGCAGCCTTTACTATCACTGGTCTTTCCAGTTCCTCAACTTCGCAGTCATTTATAAATTTGTCAAATGCTTGGAGCTTCTTTTTGCTTCCCAGATCCTTTAGTCCTCTCAGTATCTCATAATACGAAAGAATGCTTATAGTAAGACTTTCATGTTCATTTAGATATTGTTCAACCCGTTCAACGACGGTATTATTCCCCTTCAGAAATGCAGTAATAATGTTGGTATCCAGGAGGGCCTTCTTCATATCTTAATCTTCCTGCCACCAAACAGGCTCTTTCTCGCTATCGCTTCATCGAAAACATTTGATTCCTCGTCCGTCAAATCTCTCAACATCCCGGCATATTGCAAAATGCCTTCTCTCTTCCCCTTCACCTTCTTTTCAATAATCTCTTCTTTAATCAGTTGTAGGGTGCGTCCCACGCACCAAATGAATCTATGTAATGGTGCGTGGGACGCACCCTACGAAACTGCTTAATTTGGAAGTCCTTTCAAGGTGCTATTATCGATTTTTGACCACTATATTCCAAGAAGGTTCCTTCGGAGGTTCACCTTCTCCTTCCGCTACCAAATCTTTAATAGTTAAATCTCGCAGATCGCTCCAAATATCAGGTAAAGCAGCTATAGCTGCTTCTTGTGACGCTTCAAGCGAGTCTTCAATCCCTTCTCTGCCTTTCTTCAAGTCAAATGCCACTGTTGACCACTTCCATCCCTCATCAGTATGATTAATCTGTAAAGTGATACTGCATCGCCTACCGCCTGGGAAATAACGGCCAACGTTCAGTGCCGACACAGTAGCTCTTTGATAATTACCATCCCCTTTTTCCCATCGTATTTGTGACACAAACTTACCTATCGTGCTGCTTTCTTTGTTTCGGGTCATTGTTTTCTCCTCCTGTTTATGGTTTATATAGAACCAATCTACAGGAGATTCATTTTAATTTCCCAGAAAAGGTCATAAAAAACACCAAATATTCTCAATCTATGAATTCAAGATTTGAAGCTTCTATTTCACGCATCATGATTTAGAAACAGAACTTCATCTAAAAACGTTTTGCATTGCTGATACACTGTTAGACCTCAACTCCCATCCTCTTAATCTCCGGCACTATTGGAAGCCAGTCGTTGTCAAACTCTTCTCATAAAGGGACTTCCTACGGATGAATCGCAAAGTCAAATACAGGCACCTTGATGGTTTTTACAGGTTTAAATTTATCCTTTGCAAATTCCAGCAGATCGTCTGTAACCTTCGGTGAATATATCTTCTCCCCGCATCTTGTGCAGACTTCAGCAGGAACATGTTCTACCAAAAGGTATTTATCCTCATCTTCATAGGTAAACGTTACCATCTTCTTTTCTACATGGCCGCCACAGAATACGCACTTCTTCATTTAAGCTACCTCCTGATTCTACAGTTAATCCACTCTTCCTTGTCCGGTTCATAAGCTGTGATTATTACAACTGACGGCGGCGTAGAAACCTGAATATGCAAATCTCTACCATCGTTTGTTTTGCCATAGAGAAGACAACTTGGAGAGTATTTATCGTCTGGATATTCCTCGATAACCTCTCCTTGAAATATAGCCTCTTCCACTTCATGACGAAGGATATCCCTCTTAATCATCCTCTTTACTGCATGGTCTGAAAAGGTATAATCACCGCTTCTTATTTTATGCTGAATATCTTTCATCTTCATAAATACAATTTATTTCCTGATCCCCATAAATATGTCGCTCAGTGTATTTATAAGGATGTCAACCTCGTCCTCTGTTACTATCAGCGGCGGAATAAAGCGGAGTATATTGCCGTTGGTGTAGTTTATAAGGATACCCCGCTCCATGCACTTCTTTACAATATCTCCCGCATCAAAAGTCAACTCCATGCCTATCAACAGGCCCATGCCTCGGACATCCTTTATAAAATCAAACCCTGTCTTGAGTTCCTTCAATCTGTTTATCAGGTATCCGCCGACAATGTTGCAGTTCCTAAGGATGTCCTCCTTTTGAATATTTCTTACAGTGCTGATGCAGGAAGGACAGACCTCCTTTATCTCTTTTTTAACAGCACCCTCTCTATTAAAGGTCTGCAAAACGGCAATAGCGGCCGCCGCAGCCAGAGGATTCCCTCCGAAGGTCGAGGCATGGGCGCCGGGGACAAAGGTGCCGGCAAACTTATCCTTCGTAAGCATTGCCCCAATAGGAACTCCATTCGCGAGCCCCTTGGCAAGGGTCATTATATCAGGCTCTATTCCGAAATGTTCATATGCAAAGAGCTTCCCGGTGCGTCCTATCCCTGTCTGAACCTCATCAAATATGAGAAGTGTCCCCTTTTCATCGCAGAGCCTTCTCAGTCCCTGGACATACTCCTTTGAAGGGATGTTTACCCCTCCCTCCCCCTGGATAGGCTCCAGCATTATAGCGCAGGTCTTTTCCGATATTGCATTCTTGACTGCTTCCAAATCATTGTATGGGACATACTTAAAGCCTTCAAGGAGAGGCTCAAAACCTTTGTGAAACCTTTCCTGGCCTGTGGCAGTTATGGTTGCCATGGTTCTTCCGTGGAAGGACTTCAGCATGGTTATGATCTCGAACTTTTCCGGCCCTAAATTTTCTTTCGCGTACTTCCTCGCAAGCTTTATGGCCGCCTCATTGGCCTCAGCACCTGAGTTGCAGAAAAATACCTTCTCGGCAAAGGAATTTTCGCAGAGGAGCCTTGCCAGTTCTATCATAGGCTCGTTGTGATAGTAGTTGGATACATGGATAAGCCTCTCGGCCTGTTCCTTTATGGCATTGACAACATTTGGATGGCAGTGCCCTAAATTCACAACCGCAAGGCCAGCCACAAAATCCAGGTATTCTTTCCCTTCCACATCCCAGAGCTTGCATCCCTTGCCCTTTGAAAAGACAATAGGGTAACGGTTGTATGTGTTGCATAGATATTTTGATGACTGTTCTATGAGTTCGTTTGTCTTCACAATATTATTCCTCAATCATGTTTCTTGAAAAACTCAATACCTCTCTTCAAGTGTAGTTGAGATTTTGGAAACCATTATGGCTCAAACCTCTTCAGTCCTTTGATATCACTAAACACTTTATCCACACTGACAATGCCATCAAGACCATTTACAAGTACGACAGCCGCATGAATTGCATCTCGTGCTATGAGGTTTGGGTATTTATCCATCAGTGTTTTCGTTTCGAGTATTACACTTGAATCAACAGGAAAAACATTGGGAAACAACTCTATCAAGGATTCTACTGTTTTAAGCCCTTGCTTCCTTTCACCTCTCCTGCCGTAAACATATAAAAGCTCCTGACAAAGCTCTACGTCAATATTAAATTCCATAGCATTGCTTGCAGCCTTCTTTAATATAGTCTGGCAAGGAGCCTTATAAAGATGAGGCTTCCCTATTGCATACATTATTATGTTAGTGTCCAGCAGCTTCAATATCTTTTATCCTTTGCTGTATAAACCCTTCTTTTTCGTCTTCCCACGAAGCAAAATCAACCGACTGAGAAAATAGATACTTTAAGGCAGCTTCTTTCTTGACTTCTTTCACAGACTTCTCGGCTCCTTCAATCGTCACCTTTATCTTCATTCCCTCCTGAAGGTGAAGCTTTTGCTTTATCTCTTTTGGGAAAGATAAATGGCCATCCTTCAACACCTCTGCTACAAAAGCTGTTCGCATACAAACCTCCGTTAACGTCTTTCTTTTATCCTTTCACTATCTCCGTACCAATCCCCTTGTCTGTGAAGATCTCAAGGAGTATGGCGTGTTTTACGCGGCCATCTATGATGTGGGCCTTGCCTACCCCTTCTTTTACTGCATCAAGACAACACTCCACCTTCGGTATCATCCCTCCGGCAATAACCCCTTTTTTTATGGCGGCAGCGGCCTCTTTTGCGTTCAAGGTAGAGACCAGTTTCTTGTTGTTATCCAGGACCCCTTCTACATCTGTCAGGAGGATAAACTTCTCTGCCTTCAGTGCTGATGCGATCTTTCCTGCCGCCAGGTCTGCATTGATGTTGTAAGCCTCACCGTTCACACCTGCGCCCACAGGGGCTATGACAGGGATAAACTTGCTATCATCGAGTGCCTCTATAACCTTAGGATTTACCGTATCTACTTCTCCAACCCGCCCGATATCTACAACCTCTTCCCTGCCGGTCTCATCTTTATGCCGCACCTTGAGCTTCTTCGCCTTTATAAGGCCTCCATCCCTCCCGGAAAGGCCAACTGCCTGTCCCCCGTGCTGATTTATGAGAGAGACGATCTCCTTGTTCACCTTTCCCACAAGGACCATCTCCACGATCTCCATGGTCTCGTCGTCCGTAACCCTTAGGCCGCGCTTGAATTCGGACTTCTTGCCGACCCTTTTCAGCAAATCATCTATCTGGGGGCCGCCTCCGTGAACTATGACAGGGTTCATCCCTATGTACTTCATAAGGACTATGTCCTGGGCAAAGGAGTCCTTAAGCTCCTCATTTTCCATGGCATGGCCGCCATACTTTATTACTACGGTCTTTCCGTAAAATTTCTTTATGTAAGGGAGGGCCTCTATAAGGGTGTTCGCCTTTTCTATAAGTTTCAGCATCAACCTTTTCCTTTCTTCAGCAACTCCAGCTCCTTGACCTTAAGCTTCAGTTCAGTGTTTACCCTTTCCAGCTCCTTGTTTGTGGCGGCAACCTCGTCTACAGAAGAGACAAGGTTTTCATAAAGCCAGGCATTCTTAAGGGCAATGGATGACTGGGATGTTATAGATTCCATGATCTCAATATCCCTTGATGTAAAGGGCTGCCCATTTTTTTTGTTAATCACCTTCATGACGCCGAGGGGTGTACCCTTTATCTTTAGCGGGGCACAGAGGAGGTCCCTGACCTCTAGCTCCGGAATGCCGTCTATCTCCGGGACATATCCCTTTTCATCCTTCACATTGACCACCACGGCCATATTCCCGCTCTCCAAAACCCGGCCGGTAATTCCTTCGCCGGACCTTATAGAGAGTTGTTGTATTATCTCACCCTTTTCGCTGAATCCGGTTTCAAAACGAAGATCCCCGCTTTTCTCCTCACTCAGTAAAAGAACACATGCCTCTACTTCCAGTACATCCCTCGTCTTTTTGGCTATATCCTTGAATATCTCCTTAGGATCGACTATTGAAATAAGGGTCTTGCTTATCTCATTCAATAGGGTGAGCTTCTCAATGTATTTCTCCATGTCGGCGTTTACCATGGCATTTTCAAGGGTCAAGGCGATCTGGTGAGAAAATGTGGTCAGCACAGTCAGGTCACTCTCTGAGAAAGATTCTCCTGTAAGCTTATCATTAACACTGACGACCCCAATGATTTTACCAAGCACCTTTATGGGCACACAGAGGAATGAGCCGGTCTTATACTGCCCAGCGAACTCAGATTCTTTATGCTCTTTGGCATCCCTTATGTCCTGAACCAGGATTGCCTCGCCCCGCTCCGCCACAGTCCCTGCGATCCCTTCTCCCACCTTCCTCACCGGGAGGGTGGAAATGTCCCGGTTAAGACCGTTGGCGACCGCTACCCTGAGCTCCTTTTTTTCCTCATCCACCAGCATCATGGAAACCTTCTCGGCCTCAAGGACGCTGGCTATGAGGTCAATGGTCGCCTGGAGGAGTTTATTGTTTTCTACTACAACCTCCATGCGTATCGAGCCTTTAGCAAGTTCTACGAGCCTCTGGGCGCCAATTTCAAGATTTTTTATCTGTTTGAGCTTATTTTCATTCTGGACTACCAGGGCATAATGGTCATATGCCCTTTTTGTCGAGATAAGAAGTTCTTCCGTATATAGAGGCTTTGCCAGGTAATCAAATGCCCCGTTCCTCAGTGCCCTAAGAACCAGATCCTGGTCTATATGGGCTGTCATCATTATGACGGGGAGATTAGGATCTATCTCCCTTATCTTCTCAAGGACTGCCAGTCCGTCCATCTCCGGCATGACTATGTCAAGGAGTACAACCGAGACCTTACCCTTTTCTCTTTCCAGTATGCCCAATCCTTCAACACCGCCGGATGCTGTAATGGAAGGATAACCCGCTTTCTTCAGATTGTCCGATATAAATTCCCTGAAGAAAAGTTCATCATCTATTATAAGGATGTTTTGCATAATCACCTCTTTTGTAGGGGCGGGTTTGAAACCCGCCCCTACAGTATATACCTGCTTAAATCTTCATTCTTTATAATATTGCTGAGCTTCCCCCTGACGTATTGTCCGCTTATAGGGATGGTCTGTCCTTTAATATCAGGGGCCTCGAAAGATATCTCCTCGAGGAACTTTTCCATTATGGTGTAAAGCCTTCTGGCGCCGATATTTTCAGTCCTTTCATTTACAAGGGTGGCGATCTCGGCAATCTCCGCTATTGCGTCTTCCTTGAAGTCCAGGACAACACCTTCGGTTTCAAGGAGGGCCTTGTACTGTTTTATCAGGGCATTTCTGGGTTCTGTGAGTATCTTTATAAAATCTTCCTTTGTCAAGGAGTCCAGTTCAACCCTTATAGGGAACCTTCCCTGAAGCTCCGGTATCAGGTCGGAAGGCTTCGAAACATGGAATGCCCCGGCAGCTATGAATAGTATGTGGTCTGTCTTTACCATCCCGTATTTAGTATTTACCGTGGAGCCCTCCACTATCGGAAGGAGGTCCCTCTGCACTCCCTCCCTGGAGACATCCGGGCCGGAACCCTTCTCTCTTCCTGCTATCTTGTCTATTTCATCGAGGAATACTATCCCGGACTGCTCCACCCTTTCAACCGCGGTCTTTGTCACCCTCTCCATGTCTACAAGTCTTCCCGCCTCTTCCTTGGCAAGAAGCTCCAGGGCCTCCGGGACTTTGACCATCGCCTTCTTTGTCTTCTGGGGAAAGAGGTTTGAAAACATATCCTTTAGGTTTGATTCTATATCCTCCATCCCAGGCGCTGAAAGTACGCCAACAACCGGGCCCGACTCCTTTACCTCTACCTCCACAAACCTGTCATCCAGCTTTCCCTCCAGAAGGAGTGTCCTGAGCTTCTCTCTTGTAGCCTTATGAGACTCCTCTGGAGACGGCTCCGTCCCGGTCACCGGCCTCGGCGGCAGAAGGATATCGAGTACCCTTTCTTCCGCAATCTCTCTGGCCTTGTCCTTCACCTTCTCCGCTTCTTCGGCCTTTATCATCCCCACGGCTATGTCCGTAAGTTCACGGATTATGGATTCCACGTCCCTTCCGACATATCCCACCTCTGTGAACTTTGACGCCTCCACCTTTATAAACGGGGCCTGGGCAAGCCTTGAAAGCCTCCTGGCAATCTCCGTCTTCCCGACCCCGGTGGGGCCGATCATGATGATATTCTTAGGGGCCACCTCATCCCTAAGCTCTTTCGGGATCTGCTGCCTCCTCCACCGGTTCCTCAGTGCAACAGCCACTGCCCTTTTTGCCTTCCCCTGGCCGATGATGTACTTATCAAGTTCTGACACTATCTCTTTTGGTGTAAAGTTTGACATAATTTATTAGTGGTCAGTGGTCGGTGGTCGGTGGTCAGTGAGCGGATTTTGAATTTAACCGGCCACTGGCCCCTGGCCACTGATCACTGATTTCACAGTTCCTCCACAGTTATATTAGAATTAGTATATATACAGATCTCCGAGGCTATCTTCATGGCCTCTTCCACAATCCCCTTTGGTTCAAGATTGGAATATCTGACCAGCGCCCTGGCTGCCGCTTGGGCAAAAGGGCCTCCTGAGCCTATGGCAGCAATCCCGTCATCAGGCTCAATGACGTCACCTGTACCTGATATTATAAATGAATGCTCTGAATCGGCAACAATTAGCAGCGCCTCAAGCCTGCGGAGCGCCCTGTCGAGCCTCCAGTCCTTTGCAAGTTCCACCGCGGCCCTGGTCAGGTTTCCCCTGTACTCCTCAAGCTTGGCCTCGAACCTCTCGAATAAAGTAAATGCGTCCGCTGTGGAACCGGCAAAACCTGCTATCACCTTATCGTTATAAAGCCTTCTCACCTTCCTGGCGCCGTGCTTCATGACAGTGTTTCCCATGGTGACCTGTCCGTCCCCTCCAATGGCCACCTTGCCGTTCTTTCGGACGGCTATTATGGTTGTGCCGTGAAAGGTTATGCCTTCTTTGTCGCTCATCGTTTACCTCACTAATAGTGGTCAGTTGATAACTTCATTTTTGACTGACCCCTGATCACCGGCCACTGCTCTTAGCCTTCGGATGCGCCCTGTCATAAACATCCATCAGCCTCTCCATGCTGAGATGCGTATATTTCTGCGTCGTGGAAAGAGATGCATGGCCAAGCATCTCCTGTATCCCTCTAAGGTCGGCCCCGTTATCAAGAAGGTGGGTGGCAAAGGTGTGCCTCAGTGAGTGAGGCGTGACCCTTTTCCCGCTGGCTATCCCGGCAGTGTATTTTTTTACAAACCTTTCTACACTCCTCTGTGTGAGCCTGCCGCCCCTGAGGTTTATAAACAAGGGTTCAACATTTTTAGAAGTTGAGAGGTTGAGAGGTTGGGAAGCTGAGAAATTCGTATCTTCCAAAATTCTCATCTTCGTAACTTCTGACTTCTGTCTCCTGATTTCCAAGTACTCCTCTATCGCCTTAACTGCTTTTTCGCCTATCGGGACTATCCGTTCCTTATTCCCTTTACCTATGACTCTTAAAATACTGTCTCTTAAATTTATATTGTCCATGTCGAGTCCCACAAGCTCGCTGACCCTTAAACCGCAAGAGTAAAGGGTTTCGAGGATGGCCCTGTCTCTAAGACTCTTAAGAGATAGGCCTTTGGGCTTATCCATCAGTGCAAAGGCCTCGTCCACAGAGATAAAGGACGGGAGCACCTTCTCAGGCTTTGGAATTGACACCATCCTGGCCGGATTATTCTCAAGATAACCCTTTTTTATCATATAATCGAAGAAGGACCTGATTGATGCCAGTTTCCGGCCTATAGAGCTTTTTTTCTCCTTTTTGTAAAGGGAACCTATATACCCTCTCACTGCTAAATGGTCAATCTCTCCAATTTCAACATCCGGTCTCTTAACGGCCAGGAAGGATTCAAACTGACGTATGTCGCTCATATATGCCTTAACCGTATGGGGAGAGAGGTTCTTCTCCAGCTCTAAGTATTCCTCAAACATTGCAAAAAACTCTTTCATAAGAGAGGGTTATGTTAACATAATAAATGAAATAATCAATGGGAAAATCGGACTATGACTTGGTTGGAGAGATCATCTTAAAGCGCTGACTGGATTTAATTTGAACCCCCTTCCATCGCCGAAAGGGTCTTTTTTATTGCATTTCTTTAAAATCAACCTATTTTAGAGCAGTTGGAATATCCTCCAACTACCTCCAGCTGCGCCTTGGCATTGCTGTAAACCTATTGCATGATTATCCTACTCGTGAGATCGTTTTTGAAAATTTCCCTTGACAGGCAAATTTCCGGGAGATACAAGTAGGGCAACAATAGGTTAGAAAAGTGAGGCCTTAAAAATGGCACGTTACCTGCAACTCAACTCAACTCAACTCAACTCAACTCAACTCAACTCAACTCAACAGATACACCATTCATTAAAAGCCTTATTGAAAGCCTTTTACGGGCCTGTTTTGCCGGGAAAGGCTTTTTTGTTTTTTTCAAGTCGAGGGCGGAAGGAGGTGAAAGGGGTTTCTCTTTGCAAGTCAGGTTTTTAAGAGTCCGAAAACATTAAAAGAGGAGGTAAGTCATGAGTAAACGCTTTATAGGCAAGTTTCTCACAACCGTTTTATTTTTAGGAGTTTTTACCACAGGGGCTTTTGCAGATGTAATGCAGGAATGGGTGGCAACTTACAATGGTCCCGGCAATACAGTGGATCAGGCCAAAAAGATGGCTGTAGATGCAGAAGGTAATGTATATGTTACAGGAACATCAGGTGGAAGTACTTCAGACTGGCTCGACCTAAATAATGACATTGTTACAATCAAGTATAATTCCGCTGGTGAGAAGTTGTGGGAGAGGAGGTATAATGGACCTGGTGGCGCAGGTGATGGAGGGACTGCGATAGCGGTAGACGGGGATGGCAATGTATATGTTGCAGGATATAGTTCCAAGATGTGGTTCGGGGAATGGGGTAAACTGGAGTATGTAACTATCAAATACAACTCGAATGGTGATGAAGTATGGATAAGGCAATATGCTCCCTCATGGCACTGGTATAATTATCCCGTTGGAATAGGTGTTGGTTCTAATGGGGATGTTTACGTAGCAGGGACCAGTCCCTATGTTGTAGGTGATAGCGACATCGTTACCTTTAAATATGATTCAGACGGTGTTATGAAATGGATGAGGGCCTACGATGGGCCCGGCGGTGATGATTACGCCTCAGCAATGACCGTGGATGCGGGTGGAAATGTCTATATAGCGGGAACATCTGGTGATAGATATGCCTCAAGAGCATCGTATAATTATGGAATATTAAAGTACGATACAGATGGAGTCCTTCAATGGGTGGCAGCTTACGGCGGTACTGGTAGTGAGGATGTTCCCAGCGCAATTGCCGTAGATGCGAATGGGAATGTTTATGTAACTGGACGGGGGAGGGTCGAAGCGGATTATGATTACGCTACCGTCAAGTTTGATTCCGGTGGCATTCAACAATGGGTGGCACGATATTCTGCAACGGCAGGCGGTGGTGTAGATATTCCTACTGCAATAGCGATAGATAGTGGTGGGAATGTATATGTGACAGGGTACAGTGGGGATCCCGCACGCTACACAACTATCAAATACGACACAGATGGCACTCAATTATGGCTTAAGGAATATATTGGTCCAGGGGAGTTGGGTGACGTAGCTACCTCACTTGTCTTGGATAATGATGGAAATGCTTATGTGACAGGTTACAGCCACGGAGGAACAACAGGCTATGATTTCGCAACCATAAAGTATTGGCCTGATGGCACTGAAGAATGGGTAGAAAGATACAATGGCAGCGGAAATGGGGATGACTATTCAAATGCAATTGCTATAGATAAAGCCGGTAATGTATATGTAGCAGGAGGTAGTTATGGAACCTCAGCGAATCTTGACTATACTGTCATAAAATATTCTCCAGTAATTGTAGTTATGGTGGACATAAAACCTGGAAGCTATCCCAATAGCATGAACCTTGACTCTACTGGTGTTATCCCGGTTTCAATCCTTTCTACAAGCGACTTTGATGCAAGGAACATTGATCCCTTAACCGTGAAATTTGGCCCCGCTGGTGCAACCGAAGCGCATGGGATGGGGCATATCGAGGATGTGAATGCCGATGGATTACTGGATATAATCTTGCACTTTAATACGGCAGAAACAGGGATACAAGAGGGAGAGACTTCCGCTTCTTTAACCGGCAAGACCCTTGATGGGAAGAACATCATAGGCAGTGATTCCATAAGAATCGTTGGGAAAAGATAGGTTGACAATAAGAGGGATGGCCAAAGCTCCTGGTCATCCCTCACTTTATGCGCTCCATCGAATGAATACCATCTTTTTGGGTGATCATTTCAAAGGCGTTTAGAATTTCACTTTCCCCACCGCGAATAACAAGTAAATAATCCCTGCCTGGATGAGTCCGCTTTATTGTAAATGTTTTCTCACCTTCATAGGCTAGTACCTTTATGTTTGGGTTATTATATATGACACGCAATAATGATTCCATATGCTTCCCATAGAGAATAAGGTCACCGCCAGTGGAAAAAATATTAGAGTAGCCGCTTAGATCAAGATTTAGCGCTTTTAATGAATTGACCTGGCGTCTTGCGGCATTGGTGGCAAAATCCCAGTCCTTCTCCTTTTCATAAAGCCAATAGATATTAAATACAAGATAGAAAAGTATTAAGATGACTGAAACCGTTTTTATGAAAGTCTTATTTACATGATTTAAGAGGAAACCATAAAACCTATATAATGATACTGCTGCAATAACATAAAAACCTACAGATGAAAGATAGCTATATTTACCGATTGAGAACCTTAAACGATGGAGCCGTGATTCTGGATAATATCCCCAGATAACAGTAGCAGTGGGTACCGCAGCAATAAGAAAAAATAACAGTCCAAAATAAACCAATCGATCTTTTATTTTTACGTTGGCTATCACGACTACAATGATAAGTACGACAGATAAAAGCTCTATCCAGCCAAAATAGGTGCTTGTGCTATGATAGACCTCATTCGGTTGTTGAAGTACAAAAGGCGGAATCAAAAACGAAGGAAAGACAGCCAATACATTTCTGAAGATATGGTACACTTTGCCTATGAGAGAAGTCTCCGCAATCGCGCCACCAGGCTGCAATCCGAGAAACAAGACCAGGATGATCACGAGAGATATAAAAGCGCCATTTACAAGAAGGAACTCCTTTTTAAAGAACTCTCTGTCTTTATAAATCAATCCAAGAACAATAAAGATGCCGGGCAATACAAGCCCCGTCTCATAAGAGCCCAGGGCCGCTACAAATGAGAGGAGCGTGCATAGGAATAACCTCCTGCTGTAGCCTTCCATAATTATTCTGATGTATAAAAATATGGACAACAGGGCAAAGAACGCGCCCATTAACGTTGTCCTGTGGGCGATCATCATCACTGCATCTGCTTTGTTTAGAGAGGTAGAGAATAGTACGGCTGTAAGCAGGGCCAGGTTTTTATTGTCGGATAACTTTTTTACTATGAGGTAAACAAGAAGAGAATTCCCAAAGTGGAGCAAGAGGTTTGCAAGGTAGTAGCTCCAGGGATCATATCCTGAGATCAGGTAGTTCGGTATGTAACTCAGAGCCACTACAACCCTTCTCAGGGGCGACATATAGATGGCCTCAAAGTTGTAAGTAAATATCTTTGTTATGTCATGGCTTAGTAGATAACCGGCAAACACGCCGTTCGTGTCATCAAGGAAGAAGTAGTTGTCGAACATCTTCCAGTAGCAGACCACTGCGAGCGCTAAAAGTAGAAAGGGAGGGTAAAGGTCTTTTAAGTTGCAGCGAGGCGGCTTCATATCAACCGAATTATCCTTATCCATGAAATTCATTCCCAACATCAGCGGTATCTATATGAGTGCTCCCTGTATAGTTCCTGGTCATCCCTTACTTAATTCGGCTCATAAGAACCGCACTTTTTAGAGACTTTCTAAAATCTGGTCGGTTTTATTGATAGGAGAAATGGTGGCGCCTTCAAAGGCAGTTCAGACTGCTTTATAAGATATTTTTTATCATAATCTATTGCGACCATTTTGCCATCAGCGGTGATGAATAAAAGTTCTTTTTCCCCGGCCTCGGGTTTAGATTCTTTAGAGAAGTCCTGAACCGTTATGTCGGTGTTTTTGTGTATGACCCGCAAGAGAGATTCCACATGCTTGGAGTAAATGAATTGGTCGTTACCTGATGAATATATCTTGTGGTAGTGATTTTGTTTAATATCTAAGGATATCAAAAAATCTATCTGAGCCTTAGTCATCTTAGCAACGAATTCCCACATCTTTTCTCTGTGATAAAGCAAGGAGATATTGAACACAATAAATGTGCCGAGCACAAGAAATGAAACCGCTTTGATCAAGTGGGGTCGTGTACATCGTGCTGATAAATAGCAGTACAGCTTACACAAGAGAGTTCCCGCAATAATATAGTATCCGAAGGAAGACAGATAGCTGTATTTGCCTATTGAAAAGCGTAAGCGATGGAATTTATATTCCGGGTAATAGGCCCAATTTACGCTGGAAGTGGGGATTGCCATAATTAAGAAGAATATCAATCCAAAGATGACCAGCCTGTCTCTTATCCTAAGATTGACCGTTACAATCAAGCCGATGAGGACTAATGAGAAGAGTTCTATCCAGCCAAAATAGGTAGTAATACTATGATAAGCCTCATTCGGTTGTTGAAGAACAAAAGGCGGGATTATAAAAGATGGGAAGACCGCCAATACATTTCTGAAGATATGATATATCCTCCCCACGAGAGAAGTATCTGCAATTGCGGCACCAGGCTGCAATCCGAGAAACAAGACCAGGATGATCACGAGTGACAGGAAAGAGGCATTCACAAGGAGAAGCTCTTTTTTAAAGAAGTCTCTCCCTTTATAAACCAATCCAAGGGCAATAAAGATACCGGGCAATACAAGCCCCGTCTCATAAGATCCCAAGGCCGCCACAAACGAAAGGAGCGTGTACAGAAACAACCTCCTGTTGTAGCCTTCCATAATTATTCTGATGTATAAAAATATGGACAACAGGGCAAAGAACGCGCCCATTAACGTTGTCCTGTGGGCGATCATCATCACTGCATCTGCTTTGTTTAGAGAGGTAGAGAAAAGTACGGCGGTAAGCAGGGCCAGGTTTTTATTGTCGGATAACTTTTTTACTATGAGGTAAACAAGAAGAGAATTCCCAAAGTGGAGCAAGAGGTTTGCAAGGTAGTAGCTCCAGGGATCATACCCTGAGATCAGGTAGTTTGGTATGTAACTAAGCGCCACGACAACCCTTCTGAGGGGCGAGATGTATATGGCCTCAAAGTTGTAAGTAAATATCTTTGTTATGTCATGGCTCAGCAGATAACCGGCAAATACCCCGTTTGTATCATCAAGGTAAAAGTAGTTGTCGAACATCCTCCAGTAGCAGGCCACCGCTAGCGCAAAAAGGAGGAAGGCAGGGTAAAGGTCTTTTAAGTTGTCGCGAACCGGCTTCAGATCAACCGAATTATCCTTATCCATGAAATTCATTCCCAACATCAGCAGTATCTATATGAGTGTTCCCTGAATAGTTCCTGGCCGCAATCAATCCTGTGGTCATGGAGTGGTCCATGTTGTTATACCGGAACAGGCCGTTGCGTCCGATGAGTTGCAGGTTCTCGACCTTCCTAAATGCATCCCTTATTATGCCAAGCCTGTTTTTGTAATCGAGTGTGTATACCGGATACGCATGGCTCTTCCGGTAGACATTCCCTCCAATGACCTTTCTTTTTTCAATGAAGTTAAAACCTCGAACAAATTCCTCACTTATCACTTTGATCCATTCTTCATCTGAAAGGTTCCACCGCGCATCTCTCTTATCGCAGGTCACCTCAAATACGAGGCTTGTCATGCCGGGTGGGGAGAGGGCCGGGTTCCAACTGTTCATGTCCATGAAGCGGTTGAAGCTGATCGCAGGGTCCTGGACATATACCCATTGATCTTTCGTTATACGAGGGGCATCTATAAACAGGACTACAAATATCATATGGCGGTATCTAAGGCCATTGGCTGCCGGAAGGATATCGGCGGAAGGTAGTGCCGGAGATATGGCCCTGCAAAGATTATCTATGGGGATGGAGGATATGCAGTAATCTATTTTATACCCTTCTACATAACCTCCGCTATTTATGACGAGGTGCGTTAGCCTTTTCCCTGAAAGAGTTATATCTTTTACCTCGGCATTACAGATGATAGCGCCTCCGGAATTTTTTATTCTTTGTGCCAGTTTCTCCGAAAGCTGTCCGCATCCATTGACCGGGTATTTAAAGCGGTCCGTTAGGCTGTCTACACTTCCTTTCTTGCTTAATCCAATTGCATCGAATACAGCCTGAGAGAGGGTAAGGTTTTTGACTCGCTGCCCTACCCAGTCCGGGGATAGTTCCCTGCACCCTTCGCCACCCCAGAGTTTTTGGTTATAGTCCCTGAAGAATGCCTTATAAAGGGCAGGGCCGAACTGTCTGATAAGGGCCTCTTCCATATTTTGAGGGCTGGCATTGTTGAACCGGTCCTTTATTCTCTGGATAGTATAGCTAAACAAGGCCGGGCCGGATTTGCTTATACCGAGGTTCTTGATGACGTTGAAGGGACTCAGGGGGTAGTTGATCAGCCTGTTTTTATACCATATGCGGGTATGGCGCTCTAAATAAAGAATTTCGGGCGAATTGAGTTCATTCCATAATTGGTCTATCTCGCTTGACCTGGTGAACCATCTGTGTGGGCCGAGGTCGAATTTGAAACCGTTATAGGCCTTTGTTTGTGCTAACCCGCCGATTTCATCTTCTTTTTCAAAAATGACGATCTCTTTTCCCGGAACACCGTTCTTTATGAGTTCATACCCTGCTGTAAGGCCTGCTATACCTGCTCCAAGGACTGCAATCATTGTCACAAAATAACAGATTTAAACAAAATAGGCAAGTTAAGCCCAAATTCCGCGTTAGCTGCCCCATAAAACGCAAAAACCCTCTTGGATCCAAGGTTTCAGTGAGGTATAATCCTCACCTGTGTGGTGAAACCAAAAATCCAGGAGGGTTAAAGAGATGATACAACAGACCATATTTC
>JAUSKU010000035.1 GCA_030646755.1 Deltaproteobacteria bacterium
AGGTTCAAGAAGTTCAGTTGCAGCAGGATAAAGGGCCATAATGGACACTCTCCTTTATCACTTGCTGGTGTAAATACAAAGGGTCTAAAGTGGGTTAAGTTTTCTCAAAAGTAGACCCACTAAACTGTTACGCTACCTAAAATATCTATTTTTCATCATTCCCTCCCAATATGTAGGCTTTTTCTTTGCCTTCTCCAACCGTTCCGACCTGATTTTTTCAACCAACACAAAACTCATAAAATACCTTCCAAGAGCCTGGTTCTTTCTATCAGCTTATCATTATATGCCGGATCAAAAAGTCTTAGATGCTCGACAATATCAAATGCAGACAACTGTCCTCTCGCTGATGGGGCATCGATATAGCCGTAAGTCATAAGGGAACCTAAGATCGGGGTAACGATCCGAGATATGGTACCTATGCTCCCCTGAGAAATGGTAATTATGCCTTTGTCCCTGTTTTTAATAGTAAAGGATATCAGCCTGCTTAAGTCCTCTTTTGAATTAGCCGTAACCGCTATCTTCACTATGTCAGCCCCGATTTCTTTGCCGTCCGATAGAATCTTTTCCAACGCGGCATCCTCCGGTGTCTCATCGTGGTTATGATAAGAGGCGATCAAGGCCTTCTCTTTTTCCCTGCATAGAGGCAAAACCATTTTCAATAACTTGGATGAGCTTAACTCGATATCCACTGCATCAACCAAAGAGAGAACCTCTTTGTATATCTCATATCTCTTATCATCGTCTATCTCTATGGCGCCGCCCTCTGCCTTGGACCGGATTGTTACAAGTAACGGCTTCCCATAAACACTTTTGAGCGAATGTATAATTTCGGAGATATACGCAACTTCCTGTGTCTTAAACGTATCGATACGTAGTTCAAACAGATCAATTTTATTAACGATCTCAACCGGATGCTCTATATTCCCGGAGAGCGTCCCGATCACCACAGGTATCTTACCTAATTCTATTTTGCCGATCTTCATTTTTCCGCCGCCTACTCTAACACTGCTCACTTATTACCCCATCCCCTCCCCAACCCTCCCCTTGAAAGGGAGGGAGTTAAATGTCCCCTCTCCCTCAGGGAGAGGGTTAGGGTGAGGGTGGGGCAAACAATAACTCTTTCACCTTACTGTGTATCTCATCCAAAAAAGGTTTACTTTCGTTCAAAAAAGCCTTTATGGTATTCCACTTTATATCAAGGTACTCATGAGTAACAACATTTCGCAGAGTCCCCCATCTCTCAATCCTTTTACCAAAATCTTCATTAAAGTATCTTGCCCCAAAGGCAAACAGCATCTCTCTGTAACTCTGAGGCATCGGATAATCATCAGCCGCTAGCAGGATCTTTGCAACATCAATGGTTGAGTTTGTAAGGTTTTCTATCCACCTCTCTATGTTCCTGCGTTTATCCCTGTCAAACTGGTAATCGTTCCATGTATACCCTGCAAATTTCTGGAAATCGTCCAACTCACCTACCATAAATTCAAGGTGCTTAATAAGTCGCTCTTTATCCCGCTCTCCCAGCATTGGCCCATCCTCACCCTAACCCTCTCCTTGAAGGAGAGGGGATATTACTTCTCCCCCTTCAAGGGGGAGATTGAGAGGGGGATGGGAGATATATAAGCCCTCATCTCTTCCTTAAGTCTCCAATATTCGGCAACAAATCCTCTGAAGTCAATTGCCTCTGATGTTACACGCAGCATAAAATCGAGATATAAGCCCCTGTCTTTTATAACAACAGGCACACCGCTTATAGCGGTGTCCGCAATGCTCGAAGCTGCCCTGTTCAGTACCAGCAAGTCAACCTCTTTTCCCAGGAGGTTCTCAATTTCACGCCATATTTCGTCTTCACCTTCATACCTTGCATCAAACTCTTCCCACTCGAGTCCGCCACTTACGGGCTTAAAATACACGGCAATGTCCACATCCGATTCTCTGCAATATTTACCAGTTGCCCAGGAACCAAAGAGGAACGCCATTAATATGTCATCTCTCTTTTCAAAATAAGGCTCTAACAAACTTGTAATTATCTCTTTATTTAGCCCTTCAGTCATTATAATCTGCTCTCCGGCATTATAACATCTGCCTTGACCTTCTCAAGCCTCACCTTTCCAATACCTTCCACCAGCACAAATCTTAGCTCCCCGCCAACCACCTTCTTATCTATCTCCATTGCCTTCAAGAAGCTCTTTCTTGGAAAATTCGGCGCTTCGGTAGGAAGGCCAGCTTTCTTGATTAAATTACGCACCCTTTCTACCACACTTTTACTACATAATCCAGTTCTATGAGAGAGTTTAGACGCATAAACCATCCCGATAGCTACCGCCTCTCCATGCTTATATTCCTTATATTTTGTAACAGCCTCAACAGCATGGCCAAATGTATGACCAAAATTCAATATAGCCCTAAGCCCGGATTCCCTCTCGTCAGCCTCAACAACAGCGGCCTTTATGGCGCACGATCTCTTGACTATATGTAAAAGAGCTGTGTTTTGAGTTTTAAGTTTTAAGTCTTGAGTTAAAATATCAACATTATCTTCAAGGTATTTAAATAGCTTAGGGTCTCTTATGACACCGTACTTTATTACCTCGGCAAGACCCGCCTTTATTTCCCGCTTGTCAAGGGACTTCAGGGTATCGATATCTATATAAACAAACTTAGGCTGATAAAAGGCGCCTATCAGATTTTTCCCTTTCCTATGATTAACACCTGTCTTGCCTCCTACACTGGAATCCACTTGCGCCAAAAGTGTTGTCGGAACCTGGATAAAAGGCACGCCCCGCAAGTAAGTTGCAGCTACAAAACCGGTCAGATCCCCAATCACACCACCGCCAAGGGCTATGAGGGGCGTCTGCCTGTCTGCCTTCAATGCTATCAATTTGTCAAAGAGCTTTGATGCCCATGTAAGGGTCTTATATTCTTCGCCATCCGGGACGTCTATCCGATGAGGCTCTATCCCTTCTTTCAGCAGGCTGTCCTCGACAACCTCGTAATACAACTTTCCAACATTGGGATTGGTTACTATTATAACTTTCTTACTATTGGAAAACTTTGTATATGTCCCGCCAAAGCCCTTTAATATTCCAGTTCCGAAGTATATGGGATAGCTTCGATCGCCAAGATTTACTTTTATAGAATCCATTTACGTCTTACGTCTCACTTCTCACGGCCTCTAAAATCTCATCCGCGACCTGCTCCGGGCTTTTACCGTCCGTATTCACTGTTATATCAGCCTTCTCATAATAAGGAGCCCTCTTTTCAAGCAACTCCGTTATCTTACCTATCTTGTCTTCAACCTGAAGGATCGGCCTGTCAGAGTTCCTTTCAACCCTCCCAAGGATCACCTCAGGAGAAGCTGTAAGATTTATAATCAGACCGTTCCTTTTGAGAGCGGCCAAATTATCAGGATCCACAATTGCCCCGCCGCCAACGGCAATAACTATGCAGTTTCCCTCAGAAGCTCTTTTAACTACTTCCCTTTCAAGCTCCCGGAAGCGGGTTTCTCCGAACTTTTCAAATATCTCTGATATTGGAATTCCTGCCTCTTTCTCAATAAGCGAATCAGTATCTATGAAATTTGTCCCAAGCATTCTGGCCAGTGCCCTTCCGGTATAGGTCTTACCAGTGCCCATAAAACCGGTAAGAACAATGTTCTTCTTCAAATAATTTCCCCTCTCCCTTGACGGGAGAGGGTCAGGGTGAGGGTGAAACGTCACCAAATTCGATCCCCCTCCCCTCAATCCCCTCCCGCCAGGGGAGGGGACTTATAAGGACTTGTTAATCTTATACTAAAACCCCTTTACATACTCTATGTATCCTTCGTAATTCCTTTTCATCTCTTCAAGTGAGTCACCGCCAAACTTGTCTAACATAGCATTTGCAATCTCTATGGCAACCACTGCCTCCCCTACAACAGAGGCTGCAGGGACCGCGCATATATCGGACCTTTCTATACTGGCCTCAAAAATCTCTTTAGTTTCAATATCAACAGACTTAAGAGGTTTATATAAGGTTGGTATCGGCTTCATGACTGCCCTGAGGACTATGTCCCCGCCGTTGCTCATCCCGCCTTCTATCCCGCCTGCGTTATTTGTTCTCCTGTAAAATCCAGACTTCTCCTGACTCCTGACACCAGACTCCTGACTTGTATATTCGATTTCGTCATGTACCTCAGAACCAGATCTTCTTCCTGCCTCGAAACCAAGTCCAATCTCAATCCCCTTTATTGCCTGAATGCTCATGAGTGCCATGGCAAGTCTTGCATTGAGCTTTCTGTCCCACTGGACATGACTACCGAGACCCACAGGGACACCACTAACAACTACCTCAAAAATACCTCCCACCGAATCACCATTGTTTCTGGCCTCGTCAATCCTTTGTTTTATGGCCCCGGTTGCTTTTGGATCAGGGCAGCGGACTTCGGAGCCTTCGGCCTTGTCAAATAACTCAGGAAGCGAGGAGCGAGAAGCGAGAAGTGAGGAGTAATATACTGACCTCTGACCACCGGCTCCCCCTATCTCCGTTACCCAGCTGTAAACCTTTATTCCAAACTCCTCAAGAAGCCTCTTCGCAACCGCGCCTACTGCAACCCTTGTAGCCGTCTCTCTTGCGCTTGACCTCTCCAGGATGTTCCTTATGTCTCTTTGGTTATACTTTATGGCACCTGAAAGGTCTGCATGGCCAGGGCGTGGGCGGGTGACCCCCCCTTTTATTCCCCCCCTTGCTAAGGGGGGGACAGAGGGGGGGTGTGAACTCATTACTTCCTGCCAGTTTTGCCAGTCCTTGTTTTCAATGAACAGTGCAACTGGTGAGCCAAGGGTTCTTCCAAATCTCACACCGGAAAGTATCTCTGCCTTATCAGTCTCGATCTTCATCCTTCCGCCGCGCCCATATCCCATCTGGCGGCGGGAAAGTTCCCTGTTTAGAAACTCCGCAGTTAATTCAAGGTTAGAAGGAACACCCTCAATCAAAGCTGTGAGCCCTTTCCCGTGTGACTCACCAGCAGTTAAATATCTCAGGTTACTCATCTCTATTCATAATCCCAAATGCGCGCATATGTGAATAATTAATTACATCGCTTTTTCATGTACAATCCTTGGCGTTATAAAAATTAACAGTTCTGTCTTAACATCCGTTTTAGTCTTTGACTTAAAGAGCCATCCTATAATAGGAATCTTTCCAAGTAAGGGTGTATAACTTTCACTTTCAGTTTTAGTTGTTTCGTAAATCCCTCCGATTACAGTTGTTTCTCCGTCCTTCACAAGAACCTCTGTAGTAGCCTCATTCTTAAAAATAGACGGAGCGCCGCTGGCGCCTTTAAATGTGTTATCGGGCTTGTTGTTGCTGGTTTTTACCTTCATTAGAATCCTCCCATCCGCTGTAACATGCGGAGTCACAGTCAGATTCAGGTTGGCATCAATAAAGGATGTTTGAGTCCCTGATGCAGAAGTAGTCTCGAAGGGGATGGAATACCCCTGCTGAATTGTTGCCTCTTTATTGTCAAGGGTTATTACCTTGGGACTTGAAATAACCTTACCCCATCCTTGGGTCTCAAGGGCACTCAACCGGAGATCCAAGTTCAGTGTATTGTTTATTGAACCGAACGATATCCCTATAGAACCACCGGGGCCTCCGACGTTCCCTGTAGTGGGAAGGTTTGCTGCCACGCTGCCTCCCCCTCCGGCCGCAATGGTATATGAGTTCGGGAAATAATAACCGGTCGGATTTCCGGTGGATGCGCTTGCTGTGTATCCGCTGCCCCACTGAATTCCCAGATCTCTTGAAAAGCTAGTATTCGCTGATACCAGGCGGGCCTCAATCGACACCTGCGCTGTTGGGGTATCCAGATCCTTCACAAGCTTTTCCGCGGCATCGACACTTTTCTGTATATCCTTCAGTATTATGGTATTTGTCCTTTCGTCCACGAGGGTAGTTCCCCTGTCCGTCATAACACCCTTCAGCTTGGAAGAGAGATCGGATGCCTTTGCATAGCTGACAGGTATGAGCTTGGTCACCATATCCTCAAGCTTTTCCTTGGCCTTTAGAGAAGCAAGCTTCTCCTCTTCCTCTTTTTTAATGGCGGCCTTAGGCATCACCCTGATCACATTTCCGATCTTTGTCATTCCAAGATTGTTTGTATCAAGGATTATGTCAAGGGCCTGATCCCAAGGAACGTTTATAAGTCTGAGGGTCAATTTACCAGTTACAGCGGAATCTATGACCATGTTATATCCGCTGACCTCGGCAATGATCCTGAAGATATTCTTAATGTCGGCATCCTTGAACTCCAACACCACCTTCTGCCCTGTATAGAACTTTGCGCCAGGCTCATTAGGAGCCTCTTCAGCTATCTTTTTTTCAGGCGCAACTTCAGCCTTCTCTTCCTTCACAGAGGCCGGCTTCTCCTCGACCTTAACCTCGGCCTGCTGTGCCTCCTCTTTTTTCTCTACCTCTACCCTTACCTCTTCTTTCGCTTCTACCTTTATCTCTTCTTTAGCCTCGGCCTTTTCTTCCTTTACCGGAGGTTGTTTCTCCTCAACCTTAACCTCAGCCTTGACCTCTTCTTTCGCTGCCTCAACCTTTACCTTTACCTTAGGTTTCTCAACCCTGACTATTGTAACGGTAGGTTTTCTGCCAAAGAATATTACGATTCTGTCCTTACCCTTAACAACGTCATAAGGTTTAACCTCACCCTTATAGTCAAATACCACCCTTACCTTATCGTCATAACGGCCTAATCTCGCACCCTTGATGTGCGGGGAGACTACCTTTATATCCTTTTTTGAAAGGATCTCCCTGGCATTTCCTATGTCAAGGACAACCCTGTTGGGGGCCTTGAGGCTAAAGGCATTATAGGCAGTGGGTTCCCCATTAGTTATTATTTCAGCAGTGGTATATTTACCCAGCCTTTTAATCTTTACATTGATTATCTTCAGGGTTTTCTTAGGCTTCTCAATCTTTTTGGGCTCCTCAACGACAGCCGGGGCCGCTGCCTCCTCTTCTACAGGTGGAGCAGCCTCTATCTTCTGTTCCTGAAGGGAAGTCTCTACTTGTGGCGCTTCTACAACCTTCGGCACCTTCACGAAATAGAGTTCCAGGGAATTGCCGTTAACCTTAACCTCATGCTCCGTTAAGGCTGAAAGAAACACCTCAAGCCTTGTTCCTTTTCCATCCATCCGGGATGTCTCGATACGCCCTATGGTCCCGTCATTTACCTCTATTGGGCCTCCAAAGTTGGCCGGTTCCACGTTGGGCATCTCAATAACAACCGTCGGAGGTCCTGAAATCTTCACAATAGTGTAATTTCCCTGCATTGCAGCAGTGGACTTTATAGTAAGGAGAGATCTTCCATCTACTTCGCTTACCTCTATCTTATCAATAGACACAGCCGTTACCGGTTCTTCCGGTCTGACCTGGCTCGCCTTGGGAGAACATGCGACGGTAAGGGACATCAGGATCAAGATGCAAGATGCAAGATGCAAGATATTTTCAAATGCGGTCTTTCGTTTGTCGACTGACAACTGACTACTGATCACTGACCACTGTCTCTTCATTTCCCCTCCCCTTCCTTTTCCTTTGGTATCGTTATTGATACCTTCCTCGTCTTTGGCTGACCAGTCTCGTCAACTAACTTCTCTTCCACAATAACCTCGTCCTTTAATATCTCTACAACCTTCCCGTCATTCTTCCCTATCAGAACTCCGACCGTCACGTTGTACCCCTTGCCTGCTGGGTCTTCAATCATGGCCACCCTCTTTCCCGGCAATAAGATAATCCCAACGAGCCTCAGCTCATTCACATCATAGGCCTGGAGAGGGCTTAAAGGGACCTTGGCGGGAGCCCCCTTCTTTTCAAGTTCTATAAAAGGCTTAAAAGGGTCTCTCTTCCCTGCAGCATCATACGCATACTCTTCTTTTTTTACAGTGGTTACCGCCGCCTGAACAGGTTTAGCAACCTGTTTTACAGGAGCCGCTTGAGTAGGCGCCGCCTCCTCTTTCTTACAGCCGGCAATAAAAGTGAGAAGCAAGAGACAGGTAACAGTCGTGAGACGTAGCCACTGACCACTGACCACTGACCACTGACCACTGATTTTCAAACTATTTAGTTCCACTTTCACCCTCGATAAACCTGTATGTAGTCGCAAGACAGGAGGTTGTGAGGACAAGCTTTCCTCCCTCTTCCTTGGCGCCGCCAATGACAACCTCCCCGATATTTACAATCCTCGGGAGCTTGCTTACCTTGTCAAAGAATGTCGCCACGCTGTAAAATGTCCCCTTGACGTTTATTTCAACAGGGACCTTGGCATAAAAACCTGAAGGAACCTCAATTAGCGGCTTGAAACGCAGGAATTCAAGTCCTGCATCAGTCCCAAGATTGGATATATTGGTGAGAAGAGTCGGTATCTCCTTTTTGTCAGGAAGTTCCATAAGGGCTTTTTTAAGTTCCGCATTAAGCCTGGCCACTTCCTCTTTGAACTTCGGGAGGTCAGCCGCAATAGTCTTGCTCTCATTCAGTTCAGCTTGCAGCTTCTCCAGATTGGCGGTAATGATTGTGAGTTCAGCTGATTTCGGCCTGTAAACAAGGTACCAATAAAGGCCGAGAATGGCAACAAGTATCCCTACAAGGATATATGCCTTTTGTTTTGTCGGAAGCTTTATTATCGTTTCTACTGTTACTGCCATATTACACCCTTTATTTCTTTGCCTTCTCTTCTTTCTTTGGCTCCACCCCTTCCAGCCTGCCTGTCAGGCTGAACTTCTTCAGCTTCATCCCCTTCTGCTCCACCTGCTCCGTTACAATGAGCTCTATATCCTTAAAGTTCGTGGACTTCTCCAGTTCAGTCATGAACTGGGCTATTGTCTCATTGCTGAGTGCCACACCATCAATACCTATATCTGTGCCCTTCTCCTTAAATGAATCTACCCACAGCTTATCCGGTATCACCCTGCTCAACTCGTCAAGCATCTTCACCGGACCGCTCTTGGCCTTCTTGAGCGTCTCGATCACACCAAGCTTGTCCTCAAGGACCTTCTTAACCTCCTTGAACTTGGAGACCTCACCTATCTGTGCCTTGGTCAGTGTAAGCTCCTCCTGGGTGGACGCTATCTTTCCATTAATATCCGCGATCCTCTTTCCGATACTGACATGGGCGTATCCAATTATAATAAGGACAAAGACAAGAGACATTGCGGCAATTGATATCTGCTGCCGGAGTGTCTCCTTCTTTTTAGCGGCCCGAACTGGTAATAGATTTATTTTAATCATTTATCCCCAGGCCTCCTGGTAGCCAGCCCGACTCCTACACAAAGCAATGGAGCGTCTTTCTTCAATGCGTCGGGGTCAAAGGTCTTCTGGTTGAATCCTATCTTAAGGAAGGGATCAATCAATTCGGTCGGAAAGCCTGTCCTCTCCGCAATAACATCTGCTATCCCCTTTATCTTCGAAGAACCGCCGCCAAGGTACACCCTGTCAATCTTACCTTCGTGAGATGTCGAAAGGTAAAAATTCAGCGACCTCTGCACCTCTGTCACAAGAGCATTGGCTCCAAATTTAACTATCGCATCTATATCCTTTGAATCGACACCGTTGACTTCGCCGCCGCATTTAAGAATCTCGGCATCCTCGAAGCTTACGCCCGCATGCTTCTGTATCTCATTGGTTATCTGCCTTCCTCCGACGGAGACATCTCTGGTAAGAGTGGATGTCCCACCCTTCAGTATGTTTATGTTTGTGATATTGGCGCCCATGTTTACCAGTGCCACGGTCTCCTCAGGGACAATATCGTAGTTTATGCAGTACATGTTCTCCAGCGCAAATGAGTCAACATCAACCACAACTGGGTTAAGGCCTGCCTCGGCTATAGCAGCTGTATAATCATTTATCATATCCTTCTTCACTGCCACAATCAGAACGTCCATCTGAGGCTGTCCAGGGGCCATCTCAAGGATGTGAAAATCTATATTTACATCGCTTATTGGGAACGGGATATATTGCTCCGCCTCCCACTGTATGGACTCTTCCAGCTCCGCCTCCGTCATGACAGGAAGGGTGATCTTTTTTATAATCACCGAATGACCGGACACAGAGATGGCTGCATCCCTGGTCTTCATCTTCTTCTCGGCAAGAAGGTTTTTTATGGCCTCCACAATGGCGGATGAGTCCATAATGGCGCCATCGACAATGACTTCCGAAGGGAGAGGCACTATCCCGTAATTGGTAAGCTGATATCCCTTCTTTGTATCTTTCAGTTCCACAATCTTGATAGCTGAGGAACCTATGTCCACCCCTATAACACCCTTCTTTTTACCGAACAGAGCCATTTAAACCCCTTTTCCGAACCTAACACCTGACATCTAACCCTTGACCCCTGCCTTCTGACTGTTTTTAAATACCTTCTCCGCCTCTGGAACCCTGAATCCCAAAGCCAGGACAATCTTTCTCTTTGTATCCAGCCTGCACGGATAACCCTTTTCTATCCTGTCAACGGTCAGGACGGATATCCCCGCCTTCCTGGCAAGCTCTGCCTTGCTCATCATCTTGGCTTCCCTTAACTTCCTTACGTTATTCACATTCTGCTTCATATTGTGACATAAGTTTCCACAATTGAGATATATGTGTCAACTATATTTTATGCAAATTAAAATATAATTATGCCAAATTATGCAAAATTAAATATATATAGTAGTCAATAAAAGTAAGGGCACAGTATCTTGTGGCCTTACTTGCGGGAATGACAAAGGGAAAACGGGGGCAACCGTCTCGGCCTCACTTAGTTACTTCTTCTTTTTCTCTAATAAATCCTATTCACACTGATCCATAAACCAATAGGGGCTCAATATCCGGCCCCTTTTTTCTCATAAATCAACCGGCTTGTCCGATGGATAGTCAACATAGAACTCAAAGACAATCTCTTTCTTTTCTCCGGGATTCAGCTCTATCAGCCATTTTAAGACTCCCTGTTCCGTCTTTGCATAAGGCTCCATAGACGTTTCCGCCAATGTAACAGCGATGTCCTTATCCTGAGAAACCGGGACCTGATCGACTACCCTGACCTTAACCCTGTCTTTCTTGTAGTTCGTCACAGCTACCTTGTACCGCAGGGTAGTTCTGAGCTTGCCGCTCAAGAAGCCGCCCTTTCCTTTCTCGCGTTTCAGTGTCTCCCTCTTTATCTTCACGCCTTCATCAATCCCAAGTGAAAGGTTGATATTCTCTGTCGGGGCTGTTGTGGCTATGCCGGACGTACCGATGAAGCTGTCGTCAACAAAGACATTCATCCTGCCCGCAAGGAGCGGGTATTCTGCACTGTTTTTCACGTCTCCCTTAATGTATGCAAATTCAGAGAGTTTGGGGACGGTCTCGTATTCAAAGGATGCATCCATCTTTTCTATTGAAACTGTCACTCTGTGGACTGCTCCGTCTGAAGGAATATCAGCCTTCTTCTTAAGTTTAAAGGTAGTTGCGGTAAATCCCTGGCTGATGTCCGCCGTTAAAGGTGCTGCCGGGACCTCGGCCTCAGCAGCTGCATCAAACGACTCTACCTCTGCTCTTGCCATACTTTCCATCATCATTCCTCTACTTGCCTTTTCCATCGGCCTTAATTGCCCACCTATATACCACGGATAAATATCCGGCATTCTGGCCCCTACGGCAGGCCTTGCAGTCGAAAGAACGATGTTTACATCCTTCCATTCCTCTCCTGTCCTCTGCCTGACCTCGCCGTAATATGTCAATTCCACGACATTTGAATTCCCGACGGCTCTGACATCATAGGAAGGCTGCCATCCTGCACCCATTATCGCGTAAGACAGACCAATCTGAAAGCTGCCGGACTTGCCCACTTCCAGGCCGACTACCGCCGATCTTTGTCCCTTGGGCTGCTGAACAGATCTCAATCCCTGAAGCTCGTTCTCTAATGCCGTTATCCTTTCCAGCAAATCCCTGACCTTTATCTGACGGCCCCGGATATCTCCGTCTATTCTTGCAAGGTTTTCCAGATAGAACTTCAATAATTCCTGCCACTCCGAAACCTTTACCCTTGCCAGGTTGATATCCTTTGTTATGTCATCGGACGCCTTTATTTTTATCGATTCAAGGAACTTCCTTTGGGACTCCAGGCTGGTGATGCCGTCTTGTATGGTCATACTCTCATCCTTCAGTCTCTCTAACTCCCTTTCTATTGCCTTGACCCTTGCATCTTCACCCTCTTTCAGGAAGGTCTTTCTCAACTCAAGCCCCGCGATCTTTACAGAAGCGCTCCCCTTGCCTGAAACCCTTACTGAATCCTCAAGAAGCCCCATTGGAAGGCCATCTATATTTAGTTCATGACTGCCTGGCTGGAGATCCAACGACAATGTCCTTGTAACTATGGCCCTGTCGGGGAATACTGTAACGGACGAGATGGTTGAAGGGGCTTTAATTGAATCCGCAAGGGCGGTTCCAGCAGTGGCTGCAAGAACAACTAAGTAAAATGCAAAGAAAAGCTTTCTCATAAATATAAACCTCCTTAAAAGACTGTAACGCTTCCCGATTAAAACACTTCTTCTTTTTCTACTCCTGGGCTAAACAGCCCGAATCTCTTTCTATCTATTTCAAAACATGGACCCTTATAATTGATGGTCTCGTAAAAAGTCTTTTCTGTGGTTCGACAGCCTCACCACGAACGGGGTAAAGTCAATGGTTCCAACCTGACTGCCGTTCGCCCTGAGCTTGTCGAAGGGTGATTTGTGACTTTTTACGAGTGCATTATTATTTAGCCAAATTATGATGTCAATAAAAAGTTTTTATGGGAATATATTATTGCCATGCGCGTAATAAATACAATATTTCCATCGTGTGACTCTATAATTGTATCCTTAATATAGAGATTCCCCTCTCAAAAGCGCAAAAACCCCTCTTGGATAAAGGGTTTCAGTGAGGTATACTCCTCACCAGTTAGGTGAAACCACAATATCACAAAGAGGGGGTAGAAAGATGATACAACAAACCTTGATGCCGATCAAGCTCGA